>DASRXV010000059.1:0-5046 GCA_035687325.1 Holophagaceae bacterium
GGATGAGAACGGCAAGGACCAGCCCATGGTCATGGGCTGCTACGGCATCGGCATCACGCGCACCATCGCCGCCGCCATCGAGCAGAACTACGACGACGACGGCATCCTCTGGCCCTGGCCCATCGCGCCCTTCCAGGTGCACCTGCTGAATCTCGATCCTGGCAACGCGGAGGTCTCTCAGGTCGCGAACGAGCTCGAAGCCGCGCTGGAGAAGGCGGGTTTCGAGGTGCTCCACGACGAGCGCGAGGGCCTCAGCCCCGGCGCCAAGTTCAAGGACGCCGACCTGCTGGGTTTCCCCCTGCGGATCATGGTGGGCTCCAAGGGCCTCAAGGACGGCATCGTGGAACTGAAGGAACGCCGCACCAAGACGCTCTCGAAGCTGGCCCCCGATGCCGTGGTCGCCGCCGTGACCGAAGCCAAAGCGCGTATCCTCAGCGAACTGGTCGAAGCGGGAGGTCGCTGACATGGCTGAAGGGCGCGTGCTGCTCACCACCTTCATCGAGGGCGTGCTCGTCCACGGGAAGGCGGAGCCCCGCGTGCTGCTCGTGCCCAACCCCCACACGCCCCACCGCGGCCTGCTCATGCCCGTGCAGGTGCCCTGGGCGCCGGGTTTCCTGCCCTCCGCGCTGCTGACGGCGCAGATCCAGCAGACCTGGGGCATCCCCTTCCGCGTGGTGGACCGCGCCGCCACGCTGCCCGTGGTTTTCGACGAGCGCACCAGCCGCCTCCCCACGCCGTGGCTCTTCCGCCTGGAGAGTCTCGAAGGCCAACAGCGCCTCTACCTCACGCACCTGTTGAGAGCCAAGGCCCCTGACGAAGAGATCCCCCCGGCTCCGGCTGGGACCCAGTGGGTGACGGAGGCTGAGATGGCCAGCGTGGACCTCATCCCCGGTATCCGCCGCCTCTTCCAGGCCGCGTTCACAGCGACGAAGGAAGGCTGACCCGCGAAGGGTGGCCTGGCTAAGCTTTCGGGAAACCTCTAAGCGACCGGAAGGGCGGCATGAAGCGGGTTCTGCGCATATCGGTTTACCTCGTCTGCGGTGTCACATTGCTGCTGGCCCTCTTACATCTGGAGGAGAACTGGCGCGGCAAGCGGGCCTGGGAGGCGTGGAAGGCCGAGCGCATCGCTAAGGGTGACCGCTACGACTGGTTGAATCTCGCGCCGCCCGAAGTCCCGGACGCAGACAATTTCGCGAAGGAACCGTTGGTCGAAGCGGCCATCACTGGGCACGGATCACTGTTGAAGGATTTCAAGTGGCCCGATCCGATGCCGAAGTTCGCCGATTGGCGTCTCGGACAACACGAGGATCTGGATGCCTGGGCCGCGGGCTATAAAACCAAGGATCTTGAAACCTCGTTCGCGCCTTGGGAGTCCCAACTCGATGAACTGGTTGGTGCTAGCCGCCGAACGGCCTGCCGATTCCCCATCCGCTACACCTACCCTGAGATGTCCCAGGACGCGATACCTGCGGTGTTCACCTTCAGGGCAGTCGCGCGCGCTCTGCGTCTGCGCGCCCTGGCGCGGTTGCACGCGGGCAAGGCCGATGAAGCTCTGGAAGACACGCTTGCGATTCTCCATGTCGCGCGACACCTCCAGCGCGAACCCTCTTTCATGGTGAGCCAGATGCAGATGGCTCTGACAGGTATCGCCATGCAGCCTGTCTGGGAGGGGGTGGCGGATCATCGCTGGAATGATGCCCAGCTCTCCGCTCTTGGGCAGGCTTTGCAGGGCATCAACTTGATCGTTTCACAGAGGCGTGCGGTCGAGTCCGACCGGGTATACACGGCCCTCACATTCCAAGCAGGCCTCGATACGGGGTCCTGGGCGCAGGCGAAGATGAACTCCCCGAATTTAAGCGATTTTGATGAGTCCTTCCATGTGCGTCCTCACCCGGTCCGCACGATGGTGCATTGGCTTCTGGTTCCGAAAGGGTGGACCTACCAAAACATGCTCAACGCGGACCGGTTCGATGTCGAAATCTGGTTTCCGGTGCTGGATCCGGACATGCATAGGGTTGACGCGATGTCTCTCAAGGACGCGCTGAACCGCCTCTCAAGCATCAAGCCCGGACCCTATCATTTAGCTGGGAACATCGCATTTCCGGCCATGGTCAATCAATCCGAGCGGATGGCCTACCGCCAGAACGCGCTTGATGAGGCCATCGTGGCTTGCGCCTTGGAACGCTACCGCCTGGCTCACCGCGGCTACCCGGGATCTATGACGGTGTTGGCACCTGCCTACTTGGCGAAGATCCCGTGTGACATCACGACTGGAGCTCCGCTCCATTACCGACGGAACGCGGACGGCTCCTTCGACCTCTACTCGGTGGGCTGGGATGGCAAGGATGATGGCGGGAAGGTGGTCACCGACAAGGAGGGTCGCGCCGACGACAGCGAGGGCGACTGGACTTGGCCCCATCCGGCCGCTTACTGAATAGAAAAAGGGCCGCAAATTCGCGGCCCTTTGGTTTTGCAACTTCGTGGTCCTTCGCGGGTTCAGGCCTGTTGCTCGAAGGCGTTGAAGAAGTAGCTCACTTCGAACGCGGCGGCTTCGGGCTTGTCGGAACCGTGGGTGGCGTTGCGGCCGATGCTGGCGCCGAAGCGCTTGCGCAGGGAACCCTCGGCGGCGTTGGCGGGATTGGTGGCGCCCATGAGGTCGCGCCAGCGGGATATGGCGTTCTCGCCCTCCAGGACCATCAGGACCACGGGACCCTCGGTCATGAAGTCCTCGAGCTCCTGGTAGAAGCCCTTGGTCACATGCTCGTGGTAGAAGCCCTTGCAGATCTCAGGCGTCAGGCGGGTCATCTTCAGGCCCTTGACGGCCAGGCCGCTGTGCTCGATGGCGGTAAGGATCTCGCCGGCGTGACCTTCCTTGACGGCATCCGGCTTCACGATGGCGAAAGTGCGCTCAACGGCCATGGTTTCTCCTGGTCCAAAACTCCAGTTTGCCCTGCCGCTCTAAATCCCTCAAGGGAAAGGCGTTCGCAGGAGGGCCCCGGCAGGGCTTCCGGGTGGGCCGGAGAGGCGAAATACGCTACACTCAACGGTTTGACGCGCATTTGAACGAGATCGGGACCGGCCATGATGGATGAGCTCCTCAAAAAAGTCTTCGGCTCCAAGAACGAGCGGGACCTGAAGCGCTACTGGGCCAAGGTCCAGTTGATCAACGCCCTGGAAGAGGATGTCGCCGCCCTCAGCGACGAGGATCTCAAGGCCATGACCCCGGCCTTTAAGGAGCGCCTGGCAGGCGGCGAGACGCTCGACCAGATCCTGCCCGAGGCCTTCGCCGTCTGCCGCGAGGCCTCCAAGCGCGTGCTCAAGATGCGCCACTTCGATGTGCAGCTCATCGGCGGCATCGTGCTGCACGAGGGCCGCGTCGCCGAGATGCGCACGGGCGAGGGCAAGACCCTCACCGCCACGCTCGCGCTCTACCTCAACGCCCTGGCGGGCAAGGGCGCGCACCTCGTCACCGTCAACGACTACCTGGCGCGCCGCGACGCCGAGTGGATGGGCCGCCTTTACGGATGGCTGGGCCTCAGCGTCGGCATCGTGCAGCACGGGCTGGACGACCAGCAGCGCCGCGACGCCTACGGCTCCGACATCACCTATGCCACGAACAACGAGCTGGGCTTCGACTACCTGCGCGACAACATGAAGTGGGACTTGGCCGACTTCACGCAGCGCGGCTTCACCTACGCCATCGTGGACGAGGTGGACTCCATCCTCATCGACGAGGCCCGCACGCCGCTCATCATCGCGGGCGCGTCGGAGGAGGACACCTCCAAGTACTACCGCATCGACGCCATCGTCCCCCGCCTTGAGATGGAGAAGGACTTCAAGATCGAGGAGAAGGACCGGCAGGTGGTGCTCACCGATGGCGGCACGCGCCACGCCGAGGAGCTCCTGAGCGTCCCGAACCTCTATGACCCCGCGCACATCGAGACGCTGCACGGCCTCAGCCAGGCTTTGCTCGCACACCACATGTACAAGCGCGATGTGGACTACATGGTGCGCCCCAAGGAGGACGGCAAGGGGCTCGAAGTGGTCATCGTGGACGAGTTCACGGGCCGGCTCATGCCCGGCCGCCGCTGGTCCAATGGCCTCCACCAGGCCATCGAGGCCAAGGAGGGCGTGGAGGTCAACGCGGAGAACCAGACGCTGGCCACCGTCACCTTCCAGAACTTCTTCCGCATGTACAAGCGGTTGAGCGGCATGACCGGCACGGCCGAGACCGAGGCCGCCGAGCTGCACAGCACCTACAAGCTGGATGTGGTCGTCATCCCCACGAACAAGCCCATGGTCCGCAAGGACTACGCGGACATCGTCTACGCCACCCGCAAGGGCAAGGCCAAGGCCATCGTGGAGGAGATCAAGGCGCTCCACGCCAAGGGCCAGCCCGTGCTCGTGGGCACGCCCAGCGTGGAGGGCAGCGAGAGCCTCAGCGAGGAGCTGAAGGCCGCCGGGCTCCGCCACACGGTGCTGAACGCCAAGCACCATGAGAAGGAAGCCGAGATCGTGGCCCAGGCGGGCCGCAAGGGCGCCGTCACCATCGCCACGAACATGGCCGGCCGCGGCACGGACATCCTGCTGGGCGGCAACGCCGAGAACATGGCGAAGGCCGAAGCCGCCGCGCGCGGTGTGGGCGTCTACGACGAAGAAGGCAGGGAGACCCCGGAGTTCTCCGCCCTCGTGGAAGAGATGGCCCGCCGCACGGAGGCCGAGAAGGTGGAGGTCATCGCCGCGGGCGGGCTCCACATCCTGGGCACCGAGCGACATGAGAGCCGCCGCATCGACAACCAGCTCCGCGGCCGCGCCGGCCGCCAGGGCGATCCCGGGTCTAGCCGGTTCTACCTTTCGCTGGAAGACGACCTCATGCGCATCTTCGGCGGCGAGAAGATGCAGGCGCTCATGAAGACGCTGGGCATGAGCGACGAGGAGCCCATCGAGGCCGGCATGGTCTCCAGAGCCATCGAGAAGAGCCAGAAGCGCGTGGAGACCCAGAACCTGGAGATCCGCAAGCACCTGCTCGAGTACGACGATGTCATG
>DASRXV010000060.1:0-47192 GCA_035687325.1 Holophagaceae bacterium
GATGACATCCGCCAGCTTGATGAACTGCTCCAGGTGTTTCACATTCGTGTTCGCGTGGCAGATGATGGGCGTGCCCTTGAGGTTCGCCACCATCGCGTTGAGCGGGCGGCCGATGCGCAGCGAGTCGTTGATGATGAGCACAGTCTTGCCCGTGAGCCAGGTATCGCCGTAGCCGCGCTTGATGGTCTTCACCACGGCGCGGGCGGTGCAGGGCGTCATGCAGCGCTTGTCCCCGCCGTCCAGGCGCTTCTTGTACTTGTTCAGGTAGCCGATGTTCGTGGCGTGCAGGCCCTCGATGTCCTTGTCGGGATCCACGAGGTCCATGATCTCGTCGTCCTTCAGCTCGGGATAGCGCAAGGGATAGAAGATGAAGACGCCATGGGTCTTGTCGTCCTGGTTCAGGCGGGCGATGGTCTGCACCAGCTCGATGCCCTTCTTCACCGCGATGTTCTTGGCGTCCACGCCCAGCTCCTCGCAGTCCTTCAGCAGCCAGCGGTGGTAGGTGATGCAGCCGAGGTCGTCGCAGCCGAGGATGACGGCGAGACCCGGCGCGAAGCCCAGCTTCTCGATGTTCGTCCGGACCAGCTCCCGGTAATGGGTGGCCGTCTCGTTGCAGTCCAGGCGGCCCGTCGGCTCGTGCGCCATGGCTCCCTCCAGCCCTTCATTATCGCCGACTCTCGCGGGGTCGCGTCATGATGAAGCCATGCGCTGGACGAAAGCCAAGTTGAAGGAACTCCAGGACCGGCTGCGGGCCGCCTATCCCGACGCGAAGTGCGCGCTGGACCACGCGGACCCCTACCAGCTCGTGGTGGCCACCATCCTCAGCGCCCAGTGCACGGACGCCCGCGTGAACCTCACGACGCCCGCGCTGTTCAAGCGCTACCCGGACGCCGCCGCGCTATCGAAGGCGAAGCTGCCGGAGCTGGAAACGCTCATCCATTCCACAGGCTTCTACCGCAACAAGGCGAAGAACCTGCTGGGCCTGGGACAGGCGCTCATGGCGCGGCATGGCGGCGATGTGCCGGGCGATGCCGAGGCGTTGGCGGCCCTGCCGGGCGTGGGACAGAAGACGGCGAATGTGGTCCTCGCCAACGCTTTCGGCGTGCCCGCGCTGGCGGTGGACACCCACATTTTCCGCGTGGCGCGGCGCCTGGGCCTGAGCGCCGCGAAGACGCCGGAGAAGGTAGAGGAGGATCTCTGTCGCCTCTTTCCCCGCGAAGACTGGATCGAGCTGCATCACCAGCTGATCTTCCATGGACGGCGGACCTGCGACGCCCGCAAGCCCGATTGCGGGGACTGTCCCGTGCTGGAACTTTGCGATGTGGGGCGCGGCAAAGCGGTGGATCCGCACTCAGGCCTGAAGCTTGAGGCGCGAGGCCTGAGGCAAGGCCGGTCCGTTCCGGCCCCTAATGCCTCAAGCCTCAAGCCTCACCACCCCCAACGCATCGTCAGCCTCGTCCCCAGCGTCACGGAGCTGCTGGCGGAGTGGGGGCTCGCCATGCGGCTCGTGGGGCGCACCCGCTACTGCATCGCGCCCAAATGGATCCGGGCCACCGTGCCCGCCGTGGGTGGCACCAAGGATCCCGACCTTGCGAAGATCGCGGCCCTGGCGCCGGACCTCGTGATCCTGGAGAAGGATGAAAATCCAAAAGCGGTGGCCGACGCGCTCACCAAGCTGGGCATCCCCTGGATGGTGTTGGAAGTGAAGGCCATCCGGGACTGCCTCACAGCATGGAAGGAATTGGGCGAAACACTGGGCGCCGAAGCGGAAGCCGCGAAGCGCGTCGCGTCGCTGAAGGCCTTGCTCCCGAAACATCTCAAGAAGGGTCCGCGCACGCTCACGCTCATCTGGCGCGAGCCCTGGATGGCAGCAGGACCGGACACCTATGTGGCCGACCTCGCCCGGCAGGCGGGCTTCACGCCCATCGGCCCGGACCGCTATCCGCAGCTCACCGACGCCGATATCGAAGCGCTCGATCCCGCCCTCATCCTCCTCCCCACCGAACCCTACCGCTTCAACGCCCGCCACACCGCTGAGTTGCGTAAACGCTTCCCAAAAGCCCGCGTGGAACTCGTGGATGGCCAGGCCATGACCTGGTACCTGAGCCGCACGGACGAGGGGCTGGCGCTTCTCATGTCTCTTGCTTGACTGATCGACTCCTCGCAGGAAGCATGGAGTATCAACCACTCGACCAGAGGCCACATGTTGCCCAAGATCGCCTTAGCCACGCTCCTCGCCCTTCCTCTTTCAGCTCAAGGCTATTACATCAATTCCGACAAGCCGGATTCACCTATCTGCCCGCAGCTGACTATCGAGAATGACCCTCGGCTCACACGAGGCGAGCGGGGAGCGACCCTGGATGCGACTCGCAACTACCACTGGGGTATCAAGACATTCCCCATTGGAGAGCGGCCAGACCTGTCCGCCGTCACCTTCTACGATGAAAGCAAGAAAGGGGTCTCTATCGCCTCCCTCAGGGGCAAGCTCGTGATCATCGGCCTATGGGGATACCGATGCCAGCCCTCCGCCAGGATGCTCATGGAGATGGCCAAGGTCCTAAAGGTCAAAGACCGCTACGATTTCGAGGTGTGGGCCATCAACTACGACGCCAACCGGATGACGGAGGACGCCACCTCCCTCGGCGGCTGGGCCGCTATCCGCCGGTTCCAGATGGAAAACGCTGGCAGCTTCAAGGAGATGCCCTTGTCTCTCGGTGTTTCAGGCCCTGGCGATGAGAACCCAGGCCACTTCATCGGTGTGATCGATAGCTTGCCCGTCATGATGGTCGTGGATCGCACAGGCCATCTCGCAACCCTGGATATCGGATACACCCAAGGCATGGTGGGACAGCGCCTCAGTCAGCTCATCAGGGAGGAGCAGGCCGCCAAAGGCGCCCACTAGGCGTTCAGCGGCTCTTCAGGAAAGCCAGCATCTCCGCCGGGGGCTGGTAGCCAAGGATGCGCTTCTGCTCCTGGCCCTCGGCGTCGAGCACCAGGACTGTGGGATAGCTACCGATCTTAAGCTTGATGGCGAGGTCCTTGCGCACGGCGTCGGTGTCAATGCGGACGGCGATGGTGTTGGCCTGGATCCAGGCTTTCACTTGAGCATCTGACCAGGTCTTATCATCCAGCTCGTGGCAGGAGGCGCACCACTCGGCGTAGATGTCCACGAGGACGACCTTGTGTTCGGCTTTGGCCTTCAGAAGAGCGCCTTCGAGATCCTGGGACATCCATTGGCTCTCCAGCGCGGGCGCGGCCCCGCCGCCGGAGGGCAGCAGCTTCACCGCGAACCCGGCTTCCAGGCCCCGCAGGCCCAGCAGGACGCCGCAGGCGAGGGCCAGAATGCCGAGGCCCTTCCGCAACCCGCCCGTGAGGCCCGTCGCAGCTTCAAAGGCGCCCAGCGCGGGCGCGGCCAGGAACGCCACAAGGGACCACATCGTCCAGTTCAGCCACGCGGGGACGATGTAGCGCAGCGTCCAGGCGGCGAAGCCGAGGATGACGAGGCCCATGAGCTGCTTCAGGCGCGTGAGCCAGTCGCCGCTGCGAGGCAGCGCCGCGCTGGCCGTGCCGCCGATGACGAAGAGCACGCCCATCCCCAGCGCGAAGACGAAGAGCGTGAGCGCGCCCACGAGCACTTCACCCCGCTGAGCGATATCAAGGAGCTGCGCGCCGATGAAGGGCCCCACGCAGGGCGCCGAGATGGGGCCCAGGATGAGACCCATGATGAAGGCGCCGCCGAACCCTTTTCTCGCCCCGCTCTGGAGTTTCGTCTGGAACGCAGAAGGCAGGCGCAACTCGAAGGCCCCGAAGAGCGACAGCGCGAGCAATGCGAAGAGGAGCGCCACAGGCACGAGGAAGGCGGGCTTCTGGGCCGCGGCGCCAAAGGCCGCGCCCGTCTTCGCGGCCACCACACCGAGGATGGTGTAGGTGAAGGCCATGCCCAGCACGAGCGTGAGGCTCAGCATCAGGCCCTTCATCTTGCCGCCGCCTTTGGCGCCGATGATGGCCATGGTGATGGGGATCATGGGCAGCACGCAGGGCGTGAGCGAGGCCACGATGCCCCAGCCGAAGGCCGCGATGAGGAGCCAGAACAACCCCCCGGAGGCTGGCGAGGAAGGAGTGGCGGCGGGCGCGGGAGGGACGACCGGCGCGGACGCGACAGGCCTGACGGTTTCCGCACTCGGCGCCCCCACGGGCGCGGGCTTCGGCGCTTCCTTCACCACCGGCGTGCTGCCAGGAATGGCGGAGGCAGGCACCTCCAATTCCCGCGTCGTGGGCGGATAGCAGATGCCGCCGGTGCCTTCGGTGCAGGGCTGGTAGGTGACGGCCAGCTTAACCGTGCCGCTCAGGCCCTCGCCCTTCACGGGGATGCGCACCGCGCCGTGCCAGATGGGATCGCCCAGATCGTCCTTCGCGTTGGTAGGCGTCATGGCGCCCAGCGTGATGGTGCCGGGGCCCCCCGTCTTCTCCACCTTCATGAACTGGGCCTTCAGGTGCGCGCCCTCAGGGGCCGTCACCACCACGGTGCCCTTGTCGAAGCCCACCTTTACGGAGGAGACGGGATCGAAGCCACCCTGCGCGAAGGCGGGAATGGCGAGAACTACGAGAAGCAGGCGCCGCAGGAACCCCATCGTCCACACTCCGTGACCCATCAGGATGCCAGGAACCGCGCGGGCAGTCGCGTTAGCCTGGGAGGATGCGCATGGAAGACCGGACCTGGTACCCCGCCCTGGTGGCGAAGCTCGAAAGCCATCTGAGGGCGGAGCCCTTCGCGCGGGACGGAGCCCACGACCTCGCGCACATCCTTAGGGTGGCGCGGCTGTCGGGCGCCATCGCGGCCGTGGAAGGCGCGGACGTGGATGTGGCCATCGCGGGCGCGCTGCTCCATGACCTCGTCTACCGCCCCAAGAACCATCCCGAGTCGCCCCGGACGGCGGAACTGAGCGCGGAGCTCGCCGCAGCCTGGTGCGCGCAGATCCCGGCGCTGGCGCCGAAAGTCGAAGCCATCGTCCACACCGTCGCCGCCCACAGCTGGAGCGGCGCGACGGACGCCGAGACGCTGGAGGCCCGCGTGGTGCAGGACGCTGACCGGCTGGAAGCGCTCGGCGCCATCGGCATCGCGCGCGTCTTCGCCACCGGCGCCAGCTTCCACTCGAAGCTCTGGCATCCCGAAGATCCCTGGGCCGAGCGCCGCGAGCTGGATGATAAGGCCTACACCCTGGACCACTTCTTCAAGAAGCTCCTGAAGCTCAGCGACCGCATGACGACACAGGAAGGCCGCCGCCTGGCGGAGGCGCGGCAGAAGACCCTGCTGGCCTACCTGGACGCGCTGCGGACGGAACTCCAGGCGGGACCGCCCTCCGCCGATTAAACTGGCGCATGGCCTTCCTGCTTTCCCTGCGCCGCCCCTTCGTGGCGGACCACTTCCACGAGGAACCCTACTTCGTGGAGGCGCGGCATGGCCATAACTGGATGGTGGAGGCTGCCGTCCTGCTGGAAGATGGGGCCCAGGAAAGCGCTTTCGCGACGGCGCTGGACGCCTGGGTGGAAGGCCTCGACTACACGGTGCTCAACGAGCAGGCCCGGTTGCAAGCCCGCAACCCCACGACGGAGCTGCTGGCCCAGTGGGCCTGCGAGCATCTCGCGGCCGCGGGCTTCCACGTGGCGTCCGTGAAGGTGCGCGAGAAGGCAAACTACTGGGCGCTCTGCAGGCCTGCATGAGGACCCTTCGCGCGTCCTCCCTTCTGGCGCTGGCAGGCCTCCTGGCCTGCGGCACTTCGAAGCCGCCCGCGCCCACGAGCGCGATGAAGACCGAGGCCGCCACCTGGTCCTGGCACCGCATGGGCGATTACATCGTCATTGATGGCGAGCTGGATCGTCCGACTCAACTCGCGCTGACGGGACCTTCCACCCATGTGACGACCGCGGCGGATTTCGGGCCCGTGCATTGGGAGCTGCGCAGCCCGCTGGCGGGCGAGCCCATCTCGTTGAAGGATGCCGACGGACGGTTGCTGGCCTCCTGGGTGATGAAGGGCAGAGGCTCGGATGAGGCGCCGCTCATCGCCCGCGTGTCCCGCGCGACTGCGAAGGCCCCCGCTCGCCCCGCCCGGGTGGTCGTCGCCAAGACCGCGCCGCGCGATACGAGGCCTTCACCGAAGCTCCCACCCGAATCCTCAGCGCCTATCCCGGTCCCGCTCACCCTCACCGGCAGCTGGCCGGGCGCGGGCGGCGCCTTCAACCTCACGCGCGGGCCCCGGAACGGGAAGGTCATCCTCCTCAGCTTCGACGGCGGCTCCAGCGATGAGGCGGCGGACGAGATCCTCTCCACGCTGGAGGCGCGGAACCTCCGCACGACCGTGTTCCTCACCGGCGCCTTCATCGAGCGCTTCCCCGAGGTGGTGCGCCGCATCGTGGCGGACGGGCACGAGGTTGGCAACCACACCTTCGACCATCCCCACTTCGCCCCGGACTTCCATCGCGATCCCCGTTGGGGCGAGACAAAAGTGCAGGACGAGCTGCTGCGGGCGGACGAGGCCTTCTTCCGCCTCACGGGCCGCCCCATGGATCCGCTCTGGCGCTCACCCTACGGCGAGAACACCAAGGAGATCCGCGCCTGGGCGGAGGCCATCGGCTACCGCCATGTGGGCTGGAGCGAGGGTGCCGACAGCTTGGACTGGGCCACGCCCAAGGAGCGGCGCCTCTACCGCAGCGGGGGCGCCATCCTAGACAAGCTCCACGCCCGCATGGCGGTGGACGGGGACGGACTCGTCGTCCTCATGCACCTGGGCAGCGGCCGGCCAGAAGCCGATCGGCCCGCGGCCCAGCTGGGCGCCTTCATCGACCAGGCGCGGGCCGAGGGCTGGCGCTTCGTGACAGCCTCCGAAATGCTGCGCCTCATGGGCCAGCCCGCCTGGGACCGCGACCGGCGGGCCGCCCTGCTCCAGCAGACCGACACGGCTGGCGGCCGCTAGACTGGTCCCAGCACTTCATGGAGGCGCAGTGGCGCAGAAAGCCGTCGGCGGCGGCAGCGAAGATCGTTGGGGACCCGCGGCGCGGGTGGCCCTGCGGCTGCTCGGCGGCGCGGCAGCCGTGTTGCTGGGCCTCGCCATCCTGAGCTTCCATCCCGCGGACCCGCAGCTCTTCGACACGGGCGCGGCCAGCGGCCCCATCCTCAACTGGTGCGGTTCCGTAGGCGCGACCCTGGGCGGACTGCTCCAGGCCTTCGCGGGCTACGGTTCCCTCGTGCTGCCCGGCTGGCTGGCCTGGGAATGCTGGCCTCATCAGGAGATGAGCGCGCTGCGGCGCTGGGCAGGGCGCCTGGCCTGGATCGCGCTGGCCTTCGCCGTATGGACGCTGCTGGGCGGCCTGCCCACCCAGCATTGGGGCCTGCAGAACGGCGTCGCGCCCATGGAAGTGTCCCTTGGCGGGTGGATGGGACGCGTCCTCTGGCCCAAGCTGCACGCAGGGCTGGGGCCCATCGGCCTGCCCGTCCTCCTCATGCTGCTGTTTGTGCTCTGCGCGCTGGTGCTGGCGCCCACGCTGTCCCGCGCGACGGCGCGCCTGGTGGCGAAGTGGATGGGCGAGAAAGCCTGGCCCTTCCTGCGGCCCCTGCCCTTCAAGGGCGTGAGGGGCTTCCTCACCTTCGCGCAGCGCCCCTTCCTCCGCTGGAGCGGCGGCGATGTGCCCGAGCTGGCGGCTTCGGATGTGCTCGCCATCGAGGCGCAGCACGCCCGGCAATCCGAGCTGGAATCCCAGCGCGAGGCCCTCATCCGTGCCGAGATGGAGGCGGCGGACCTGCGCCGCAGGGGCGTCGTCGTGGAGGAACACCTCTTCCCCAACATCCAGTCCATGCGGTTGGAGACGCCGAGCGGCGCGCTGCCGGAGATCCGTTCCGTGCATCTCGACGGCCATCCGGAAGTTCCAACGGGCGCCTTCAAACCCAAGCTGCTGAACGCGCCCGCGCCCAAGGCCAAAGCTCCACTGGTGGCGCCCCAGGTGATGAAGGACCGCTACGGCCGCGAACTGGTGCAGCCGGGCCTCCCCATGAGCGAGCCCACGCCCCGCGATCCACTGCCTCCTTTCTCCGACGCGAAGGCCGCGGCGCCCCGGAAGCTGCCCGCGCAGGAATCGCACGAGCCCTCCGAGCTGCCGCCCCGCCGCCTCTTCGATCCGCCCCAGCCTCATGGCCGCCTCGATCCCGCCGTGCTGGAACAGACCAGGGAAGTGATTTCGGCCAAGCTCGCGGAGTTCAAGATCAAGGGCGCCGTGGCCGGCATCCAGCCCGGGCCCGTGGTGACGGTCTTCGAGTTCCAGCCCGATCCCGGCATCCCCCTCTCGCGCATCCTCGGCATGGAGGAGGATCTCGCGCTGGCGCTGCAGGCGGAGAAGGTCCGCATGGACCGCATCCCCGGCAAGAACCTTGTGGGCATCGAGGTGCCGAACCCGAAGCGCGAGCCCATCACCTTCCGGGAAGTCATCGACGCGCCCGTCTTCCGCGACGCGCATAGCCTCCTCACCCTTGCCCTGGGCAAGGACATCGAAGGCAAGCCCGTGGTAGCGGACCTTTCGAAGATGCCCCACCTCCTCATCGGCGGTTCCACCGGCAGCGGCAAGAGCGTGGGCGTGAACGCCATGATCTCCTCCATCCTTCTGCGGGCGCGGCCGCACGAGGTCAAGCTCATCCTCGTGGATCCCAAGATGGTGGAGATGGGCGTCTACGAGAACATCCCCCACCTCTGGGCGCCCGTGGTCACGGACATGCGCGAGGCGGGCCGGGTTCTCAAATGGGTCGTGGCGCAGATGGAGGACCGCTACCGGCGCCTCTCGCTCATCAATGTGAAGAGCCTGGAGACCTACAACCAGAAGGTGGACGAGAGCAGCGGGCGCATCGATCTCAGCGACCGCACACCCAACCCGCGCTGGCCCGAGCGCCCCAAGGAGCTGGAGCACCTGCCCTTCGTGGTGGTGGTCATCGACGAGCTGGCGGACCTCATGATGGTGGCCCGCAGCGAGGTGGAGGACAGCATCGCTCGCATCGCGCAGAAGGCGCGGGCCGTGGGCATCCACCTCATCCTCGCCACCCAGCGGCCCTCGGTGGATGTGGTCACGGGCGTCATCAAGGCCAACCTCTCCGCGCGGATCAGCTACCGCGTGAACACGAAAATCGATAGCCGCACCATCCTCGACAGTGGCGGCGGCGAGCAGCTGCTGGGCAAGGGTGACGCGCTCTTCCTGGCGCCAGGCACAGCGCGGGCGCGGCGCATCCACGCGCCATTCCTCACGGAAGACGAGACCATGCGGCTCGTGGGCTGGCTCAAGGAGCGCGGCAAGCCCGACTACAACCAGGGCCTCCTCCAGGCCATGGAGCAGGAAGAAGAAGGCGATGACGAGGGCCTGCCCGGACTGGGCGGCGCTGAAGGCGACATCTACGACCGCGCCGTGGCCGTGGTGAAGCGCGAGCGCAAGGCGAGCACGAGCCTCCTGCAGCGCAAGCTCAACATCGGCTACGGCCGCGCCGCGCGCCTTATCGACCGCATGGAGGAGGAAGGCCTTGTGGGCCCTGATCGCGGCGCGGGCAAGCCTCGGGAAGTGATGGGTGAATTCGAGAGCTGAGGCCTGCCATCACCGCACGGGGAACTTCACCCGCTGCGCCGGATCGGAGGCGCCGCTCGCATGGCAGGTAGCGCAGCTTTGCACATGGGCGTCCGGACTGTGCCAGTAGACGGAGTCCTGAGCATCGAACTTCGCCTGCTCGGCCTCGGGCACATTGGCCCAGTAGGTGGTGAATTTGGGCGTTCCGTCCGCGAGGATCTCCACCGCGTAGAGCGGACCGGGATCGGGGCCGGGCTGGGCCGCGCGATCCTGGGCCGTGGACATCACCGCGTAAGAACCGGGGGGCAGGGCGCGGCCCACCTGATAGGCCTCGATGCCCGAAGCCGTCACCCACACGCGGCCCCAGCGGCCCTCGTGCTGCGGAATGCGGGCCCAGGCATCCCCCACGGGGATGAGACCGCCGAAGTCGAGGTAATGCGCGGGCAGGTCCGCATCCGCATCAGTCGCGGCCGTCGCCCCTTTCACCGGCGCGGATTCGCCGGGCATGGGATGGGCCATCTTGCCGCCATACATGCCGGTCATCAGCGTGGCGGAGGCCCAAAGGCAGCCGAAGAAGAGCGCCTGGATGCCGAGGCCCTGGTGGTCCTGCCGCTTGCGGTGGACGGAAAGCAGCGTGAGCAGGCCCATCGCGAGCGCGGCGATGGCCCAGAGCTGATGATGCCGCACGAGGCCGCCCAGGGCCTCCTTGCCCGCTAGCAGCTTGCCCGGCGCCACGAACCCCAGCCGGTGCGCCCACATGAGCCCGCTGACGAGGGCGGGGATGAGGCCCAGCACACCCATCCAGGCCAGGTAGCGGCAGGCGGTCCACCAGGGGCGGATGCCCCGGCCCCGGCGCTGCGCGGCCAGGAGCGCCAGCGGCGAGAGGATCGCGCAGGCCAGCGGCACATGGATCCACATGGGGTGCTTGAAGGCGATCCAGTCCAGGTAGTTCATGGCCGTCCCGGGAATCCCTTGAGTGTGCCACCGCCCACCCGCCATGAAAGCTGCGAAAATGCTCTCATGAATGTCTCCATGCGCGACACCCTCCTCAAGCAGGTCCAGGAAGCCATCGAGCTCAAGCGCCGCTTCTTCGATGCGGAGCTGGACCATGTGCTGGCCCAGGCCGACGACATGGCTGAGCGGCTCCGGCGCGGCGGCCGCATTCTTGTTGCCGGCAATGGAGGCTCGGCAGCGGATGCCCAGCACCTCGCGGCTGAGTTGTCCGGGCGCTACCTGAAGGAACGCCGCGCCCTCGCGGGCATCGCCCTCACGACCGACACCTCGGCGCTCACGGCCATCGGCAACGATTACGGCTTCGACTTCGTCTTCTCGCGGCAGGTGGAGGCCCTCGGACGCCCCGGCGACCTCTTCATCGGCATCAGCACGAGCGGCAACAGCCACAACATCCTCAAGGCCGTGGCATCCGCCAAGGAACTGGGCCTCAAGACCCTCGGCCTCCTGGGCCGCGATGGCGGCAAGCTCAAGGGCCTTGTGGACGATGCGCTTATCGTGCCCTCCACCGTGACGGCCCGCATCCAGGAAGTGCACCAGATGGTCTACCACTTCTGGTGCGAGGCGCTCGACGCGCACTTCTGATGGACGGCCTTCCGCCCGTCCTCGCGCCCCACCTCGACGCGCTCCGCACCGCGGCCCAGGCGGAGCCGCTAGGGCTCTACCTGCACATGCCCTTCTGCAAGGACCGCTGCACCTACTGCTCCTTCGTGACGACGCGGGACACGGCGCTCCAGTCCGGCGCCGTGGCGCGGCTCATCACTCAGGTGCGCGCCTGGGGCGAGGCGCTGGACCGTCCTGCGCTGGACACGCTCTATCTCGGCGGAGGCACTCCCTCGCTGCTGACCAGAGAGGAACTGTCGGATCTCACGGCTGCGGTGCGCGAAGCCTTCGATGGCTCCACGCTGGAAGAAGCCACCTTCGAGGCTAACCCCGGCACGGTGGATGCCGATTGGTTGAAGGCCGCGCGTGACCTCGGCTGGGACCGCGTTTCCATCGGAACGCAGACCCTGGATGACACGCTCCTGGCCATGCTGGGCCGCATCCACGGCGGCGAGCAGGCCCTTGATGCGCTCCACATGGCGGAGGCCGCGGGCTTCGCGCGCATCAGCGCCGACCTCATGGTGGGCCTTCCCGCGCAGAACCTCGATCGCGTGCTGGGCGACGCGCGGGCGCTCGTCGGCGCGGGCGCCTCCCACATGAGCGTCTACTTGCTGGACCTGGACAAGGCTTGCCCCCTGAAGGCCGAAGTGGACGCGGGCCGTCTCGCGCTGCCCGATGAAGATGCCGTCGCCACCGTCTTCGAGGCGCTTCAAACAGAGCTCCCGCGGCTGGGCCTCGCGCCCTACGAGATCAGCAACTACGGCGAGCCGTCCAAGCACAACCTCCGCTACTGGAAGCGGCGCCCCTACCTGGGCATCGGCCCCAGCGCCGCCTCGCAGCTGGCGGACTTCCGCTGGACCGAGGAGGGCAACATCCCCGCCTGGTCGCAGGGCCGCGCGGGCGTGGAGTTCCAGGACCTCTCCGAGGCCGAGACGCTCGCGGAGTTGCCGCTGCTGGGCCTGCGCCTGCACGAGGGCGTGGATTGGGACGCGCTCCGCATCCGCGCGGAGGCGTTGAATCTCCGCCCGCTCTTCGACGCCTGGGACGCCGCGCTCACCCGCTTCCAGACCCATGGCCTTCTCATCGCTGAAGGCCCTCGCCGCCGCCTCACGGAGCGTGGCATGCTGCTGTCCAACCAGATCCTCCAAACCTTCGTGTGAGGCCGCGATGACCAAGGACCCCCTCACCTGGCTCTACCCGCCCATCGAGCCCTTCCGCATCCACCGGCTGCGGGTGTCGGGTCTGCACGAGCTCCATGTGGAGGAGAGCGGCAATCCGGCAGGCAAGCCCGTGGTCTTCCTCCACGGCGGGCCTGGCGGCGGCACGGGGCCCAAACACCGGCGCTTCTTCGACCCGCGCAAGTACCGCATCATCCTCTTCGACCAGCGGGGCTGCGGCCAGAGCACGCCCTATGCGGAAGTGCGCGAGAACACCACCTGGGATCTGGTGGAGGACATCGAGCGCGTCCGCAAGCACCTGGGCGTGGACCGCTGGCAGGTCTTCGGCGGCTCCTGGGGGTCGACACTCGCGCTGGCCTATGCGCAGAAGCATCCGGACCGCGTGAGCGAGCTGGTGCTGCGGGGCATCTTCCTCTTGCGGGAATGGGAGCTGCGCTGGTTCTACCAGGAGGGCGCGAGCCGGATGTTCCCGGAACAGTTCGCCGCCTTCCGCGCTGCCATCCCGGAAAGCGAGCACGGCGATCTCGCCGCGGCCTATGCCAAGCGGCTCTTCAGCGACGACCCGTCCGTGAACCTGCCCGCGGCGAAGGCCTGGTCCGTCTGGGAGGGCAGCGTGTCGAAGCTGCTCCCGGACGAAGCCTTCGCGGCGACCTACGGCCAAGAGGCCACGACGCTGGCCTTCGCGCGCATCGAATGCCACTACTTCGTGCACAAGGGCTGGCTGGAGTCCGAAGACCAGCTGTTGC
Source organism: Holophagaceae bacterium (assembly GCA_035687325.1). GTDB lineage: Bacteria > Acidobacteriota > Holophagae > Holophagales > Holophagaceae > JAFDVN01. The sequence continues at coordinate 13,130 of DASRXV010000060.1, forward strand.
GCGACGCTGGGAAGCTGAAAGGCATCCCGGGAGCCATCGTGCAGGGCCGCTACGACTGCGTGTGCCCGCCCCAGAACGCCTGGGACCTGCATCTGGCCTGGCCGGACTCCGAGCTCGTCATGGTGCCTGACGCCGGCCACAGCGCCACCGAGTGGAACATCTCGAAGGCCCTCGTGGCCGCGACAGATCGCTACGCGGGCTGAAAGTAAGCTGGTCGCGGAAGGCGCGAAAGAGCGCAGAAGTTCTTCTGCGACCTCTGCGATTGCTCAGCGATCTCTGCGACCAGCTTCATCTCTTCTTCGCCATTACGCGCCGCCGTTCGCCTTCGACCAGGCCGCCGCATCCCGCTGCCAGGCCTGCAGCGAATCGGCCCCCTCGGCATCCACGAGCTCGCGGCGGCGGGCCTCCAGCACGAGCGACTCGAAGGTGGCAAGGGTGCGCAGCTTGGCACCGGCGGTGTGGAAGGCCTCCATCGCGGCCGGGAGGCCGTAGCTGAAAAGGGCCAGCACGGCCTTCACTTCCGCTTCTTCGGCCTTGAGAGCCTCCACGCACCTGAGGCTGGAGCCGCCGGTGGAGATGAGGTCCTCGATGAGCACGACGCTTTGTCCCTTCGCGCTGGGGCCCTCCACCTGCCGTCCCATGCCGTGCTTCTTGGGCTCAGGTCGCACATAGGCGAAGGGCAGGTTCAGCCGGTCCGCCACGAGCGCGCCCCAGGGGATGCCGGCGGTGCTGGTGCCCGCCACGAGCGAAGGCTTGAAGCGCGCCGTCTCCGCCGCCAACGCGTCCGCGATGCGGCCCCGCAACGCGGGATCGCCCAGCAGCTGGCGGTTGTCACAGTAAATGGGGGCCTTGAGGCCGCTGGACCAGGTGAAGGGCGCCGCGGGCGAGAGCTTCACCGCGCCCTTTTCGAGGAGGCCTCCTGCGAGTTCCGCGGGCGCGAGCATCATCTCAATCCTGGATATCGAGTTCGGCGATGGGGAACTTGCTCAGGTAGCGCTCGGCGCCATCGGGGAAGAGCGTGACGATGCGCGCGCCCTTGGGAAGCTCCTTCGCCAGCTCCCGCGCGGCCCAGGCGTTGGCACCCGAACTGGGACCCGCGAGACAGCCTTCGGAACCGATGAGGTCCTTCGCAGTTTGAAAAGCATCCTCGTCCTTCACATCCATGACCCGGTCCACCAGCCTCATGTCCAGGCTGCCCGGGATGAAACCGTTGCCGATGCCCTCTACTTTCCATTCCTGCAAAGGCGCGCCGCAGTAGACGGAACCTACGGGCTGCACGCAGACGGCCACCAGCTTGGGATTCTTCTCCTTGAGGTAGCGCGCGGTGCCCGTGAAGGTGCCTCCGGAGCCGGCGCCGATGACGAGGCCGTCCACGCGGCCCTCCATCTGCTCCCAGATCTCGGGGCCCGTCGTCTCGTAGTGGCTGTCGGGATTGTCGGGATTCTCGAACTGCTGGGGCACGAAACTGTCCGGGATCTGCGCCGCCAGCTCGTGGCACTTGGCGATGGCGCCCTTCATGCCGTCCGCCTTGGGGATGAGCACCAGCTCCGCGCCCAGCGCCTTCATGAGCTGCATCTTCTCGCGCGAATACTTCGTGGGCACGCAGAGGATGCAACGGTAGCCCAGCGCCTTCGCGGCGATGGCGAGGCCCACGCCCGTGTTGCCCGCCGTGGGTTCGATGACGGTGCTGATGCCGGGGCGGATCTTCCCCGCCTTCTGCGCCCGAAGGATCATGCCCACGCCGATGCGGTCCTTCACGCTGCCGCCGGGATTCAGGTACTCCAGCTTCGCGTAGAGCTCGCACTCCGGCGCGAAACGCGTCAGATGAAGCAGGGGCGTGTTCCCCACGAGGTCGAGAACGCTCTCGACGGTCTGAAGCGGACGGACGGCACCGGCAGGCATGGCTTCTCCCAAGCCTTCGATTCTAGCGCCTCAGCCCGTGCCGCATATCACGAAGGCCGTGACGCGGCCCCTTCCAGGAACGCCGCGGCCAGGAAGGCCGCGAGCTTGGCGGTCTGCCCGTCGCGGTCCAGGGGCGGCGCCAGTTCCATGAGGTCAAGGGCGGCGACGGCGGGGCAAGCGCCGCAGGCCTTGGCGATGGCGAGGGCGGAGCTGGCGTCCAGGCCCCAGGGGTTGAGGGCGCTGACGCCAGGCGCGTGGGCGGCCTGGAGGGCATCGAGATCGAAGGTGGCCAGCACGCGGCGCTGCCGCTGGGCGAAGACCGCGAGGGCGCCCTTGGCGGTGCCCACGGTCTCCATCTCCCGCCCCGGCTCCAGGAACTGCAGGGCCGCGCCCTTGAGCCGCAACCAGGTCTCGTGCTCCGCCGCGTTCACGAAACGCACCAGGCCGACCTGCGCGAGATCGGAGCCGTCGAGGCCCGCTTCGATCATGCGGAAGAAGGGGTTGCCCGAATTGGGACCGTGCTCAGGCCGCACATCCAGGTGAGCATCCACGGCCAGCACCGCGGCCTTGCCCGTGGCAGCCAGGCCGCGATAGATACCGTAGGAGCAGTCGTGGCCGCCGCCGATGACGAGGGGCAGTGCGCCGGCGCGCGCCGCTTCGGCGACGACGACTTCAGCCCCATCCAGGAACGTTTCGTAGGGCACGCTCGCGGGAATGTCGCCCGCGTCCAGCAACCGGCGGCCCTGGAGTGCCCGCATGGGGAGGCGTCCGAAGGCCGCGCGGAAGGCCGCGGGACCTTCCGCAGCGCCGGGGCGTCCGCCATTCGCGAGCACACCCACCTCGTTGCAGAGGCCTAAGAGCACGATGTCGCCGGATCGCAGCGTCGTCTCGTTAAGTGGCAGCACAGCTTCGGAGACAGAGCCTTCGCGGCCCTGGGGCCAGGCGGCGGACACAAGCGCCGGATGCATCAGCGTTTTTTAGAATCGATCATGGCGGCGAGACGGGCATCGCCTCCGGACGCGATGCGCGCCATGAGCGCTTCCGCTTCCTTGAGCAAGCTTTCGCAACGCTTCCGAGACGAAACCACGAAGGCCGCGTCATCAATGTCCTTGAGGTTGATGAGGACATTCCAGAGTCCGCCGCGCACACCTGTGAAGGCGGCTTGCGCGCCCACCAGCGCGTCCGTGAGGGAAGCAGGATTGCCGGACAGCCCGGCCCGCTCCGCCACCTTCATGGCTTCCACGCTCCGCTCCGCCGTCTTCATGGGAACTGCCACGGCTTGTTTGAGGCCTGTCTGCATGGCGGCTTTGCGCTCGGCCCTCTCATCGTCGGTGTTCTTCGGCAAGCGCAGCGCGTCCATATAGCCGTTGAAGGCCTGGGTGTCCTCGTCCACGGCCGCGCGCAGCTCGTCCTTCAGCTTCTGCGCCTCCATGGCGATGGAAAGCAGCTCCAGCTCGTGGCCCTCGTCCTTCGCTTTCGGCTGAGTGAGGTTCACGACCATGCTCGACAGGGCCGCGCCCAGCGCGCCCGCGAGCGCTGCGATGGAACCGCCTCCGGGAGCCGGTGTGTCGCGGCTCACCTCGTCCACGAAGGCGTCCACCTTCATGGCCATGAGCGAGCCGGATTTGGGAAGGCCCAGCACCTTCTTCGCAATGTCGAAGGGCGCCACATCTGCCAGACCCATGCTGTAGACAGCCGTCTTGATGAGGTCTTCGCCGGGCACGAAGGGCGAACGGCCCATGCTTCGCAAGTAGTGGCGGCCGCTCTCGGCCATGGCCGCGTAGGGCACGAGACCCACGATCTCGCTGCCCGTGATGACGAGACCCCGTTCCGATGCCAGCTCCCGCGCGGCGTCCAGCACCTCGTGGGCGGGCGTCACCTTGTAGTCCGTGAGGTTCACGCTGATCTGCGCGCGGCCGTACTCCTCCACCACCCATCCGATGGCCTTGCAGTGGGCGAAGAGCCCGGCGCGGTAGGCCTTCTGGCCGATGACGTCCTTCGACGCGTCGATGCCATTGAGGCCCAGCAGGTGGCGGAGGTCGTAGCCGTGCTCATCACGGCAGTGCGTCTCCAGCGCTTCGAAGCTCGTCTCGTCATGGGCCTCGCAGTTTCCGCAAGGAAACACACCTTCCGCGTACTTCAGCTCCTGGCCCGAGCTGTAGAGCGCGTGGGTCTGGTGGCGGCGCGCCACGCGGCCCTTCTCCCGCAGCTCGAAGGCGATGTCGGTGGCGTGGGCCTTGTCCCGGCTGTTGAGGGTGATGTTGAAGGCGATGAGGAATTCGCGCGCGCCCATGACGGTGGCACCGGACTTGGCGTTGAAAGCCGCCGGGCCGAAGTCGGGCTTCCACTTGGGGTCCTGAAGCTTCTTGGGCAGGGCCTCGTATTCGCCTTCCCGCACCGACGCGAGGTTGCGGCGCTCAGGCTTCGACGCGGCGGCTTCGTAGAGGTAGACGGGGATGCTCAACTCCTCGCCCACGCGTTTTCCCAATCGCCGCGCCAGCTCGGCGCAGTCTTCCATGGAGACGCCTTCCACTGGGATGAAGGGGCACACATCCGTGGCCCCCATGCGCGGGTGCGCGCCGTGATGCTGGCTCATGTCGATGAGCTGCGCCGCCTTCGCGATGCCTTGGAAGGCCGCCTCTAGCGCGGCTTCGGGCCCTCCCACGAAAGTGACCACCGCGCGGTTCGTGTCCGAGCCCGGATCCACATCCATGAGAGAGACGCCGGCCACGGCCTCGATGGCATCGGTGATCTGCTTGATCTTGGCCTTGTCCCGGCCCTCGCTGAAGTTGGGGACACATTCGATGAGCTGCATGGCGGCTCCTATCTGATGACGACGCTGACGAGCTTGCCGCCGGGAGGGACAACGACCTTCACGATCTCCTTGCCGTCGAGCCAGGGCTTCACTTCCGCGGATGCCAGGGCGGCGGCACGGCGGTCGTCTTCCGTGGCGCTGCTGGGTACGGTGACGCGGCCGCGGAGCTTGCCGTTCACCTGCACGACGACGAGCATCTCGTCGGCTTCAAGGAAGGCAGGATCGGCCTCCGGCCAAGAGGCCTGCATGGCGAGGCCTTTCCCCCCGAGCTGGGCCCAAAGCGCCTCGGCGGCGTGGGGCGCCACGGGGGAGAGCATCAGCGCGAAGCGCTCCAGGGCATGCTGCATGACAGTTCCGCGATGCGGCGCGTCCGCAGGCAGCTCGCCGATGGCGTTGCTCAGTTCCATGAGGCCCGACACCACCGTGTTGAAGCTGTAGCGGGTCTCCAGATCGCCCGTGAGGCGCGCGATGGTCTGATGCAGCTTCACGAGGAGAGCTTTCTCTTCCTTGGAGAGCGCGTCCTTCGCTGAGAGGGCGGCGCCCGTCTTGCCGTGATCGTCCACCAGCTTCGAGACGCGCTTGAGGAAACGGGTGGCGCCTTCGATGCCCTCGAAGCCCGTCCAGTCCAGCTCCTTCTCGATGGGCGCGGCGAAGGTCATGAAGAGCCGCAGCGCGTCGGCGCCGTACTGGGACAGCACCTCATCCGGGTCCACGACATTGCCCTTGGACTTGGACATCTTGGCCCCGTCCTTCAGCACCATGCCCTGGCAGATGAGCTTGGTGAAAGGCTCGTCACCGGATGCCATGCCGAGGTCGCGCAGCACCTTAAAGAAGTAGCGCGCGTAGATGAGGTGCATGGTGGCGTGCTCGATGCCGCCGATGTAGAGGTCCACGGGCATCCAGGCGTCGCTCTCCGCCTTGGCGAAGGGCAGCGTGCCGTTCCCGGGATCCAGATACCGCATCCAGTACCAGCTGGAATCCACGAAGGTGTCCATGGTGTCCGTTTCGCGGCGCGACGGCTTGCCGCAGACGGGGCAGGCGCAGTTCAGAAAGGTCGTCGAAGTCGTGAGAGGCGACGGTCCCACGCCCGTGAAGGCCACATCCTCTGGCAGGCGGATGGGGAGGTTCTCCTCCTTCTCCGGCACCACGCCGCAGTCCGGGCAGTGGACGGTGGGGATGGGCGTGCCCCAGTAGCGCTGGCGGCTGAGGCCCCAGTCCTTCAGCTTGAAGGTCGTGGCCTTGGCGGCCTTCGCGCCCAGCTTCGCGATCATGGCGTCTGCGGCCGCTTCGCTGCCGAGGCCCGTGAACTCGCCGGAGTTGATGAGCGTGCCGTGCTCGAAGGCATCCTCGCCCTCGATGACTTGGGGGATGGGCAGACTGTATTTCTCGGCGAACCCCTGGTCCCGCTCGTCATGGGCGGGCACGCCCATGACGGCGCCGGTGCCGTAGTCCATGAGCACATAGTTGGCGGCGTAGACGGGGATCTTCGCGCCTGTGAAGGGGTGGATGGCTTCGAGCCGCGAGCGGTGGCCCAGCTTTACATCGCTGGTGAGGCGCTCCTCGCGGCTGACGGCGGCCACTTCATCGCAAAAGGTTTTCAACGCGGCATCGGACTTCGCGGCGGCCTCGATGAGCGGATGTCCGGTGCTGAGCGCCAGGAAGCTCACGCCGAAGATGGTGTCCAGGCGCGTCGTGAAGACCTCGACCTCTTCCCCCGTCGCCAAGCTGAACATCAGCCGCGCGCCCACGGACTTGCCGATCCAGTGGCGCTGCATGGTCTTCACATTCTCGGGCCAATCCAGCTGGTCGAGGCCCGACAGCAGCTCGTCGGCGTACTTCGTGGTCTGGAAGAAGTACTGCTCCAGGGGCTTCTGAACGACTTCGGCGCCCGTGCGCTCGTCCCTGCCGTCCACCACCTGCTCGTTCGCCAGCACGGTTCCCAACGCCTCGCACCAGTTCACCATGCGCTCGGCGCGGAAGACATCGCCGCGCTTCCACATCTGGAGGAAGAACCACTGGTTCCAGCGGTAGTACTCGGGCAGGTAGGAGGCGATCTCGCGGTCCCAGTCGTAGCTGATGCCCATGGTCTGGATCTGGGCCTTCATGTCCGCGATGTTCTGCCGCGTCCAGATGGCGGGATGGATGCCGTGCTTGATGGCCGCGTTCTCCGCGGGCAGGCCGAAAGAGTCCCAGCCCAGGGGATGCATCACCTCGAAGCCGCGCATGCGGCGGAAGCGCGCCACGATGTCGCCCAGCGTGTAGTTGCGCACATGGCCCATGTGGATGCGGCCTGAGGGGTAGGGCAGCATCACGAGCATGTAGAAGGTTTTCGAGTCCGGCAGCAGCTCCGAAGCCCTCTTGGCGCGGAAGGCGCCTTCCTCCATCCAGCGGCGCTGGATCGCGGGTTCCTGCGACAGGGGCTCGAAAGGCATGAGGGCTCCGAACCCTCTAGCTTATCGGCCGTTCACCGAGGACGCCTCCGAGGGCAACGCGTCGGCCTTCGACCCTTCTTGTTTTTGGGCCTTAACAAAACTTAATATTTTCAAGTCTAAGCCTACTAGCTACTTTGAAAAAACAGTCAAAATTTTACTTTCTAGAAGAATAAATATCAGATCCAATCCCAGCTTCAGCCGGATTCCATCCGGCCCTTTTGGAGAGGTGTTCCATGGATTTCGTATCTTCCCGCGCGCGGCTTTGTTTCGCGCTCACGCTACCCGCTCTTGCCCTGGCACTGGCCTGTGGCGGAGGGTCCTCCTCCGGCAGCGCGTCATCCCAGGCCTCCAACAACAGCCCCAGCGCGCACACTGTCGCGCCGCCCATGGAGCCGTTCTGGGCCAGCGACAGCCCCAGCCGCCCGAACCGCGCACACCCCCTGCACCCCGTCACCGGGACCAATGGCACGACCATCGCGCTCTCGGCCCAGGAGATCGCGATGGTGCAGGCTTCCACGCCGCAGGCGGCCTCGGCCGTCAAGACGCCCGCCACGGTCGCGACCCTCGCGACGCCGCTCCGCATCGTCACCGGCCTGTTCAGCTACACCTACCACCAGGACAGCGCGACCACCCTCCAGCCCAATGACATGACCACGATTCCCGTTCAGGCACTGGTGCCCAATGTGAGCGGTGGATTCGACACCTATGCGGGTGTCGGGCACAGCGACGGCACCTTCAGCATCCAGAATGTCCCCGTCGGCTACTACTGGCTGAAGATCGGCCGCAACCACCTTTGGACCAATGTCGACAATGTCGAATGGGTCTTCGACCTCTACGGGCGCGCGGATGTCGTCTACCCCGGGACCTCGCCTACCAATCTCAGCCTCAGCGCGAGCAATCTGAACGCCTGGCAAGGCACGGACGAACTGTTCTGGACTGTCCCGAACGCCGGCTTCACGATCTCCACGAAGGGCGCGGTCGGCATCACCAACGCTCCCGCGCTGGGCGCCACGGCCCTGAGCAGCTTCACGATGGAGTTCGTCAGCCTCGGCTTGCCTCTGCTGGACGCCACCAAGAACGACCAGGCCTACCTGACCCAGCTCACCAGCCGCACCGCTTCCACTGAGACCTATCGCGCGCTGGGCAAGGTCTTCAATGTGCCTGCCACGACCATGGCCGACGGCGGTTCGGCCACGGCCTCGGGCGGATTTCTCGACATCCCCCAGTCCTCGACCCTGCACCTGGGCTGGAAGCGCTCGGCACTGGCCGCCATGACCCCTTCCGTGAACCCCAACGCCACCGTCGTCCAGACCGAGTTCGGCCTCTGGGCCTCTCCGCTCGGCACAGGCATGGGTATCCCGGGCGACGCCTTCCAACTCTTCACCTATGACAGCGGCAGCGTCAGCGCTACCACGGACCTGGACCTGGGTGACTTGGCATACGGCAACCCGTTCCCCGCCTCCTGGACGCCGCTGGCGGAGACCTACTTCACCTGGTCAATCTCTTACCTGGCGCCGGGCGCCGGCTCCGCGATCCCGTTGCTGCGCTCCAGCTACACGGCCACCATGACCCTGCCCACGGCCACCGCGCCCTTGGGACCGGTGCTGAGCCCCGTCCAGAATCCGCGGATCAATGGCAAGGACCTGTTCCAGAACCAGGTGTCCGTCGGACAGGATCCCGTGATCGCCTGGGATGCTCCCGCCACCGGCGTTCCCACGGGCTATGTCGTCACCGTCTACCAGCTCAAGAACAACGCGGGCGCCAGCCAGTTGCTGAGGACCGGCTCCATGCGCACCGCCGCGCGACAGATCACAGTCCCGCCGGGCCTCATGACCGCCGGCAACACCTATGTGGTGACGATCTCGGCCGTCCGGAGTCCGGGCGTCAACTACGCTTCGAACCCGTTCCAGAGCGCCTTCCCCTACGGGACCGCGCCCATCGCGAGCGCCATCGTCGCGCCCTGAGACCGGACCGCTTCGTGGAGGAAGCCGGGGCCTCGCGCTCCGGCTTCCTTTATTCAGAGCTCTTCATTCGTCCTCGCTCCAGCCTTCGCCCTGTTCCTCCACTCGGAATCCACTTCGTGGATTACCGAGACCGCGGGGCTCAAAAATGGCTGTCATCCATGGATATATCGTCTTCTGGAGCGTCCGCCCCCTCTTCAGCTTCATCCTCAGGCTTCAGGGGCACCCGGTAAGCCTCGCTGGAGCAAGCGCCTAAATCCCGGGTTTTGCAGCGCTCGGAGCAGAAGGGCTTCCAGGCATTGCCCTCCCAGCTCGTAGGTTTCTTGCAGATGGGGCAGGGACGGGTCGTCATGGATGAAAGAATAGCCTTCATTTCTTAAGAAGAAAATATGAGTGTTTTTTAGAAGATTCTATTGACACCCAATACTCATGCCCTATCCTTAAGACTACGGGCACCCTCGGGTGCCCTCTGGAGGCACTCAAATGAGCAAGATAATCGGCATCGACCTGGGCACCACCAACAGCTGCGTGGCCGTCATGGAAGGCGGGCAGCCCAAGGTCATCCCCAACCCCGAAGGCGCGGACACCACGCCCTCCGTGGTGGGTTTCAACCCCAAGACCCACGAGCGGCTGGTGGGCGCCTCGGCCAAACGCCAGGCTGTGGCCCAACCCAAGAGCACCATCTATTCCATCAAGCGCTTCATGGGCCTGCCCTTCGCCGACAGCGACAAGGAGCAGAAGCTCGTCCCCTACCAGGTGGAACGCAGCGACAAGGGCGGTTGCGCCGTGAACATCGACGGCAAGCACCTCACGCCCGAGGAGATCTCCGCCGTCATCCTGACCAAGATGAAGGAGGCCGCGGAGGCCTATCTGGGCCAGAAGGTGACGGAGGCCGTGATCACCGTCCCCGCCTACTTCAATGACGCCCAGCGCCAGGCGACCAAGGACGCGGGCGCCATCGCGGGCCTGGATGTGAAGCGCATCATCAACGAGCCCACGGCCGCGGCCCTGGCCTACGGCCTCGACAAGAAGAAGGACGGCACCATCGCCGTCTTCGACTTCGGCGGCGGCACCTTCGACATCTCCATTCTGGAGGTGAGCGAAGGCGTGGTGGAGGTGAAGTCCACCAACGGCGACACCCATCTCGGTGGCGACAATGTGGACCAGCTCATCATCGACTGGCTTGTGGAGGAGTTCCAGAAGGCCGAGGGCATCGACCTGCGCAAGCAGGCAGACGCCATGCAGCGCCTGAAGGAGGCCGCCGAGAAGGCCAAGGTGGAGCTGTCCAGCACCACGCAGACGGACATCAGCCTGCCCTACATCACGGCGGACGCCAGCGGCCCCAAGCACATCAACCAGAACCTCACGCGCTCGCGCTTCGAGGCCATGCTGGAGCCCATCCTGGCCAAGCTGAAAGTGCCATGCGAGAACGCCGTCAAGGACGCCAAGCTCAGCCACCACGAGATCGACGAAGTCATCCTCGTGGGCGGCTCCACCCGCACGCCCAAGGTGCAGGAGCTCGTCAAATCCATCTTCGGCAAGGAGCCTAACAAGAGCGTCAACCCGGATGAAGTCGTGGCCGTGGGCGCGGCCGTCCAGGGCGGCGTCCTGGCGGGCGATGTGAAGGGTGTGCTGCTGCTGGATGTGACGCCGCTCTCGCTCGGCATCAACGCCAACGGCGGCCAGATGAGCGTCATCATCCCCCGCAACACCACCATTCCCACCAAGCGCTCCGAGATCTACACGACGGCCGTGGACAACCAGCCCGGCGTCGACATCGAGGTCTTCCAGGGCGAGCGCCAGGTGGTGGACGGCAACAAGCTGCTGGGCAAGTTCCACCTGGGCGACATCCCGCCCGCGCCCCGCGGCATGCCGCAGGTCGAGGTCATCTTTGACATCGACGCCAACGGCATCGTGCATGTGACGGCCAAGGACAAGGCCACGGGCAAGGACGCCAGCATCACGCTGACGGGCAGCACGGGCCTCTCCAAGGAGGAGATCGACGCCAAGGTGAAGGACGCCGAGGCGCACAGGGTCGAGGACGAGGCGCGCAAGGCGCTGCTGGAGGACAAGAACAAGCTCGACCAGCTGGTCTACCAAGTGGAAAAGCTCATCAAGGACGGCGGCGACAAGCTCCCGGCGGAGGACAAGCAGGCCGCCGAGACTTCCGTGAGCGAAGCCAAGGCCGCCCTCGCCTCCTTCGAGAAGGAGCAGATCCAGAAGGCCCTGGACGATCTCAATGCCAAGGCCCACAAGCTCTCCGAAGCCCTGTACCAACAGGGTGGCGCCCCGGCGCCTGATGCGGCCCCGAGCGGAGAGCCCAAGAAAGATGACGGCGTCATCGATGCCGAAGTCGTGAGCTGAACCCGGTGAAAAGCACCACGCGGAGGTAAGCGGAGAAGCGGAGGGCAGCGGAGAATTTTCAACCCTCCGTTGCCCTCCGGTCTTTCTCAGCGGCCCTCCGCGTAATTTTGTCTTCATGCAATGTGAGTGAGAAGCGCGCAAGTCTGCTAGTTTGAACCCGTGCCCCATCCTGACTACTACAAGATCCTGGGCCTGCCCAAGACCGCCTCCGATGAGGAGGTGAAGAAGGCCTACCGCAAGCTGGCGCGGAAGTACCATCCGGACCTCAATCCCGGCAACGCGGCGGCGGAGGCCAAGTTCAAGGAGCTGGCCACGGCCAACGAGGTGCTGTCGGATCCGGAGAAGCGTCGCAACTACGACCAGTACGGCGACCCGGCCGGCGCGCCCCAGATGCAGATGAGACCGGGCCCCGGCGGTTTCGGCGGCATACCGCCGGGCGGCTTCGACTTCGGCGACCTCTTCGGCACCTTCATGGGTGAGAACGGTCGACCGGAGTCCAACGGCCCGCGCCGGGGCGAGGATCTGCTGCGCCGCGTGCAGCTCAGCTTCCAGGACGCCTTCAAGGGCACCAAGCTTTCGCTTCAGGTGAACCGCACGGAGCCCTGCCTCACCTGCCATGGCAGCGGCGAGGCCGCGGGCCGCGCCACCACCTGCGCCCAGTGCGGCGGCAAGGGCAAGGTCCAGGGCGGCATGTTCTCTATGGGCCGCGTCTGCGCCGCCTGCCACGGCAAGGGCACCATTTCGCCGCCATGCCCGGAGTGCAAAGGCCAAGGCCGCAAGCCGAAGACGGAGACCGTCACCGTGGCTATCCCGCCCGGCATGGACGACGGCCAGCGCCTGCGCGTGGCAGGCAAGGGCGAGGCCGGCCGCCGCGGCGGCGGGCCCGGCGACCTCTTCCTGGAGATCGCCGTCCAGGCCGATCCCCGCTTCGAGCGGAAAGGCCCGAATCTCTATGTGAAGCTGCCCGTGAGCTTCTCCGAGGCCGCGCTGGGCGCGAAGGTGGACGTTCCCACGCCGGACGGCAAGGCCACGCTGAAGATCCCGCCCGGCGTGCAGAGCGGGCAGAAGTTGCGCCTCAAGGAACACGGCATGCCCCTGGGCAAGAGCGGCACCCGCGGCGACCTCTTCGCCGAAGTGGCCGTGCTCACGCCGCAGATCCAGGACGAACGCAGCAAGGAGTTGCTGCGCGAGCTGGCGGAATTGAACGACGCCGCGCTGCGCGCCCAACGGGAGGGAACCCATGGCTAAGGACCGCCGCATGGGCGCCTACATGATCGGCGTCGTGAGCACGCGCTACGAGGTGCATCCGCAGACGCTCCGCCTCTATGAGCGCGAGGGGCTGCTGAAGCCGTCCCGCACCGAGGGCAAGACGCGCCTTTACAGCGACGAGGACCTGGAGCGACTGGAGTTCATCCTCAACCTCACCCGCGACCTGGGCGTGAACCTCGCCGGCGTGGAAGTGGTGCTCAACCTCCGCGAGCGCATGGCCCAGGCCCAAGCCGAGATGGAACGCATGCTCGCCATCCTCGAATCCCACGGCCTCGGGGACCAGGCGGGGCCGAGCCGGGGGCTGGTGAAGCTCACGCCGCAGGGGTTGAGGAAGCGGGAGCCTTAGGAGGCCTTCGCCGGTCCCCAGGCCTCCGCCAGCCTTGAAGGATGCAGCTTCACGCCCAGGCCGTAGAACTCACAGAGGCTCATGATGAGGGGGCGCCACTGCTCGGGGTCGATGTGGGTGTCGGTCCCGGCCATGACCAGCCTCTCCTCGATGTGGACGCGCAGGATGCTTGCCTCGAAGGCTGCCAGCATCTTCTCCGGGTCGCCGACTTCGTGCATGCGCTCGATGCGCGCCTCCAGCTGCACAGGGCATTCGGCCACGCGGGGCGGGGCCACGAGATCCGAAGGCGCAGCGCTCAGGCCCGCGACGCCGAACTTGTCGCGCTCGAAGCGGTAGCCCATCTTCGCCTTGTATTCGGGCACCGGATCGCGGCCCGTGGTGAGCGCCAGACGGTCCACCACATCCACCATGTCCGCCGAGGGCAGGTTGAGGACGCAGGCGCCATCCCGCATCAGGTTCTCGGCCGTCTTGGAACGGCGGCTCAGACCCAACATGCAGGACTGGCCCAGCCACCAGGCCGAAGACATGGGCGCGAGGTTGGGCGAGCCGTCCTCGTTCAGGGTGCTGATGAGGACCACGGGGGTCCCGAAGTAGAGCATCTTGGGCTGCATGACGCGGTGCATGGGTGCTCCTCCTGGGCTGAAGGATGTGCCCCCGGCCTCGAAGGCTCGACCCGGTTCTTGCGGTTACTTCGCAGCGACTTTCGCCGCCAGCCTCCGCACGCTGTTCACGCCGCGGAAGGTGATCTTCCCGCCGATGGCTTTCTCGATGCGGACATTGGTGAGCTTGGATTCGTTCTGCTTCACACGGCTGAGCCAGTGGAGTTCGCGGTCATGGAGGCGGAACTCGTCATCGGGCGTCTTCAGAGCCATGAGAGCGCGCCCGGTCTCCACGTCCAGGGGCGCTTCAAGGAATCCCACATTGAGCGAGGCGGCGGCTTTCAATTCGCTTTCCGTGAACGGCGCGCGGGCAGCGACTTCGGCCAGCTCCGCGTCCGTCCTCAGGAATGTGGCCACTTCGTAACCCAGAGAGGCGCGGAGATGGGCCTCGATCTTCTTTCGCAGCGCATCCTCCGCCTTCGACGATGTCTCGAAGATCACATTGCCGCTGGCAATGAAGGTCGTCACTTTCGTGAAGCCCAGTTCCTCGAACAGCCCCCGCAACACATCCATGGTGACGATGCGGCCGCCCACATTCACGGCGCGGAGAAGAGCTATGTATCTAGGCACCGATGGCCTTGCGGATGCGGTGAAGCTGGGCCAGGTGGACGAGGTCATGGCCGGCGTACATGGCGATCATCTTGCCCAGGGGCTCGTCGCCACGCTCGGAGTGGCGCATGACGCGCTTCAGGTCTTCGGGCGTGGCGCAGCGCAGAAGGCGGAGGTTGGCGGCGCGGAAGACTGTGAAATCCGCCAGAGAGGCGGCGCTGTCCACCTCCTGATAGTGCAGGCGTTCGGCCCAAGCATCCTGATCATAAGCCGGCAGCTCAGGCGCATCGTGGGCGAGGATCATGCGGAAGCGGAAGGCGCCCACCAGCTCAGAATCCGCAAGGTGCTGGAGCGTCTGCCGCACGGACCACTTGCCGGGCGCTTCGGGCCGCTGCTCCTGTTCAGAACTCAGCCCCGCCACGGCCCGGCGCAGGTCCTCCGGCGTCCCAGCGAGCACCTCGAAGGGATCGCGGGCGCCGAGCGCGTCAAGCAGAGTCGCCACATAGGCCTGGAAGGGGGAAGGCGCGTCCGGCATGCGGGGCTCCTTTTTCTCCGGATTACCACGGATCTGCAAGGACACGGATAGCTGAACACAGAATCCGCAGAACGGCGCAAAAGGCACAGAGGGGTCCAGGCCGCATGACACAGGAGCCGCCCGCCTCTGGCGGGACTGCCGCAAAGCGGCAGATTGAGCGCGCGAAGCCAGGAAGCTCCGACGGCTTCCCCGCCTCGCGCGCTCAGCGTCCTCCCCGCTGGCCGTTCGATGGGGCCTTCTGCGTCCCCTGCGTGTCCTCCGTGGACTCTGTGTCCAGCTTGGGTCGCTGATGGACCAGTTTTCATAGGAGCCTGTCTGTAGGAGGCTCCTTGCTATCCTGTCCTCTTCCGACCCGGTGACCCTTGCCCTTCCGGCATCTCGAAGAACGCGCCCTCGACAAGTATTTCGACTCCATCCGCCACCTGCCCCTGCTCAAGCAGGACGAGGAACGGATCAACGGGCGTCTGTGGCGGAACGACCGCAATCCGGAAGGCCTCCGCAAGCTGGTGGAGGGCAACCTGCGCTTCGTGGTGAAGGAGGCGCGGAAGTTCGAGGGCATGGGCCTGGACCTGCTGGACCTCATCAGCGAGGGCAACCTCGGGCTCATCGAGGCCGCCAAGCGCTTCGACCCGGAGCGCGAGAACAAGTTCCTCACCTACGCCAGCTGGTGGGTGCGCCAGGCCATCTTCCACGCGCTGGCGGAGCACGGCTCCAAGATCAAGCTGCCCCAGAAGGTGGCGGGGCACATGGTGAAGCTGAACAAGCTCGGCCAGCGCCTCACGCAGGACCTCGGCCGCGCGCCGACCCTTCAAGAGCTGGCCGCGGCGGCCGGTTTCAGCGAGGAGGAGGTGGACCGCCTCCAGCGCCTGCAGCAGACGACAAGCACCATCTCCACCGAGCAAGGGCTCGGCGACACGGACCTCACCGTGGGCGACAGCCTGGAGCAGGAGGTGGAGCCCTCGGCCTTGCAGGCCCTGGACCACGAGGCCTTCCACGAGCAGATGGAGATGAGCCTCGCCTCCATCTCGGAGAAGGAGCGCCGCATCCTGGAGCTGCACTTCGGCCTCCACGGCGCGGAGCCCATGACGCTGGAGCAGATCGGCAAGAGCTTCGACCCGCCCATCTCCCGCGAGCGCGTGCGGCAGCTGGAGGAGCGCGCCTTCGCCAAGATCCGCGACCGGCGTCGCTCGGAGCTGGAAGGCTTCCTGCACGGGGAACTGTCGTGAGGCCCCGGGCCGACTGCCCCCGCTGCCTGGGCCGCGGCGTGATCTTGGAGAAGGATCCGTTGAAGCCCGCGCGCCTCTGCGACTGCGGCGGCACGGGACCGGACGCGGACGCCTTCGGTCTGCCCGCCCGTTACCGCGAGGCTTCCTTCATGTCATTCTGGAAGTGGTGGCGCGACTGGGAGGGCAGCCAGAAACGGCAGCGCCTCGTCATGGACCGCCTGCCGGAACTGGAATCGCTGCTCGCGGCGGATCCCGCCAAGGTGGGGGAGCTTCCCCAGCGCGAGCGCCTGGAGCGGCTCGTCCACCAGGCGAAGACGAACATCCAGCACGGCCTGAAGGCGCTGGGCGGCGAGGAATTCCAGGCTTGGGCCACGAAGGGCCGCCACCGCTTCAAGGGCGGCTGGGAGGTGTGGTGGATCCAGGGCCCGCCCCAGAGCGGCAAGACGACGCTGGCTTGCGCGGGTCTGCGGGCGCTGGCGGAGCGCGAGGGCCGGGCCGGGCGTTTCGTCTCCGTGCGGACGCTTTCGCAGCAGATCAAGAACGCCTACTACGACCAGCGGGGATGGCAGAACGCCGACTTCGTGAGCGTGCGCGACCTCATCGAGCCCCTGAAGACGCAGCCCGCGATCGTGCTCGATGAAATGGACTGCCTGGACGGCGACGGCCGTGTGGGCGCCGCCATGGCCGAGCTGCTCACGCACCGCTACCACGAGAACCTGCCCACGATCATCACGGCGAACCTGAGCCCGCAGGCGCTGGAGCAGCGCGAAGGCTCCTCCTTCGCGCGGCTCAATGACGACAGCCTCCTGCGCCGCCTGGGCGCCGCCGAACGCGTGGAGATGGTCCCGGCCCTCGCCTGGTGGCTCGAACGGCTATGAGGCGCCTGCTCCGGGCCCTCCTGCGGCGGCAACTCGCGCGACCCTGGAGCCTGCTGGCTCCCGCGCTCATCGCGGCCGTCCTCCTCGCGCTGGGAGCCACGCGGGTGGAGCGTCAACTGGACCTCATGAGTCTGCTTCCCAAGGGCGATCCGGCCGTGAAGGCCAACCTGGAAGCAGGCGTGGGCCAACAGGAACTCATCTGGCTCGTGGCGGAAGGCAACGCCGACAACCTCGACGCCCGCGAGGCCTGGGCCGAAGGCCTGCTGGACAAGCTGCTCACGGGCTCGGGACTCTCGCTCAATGGCCTCGCCGCCGAAGGCCGCCTCAGCGATCCCGTCTTCGTGCCGTCCAAGCAAGGCGTCTCGCCCTGGCCCGCGCTGCTGGCCGCGGGTGCCGTGCCTGATGGCGACGCGGCCGTGGACCGGCTGCTGACGGAGACGCTCTACGCCCTCGCCCCCGCATGGCTGGGCGACCGGCTCGCGCCCTTGGAGGACGCTGCCGTGGTGAAAGCGCGCCTTGCCGCCACGGCGAAGGATCTCGCCTCCCTCGATCCCGTGCGGGCCAATCTCGCGCGCCTGGACCCGCTCAATATCCGGGGCCTCGCGCCCGATGGCGCGTCGGGATTTGGGCAGGCCCAGGTGGCGGCGAAACACTTCTCGCTCAAACTCAAGACCGGCTATGCGGAAAGCAAGGACGGCCGCTTCGTGCTCGTGCCGCTGGTGGCGGGCTTCCCCACCACGGAAACGCGGACCACGGCGCGCGTGCTGAGCTGGCTGGGTCGCGGCGCGGAAGGGGCGGTGCCGCCGCGCGCATCGCTCAAAGAAGTCGAAGCCGCCTGCGCGCCGAACGCCACGCGCGCCTTCCCCATCCAGGCCACGGGCGCCCACGCCGTCACGGCCTGGGAATCCGCGCGGCTCACCCGGGAGGTGCTGCTGAGCCTGGGCCTCAGCTTCATCCTCATCGGCCTCGTCTACTTCATCGGCTTCCGCACCTTCGCAGGTTACGGCTTCGTGATGATCCCGCTGCTCGTGGGGATGGTGTGCGCGCTGGGGCTCACGGGCTGGACGCTGGGCCGCCTCAACCTCATGGCCGCGGGTTTCGGGGCCGTGCTGCTGGGCGTGGGCGACGATGTGGGCATCCTCCTCTTCAGCCGCTACCGCGACGAACGCCAGCGGGGGCGGAACAAGGCGCGCGCCCTCCGCGAAGCCCTGCTGGGCACGGGCCCGGGCGTGGTGGCGGGCAGCCTCACCACGGCGGCCGCCTTCCTCGCGCTGGCCATCGCGCCCTTCCCGGGCATCCGTGATCTGGGGCTCACGACAGGTCTGGGCCTGCTCTGCTGCCTCGTGGCGACCTTCGTGCTGATGCCGCCCATGCTGCTCCGCTTTGATCGGGGCAAGGGCGCCTTCGCGCCACAAGCGGCGAAGGAAGCGAAGGTCAAACCGCTGCGCCGCTGGAAACCCATCGCGGCGCTCGCCCTGCTCGGCCTCGCCCTCCTCGGCGCCCCGCGCACGCGGTGGGAGGAGGACTTGCGCAAGTTCCGCATGGCCGACAACCCCGCGCTGGCTTTGCAGGAGCGGCTCCAGGGCGTGCTGGGCGCGAGCCTGCGGCCTTTGGCGCTGGAGATCCCGCTGGGCGATCCGGATCGTCTGCCCCTGCGCTGGAACAAGCTGGCGCCGCTCCTGCGCGCCGAGGGCGTGCCCGTGCCCGACTGGCAGAACCCCGATCCACGCCTCCGCGCCGTGTTGGGCTCAGACACCTGGCGCCAGCAGGCCCTCGATATCGCCAGCCAGGAAGGACTCGATCCCGTGGCCCTGGAGGGCCCGCTTCGCACGCTGGGCGAAGCGGCGCGCGATCCCAAGGTGCCCGTGGCGGCGCTGCTGGCCCTGCTTCCGCGGCCTTCTTCAGAATCAACGGCCGCTCAGGCGCTCACGCTGCCGCTGCGGATCGATGAAGCCGCGCAGGACCGGCTCGCCGCGAAACTCGATGACACCGGCGCGCGTCTCGTGGGCACGCGGCCCCTGCTCCAGGTGGTGAAGGCCATCGCGAAGAGTTCCATCCAGGAGGCCGTGCTGCTGTCGCTGGCGGCGGTGCTCATCATCATCGCCCTCTTCGGCCGCTCCTGGCGCTTCGCGGCGCTGGCCATCGCGCCCCTGCTGGCCAGCCAGGCCGGCGTCTTCGGCGCGTTGGGATGGACAGGCGAACCCCTCACCTTCCTCAGCCTCACGGCCATCCCCATCGCGCTCGGCGTAAGCGTGGACACGGCCTTCAACCTCCTGCACCGCGCGCGCCACGAGGCCGATGCCGCAGCCCGCGTGGCCCGCGTCAACGCCGTCTGCGCGGGGACGACGCTGGCGGGCTTCGGCGGCCTCGCCTTCTCCAGTTACCGCGCCCTCCGCGGCGTGGGCATCGCCTGCCTCGGCGGTGTGGCGCTGGCGCTGCTGCTCACCCAATGGCTGCTGCCCACGCTGCTGAAGAAATGGGATCTGCGGAGCGGGAAGTGAACCCGTTGGGGGCGCGCGTCGTCGAACGCCTGAAGGCCGGCCCCATCCCGGCCACCGAGGTAATGGCGCTTGCGCTCTACGATCCCGAGCACGGCTACTACCGGCGCGTGGAGGGGCCCTGGGGCTTCGAGGGCAAGGACTACTACACGGCGCTGGATCTGGGGCCGCTGCTGGGGCAGGCGTTGGCGCTGCGCTTGGAGGCGGCGTGGCGGCGGCTGGACCGGCCGGCCCTCTTCACTGTGCTGGAGCCCGGCGCGGGGCGCGGTTGGTTGGGGCGGGATTTGTTGACCGCCGCCTCCGGCGATTTCGTGGGAGCGCTCCGCTATGTCCACCGCGACGACAATCCTGCCGCGCGGCGCATGGCGGAAGAAGCACTCGCGCCCTGGCTCGGTTCCGGTCAGGCGAGTTTCGTGGCGGAGTCCGATTCCATCGCGCCTTTCAAGGGCGCCATCGTCTCCAACGAGCTCTTCGACGCCCTGCCCGCGCAACCTTGGAAATGGGATGGCGCGCGCTGGGTGCGTGAAGTGCTCACGGCCCCCGGCCCCGAATGGCACGCGGCGGAAGACGAAGAATCCCGAGCCTGGTTCGAGGGCGTCATGCAATCCAAAGGCGAAGCCCTGGAAGCCAGCGATGGCAGCATCTGGTGTGAGGCGTTACCGTCCGTCACGCGGACGCTCACGGCCGCGCTGGAACGCGGTCTCTTCCTCGCCATCGATTACGGCGACTCGGCTGAGCGACTGCTGGCCAAGGGCTCGGACCTGCGCCGCTTCAAGGGCCACGCCGTGGACGGGAAGTGGTGGGAGGACATCGGTGAAAGCGACCTCACCGCCGATGTGGACTTCACGCGTCTGCAATCGTTGCTGGAAACCGAAGGCCTTGGTGAAGCCAGCCATCAGGAATTGTCGAAGTGGATCCGCACCCACGCGCCACTCATGCAGTGGGAGGCCGAGTGGCAGGCGTTACCTTCATCCGATCGCACGAAACGCATGGAGAACCTCCTGCAGCTCACGCTGCCGGGCCTCATGGGCGCCCGCTTCCGTGTGCTGGAGGCCTGGCGGAGTTAGCTCAGGTACAACTTGCGCACCAGCTCCGGTCCATACGCGAAGCCCGCACCCATGGCGAAGAAGGCGAACCCAGCCATGGCGAGGACCCAGCCGATGCCGAAGAGGCTGCTGAAGAGGAACACCACGGGCGTCTCGCCGGGGCCGATCCAGGCCAGCTTCACGCGCTCGCCCTGCTTCGCAGCGGGCGGGTTCTGCGCCCAGGTGGTGGTCAGCATGCCGGCGTTGCCGGCTGGATCCTGGTAGGCGATCCGCAGCTTGTAGCTGGTGCCGCCCTTTGATCCGCGCACAGGGATGAGCTCCGCCACCTCGCCCTGGATGACAGGCCGCCCATCAACCTTGTGGTGGGCGCGGAAGAGAAGGAACCAGCCCAGCGCTGCCAGGGCCGCGCCGATGATAAGGAGGATCACGGAACCCTTCATGGCGCCTCCTGATAGGAATGAGGACCAGCTTAGCCCAGGAGCCAGTAGGCCACTGCAGCGTAGCGGCCGCCACCCTCGCTCCGCATGAGCGCGAGGGCGCGGACCTCCCATCCGAGCTCACCAGTAGGTAAGCCGAAGGGTGCCGTGAGCTGCGTCCGTGGCGATCGCGCCAGCGTGACATGAGCCTTGAAGGGTTTGGCATCGAAGGAGAGATCCGCCGAAGCCAGCTCACGCCGCAGATCCGTCGAGAGCGCCTCCACGTGCGCGGAGGGCTCGCACCCGAGCCACAGCACCCGCGCGGCCTCGTCTCGCGGGAAGCCGCCGAGTCCCTTCGCCCGCAACGCAAAAGGTCCGTGTCTCGCGGCCACGACAGCACCGATGCGCCGCGCGGCGAGAACTTGGGTCTCCCCCGTTTCGCCGAGGAAGGCGAGCGTAAGATGCAGGCTTTCTAAGGGCGCCCAGCGCCAGATTCCGCCCTGTGTCCTTTGCCAGGCCTCAAGCCGCGCCTTCACCGCGCCCGGAAGATCCAGGGCGAAGAAGAGGCGCATCAGGCTCCCAAAGCCCGCCACTTGGGATTGAGCGCCGCGACTTTCGACAGAGCGTGGGCTTCTACCTTGTCCGACGCCGCGCGCCAGCGGGCGTGGAGGGCGCGGGCCACGCTCCAGTCGGGATGAGGCCGTTCCAGCAGGCGCAGTTCCTGGCCGGGCGCCACGAAGCCTTCCTGGAGCACGCGGAAGTACCAGCCGCCCCGCGCGGTCTCGAAGACCCGCGTGAGGATGTCCTGGCGTCCATGACGGCGAACAAGGGTATTGCAGGGGACGCGGGGACAGGAGACCTGGAGCCGCGCTTCGCCCAGCTCGAAGACATCGCCGATGCAGACGGTCTGATCCGAGAGACCCGTCACCAGGAGGTTCTCGCCAAAGGCGCCGCGCTCATCCGTGAAGCCCTCGGCTTTCCAGTCCGCATAGTGCGATTCCGCGTAGGCCAGCACCGCCTGCTCTGGGCCGCCGTGACGCTTCGTGTCGCCCACGGCATCGCCCGCGAGGCCTGTTGCGGAAAGCCGGAGCGGATGGTCCACGGCTTCTTTGTGGATCGCGCTTCGCCAGCCGTCCAGCTGGCGGACGGGACCGGCACGGAGCTGGAGGAGGCGCGGATTCACATCTTCCCTTCCGCGTGGAGTTTCTGCGCGATCTGCATGCCCAACTGCTGGCCCCAAGCCTGGCCCGCCTCCATGGCCTCCGAGGTGATCTGGGGCAGCTTCCTCATGATGGCGGCGCCATCGGGTGTGCCTGCGAAGGCGAGGTAGGCCTTCACCTCCTGGGCGCTCAGATTCTTCTCATAGGCCGGGATGGCGATCTCCGTGAGCTTCTCCGGCGTGGCCTCCTTGAGAAACTCGCTCCAGAACTGGGCGGGCAGTTCCTTGTTGGCGGCTTTCATCGCCTCCGCCATCTTCTGCATGCCCTGGGCCGCCACCTCACCAGCGCGCATGACGTCCAGAAGCTTGCGGATGTCGGCCCGCTTGGCGGCGGCCGCGGCGTCATCCGCGGCAGGAGCGGATGCGGGAGCCTGGGCCACCAAGGCCGCAGGGACGAGGAGGATGGTCAGGGCGCGGCGCATGGGGGCTCCATGAAGAGGCCCCAGCTTGGCATCAACCACCCTGGGTTTTCCACCATGTCTCGCCTTCCGCCACATCCTTGGCGATCTGTTCGCGCAAGGCATCGGGGCCGTTGAACTTCTGCTCGCCGCGGATGCGGTGGCGGAACCGCAGCTCCAGGCGCGCGCCGTAGAGGTCGCCCTCGAAGCCGGGCAGGTGGGTCTCCACCGTGAGGCGGCGGCCTTCGAAGGTGGGCTTCTCGCCCACATTGGTCATGCCCAGGCGCGGGCTGTCGAAGTGCGCGCTGCGCGCTTCCGTCACATAGACACCGTTGGCGGGCAGCTGTTCCTGGTCCCAGGCGAGGTTGGCCGTGGGAAACCCCAGATGACGCCCGCGCCGGTCGCCCTCCACCACGATGCCCGTGAGCGCGTAGGGATGGCCCAGCAGGCGGGCGGCAGCGTCCACATCGCCCATATCAAGCGCCTCCCGCACCCGGGTGGAGCTGAGGAGGCCGCCATCGGGCGCGTGCAGGGCGTGGGCGCGCACCGCGCACCCGTGCGCGGCACCCCAGGCCTCCAGCAGCGCAATGTCTCCGGCGCGATCGCGGCCGAAGCGGAAGGCTTTGCCCACATGCAGCTCCACGGGATGGAGCGCGCGGGCGAGGCCATCCAGAAAGGCCTCCGGCGCGAGTTCCGAGAAGGCGCGGGAGAAGGGGATGACCCACGCGAGATCCACGCCGCATTCGGCGAAGACCGCGAGGCGCTGGTCCAGGGTCATGAGCCGCTTCGGCCGCCGTTCCGGCGCCACCACGGAAGCCGGATGGGGGTCGAAGGTGAGGACGGCGCTGCGAAGCCCGCGGGCGGAGGCCGAGCGCGCGGCCTCCGCCAGCAATTCACGATGCCCCGCGTGGACGCCATCGAAGTTGCCGAGGGTCAGGACGAGCGCGCCCGCATCCGGGGCGGCTTCGAGCGCGTGGCGCCAGACTTCCATCAGGCCTCCTCCTCATGGCGGCGCGGCCAGGCCAGGCTTGCCGCCACGCTCACGGCCAGGATGCCAAGGATCACGAGCAAGCTCCAGGCCACGGGGATCTCGATCCAATGCTCGGAGCACATCTTCAGGCCCACGAAACCGAGGATGAATGCCAGGCCCGTCTTGAGGCGGTGGAAGCGGTCCATCATCTTGGCCAGCAGGAAGTAGAGGCTCCGCAGGCCGAGGATGGCGAAGATGTTGCTCGTGTAGACGATGAAGGGGTCGCGGCTCACGGCCAGCACGGCGGGGATGGAATCCACGGCGAAGACGAGATCCGTCACCTCGATGCTCACGAGCACCAGCAGCATCGGTGTGGCATGCCGGCGCCCGTTCCTGAGACTCCAGAAGCGCTCGTGGCCGCCGTCCGGGTCGAAGGGCACACAGCGCTTGAAGAGGCGCGTGATGGCGTTGTCAGCCGGGTCGTCCTTGCTTTCTCCGCCGAAGAGCATCTTCAGGGCCGTGAAGATGAGGAAGGCGCCGAAGACATACATCATCCACTCGAAGCGCCGCAGCAGCGCCGTGCCCGCCAGGATCATGGCGGCCCGCATGACGAGGGCGCCCAGCACGCCCCAGTAGAGGACGCGGTGCTGGTGCCGCATCTCCACGCGGAAGGCCGCGAAAAGCAGCACGAACACGAAAAGGTTGTCCACGCTGAGGCTTTTCTCCAGCACCCAGGCTGTGAAGAACTCCAGGCCTGGCTTGGGGCCCTCCACCTTGAAGATGACGGCGTTGAACAGGAGCGCGAGGAGGATCCACGCCGCGCTCCAGGCCGCGGCCTCCCTCACTGAGGGCGCGTGGGCCTTGCGGTTGAATACACCAAGATCCAGGGCCAGCATGGCCAGGATGAGGAAGTGGAAGCCGAGCCAGGCCCACCACGGGGCGGCCTGGGAGAGGGCGTTGATCAAAGGGCCTCCATCACTTTCAGTTTACGGGTGGTGGCAAGATGGACACCGTGAGCCTTCCCCGCATCTTCATCGCCCACGCGCCCCTGGCCACGGCAGGGGCCGTCATCCCCATGGGCCCTGATGACGCGCGGCACCTCAAGGCCCTGCGCCTGCACCCCGGCGACGCGTTGGAACTGGTGCTGGCCTCCGGCGTCTGGAAGGCGGAGGTGGCCCAGATGGAGCGGGAGCGGGCCCTCGTGCGGCTGGTGGCACCGCTGACCGAGGACCGCGAGCCGTCCCTGCCGCTGCACCTCTGCATCCCGCTCACGGCCCAGCTGAGCCTCGTGGATGAGATGCTGCCGCCCCTCGTGGAGCTGGGCGCCACGCTCATCCAGCCCGTCGTCTACGCCCGCAGCGAGAACGATGCGAAGAAGGGCGCCTCCAAACGCGACCGCTGGCTGCGCCTCATTCAGTCCGCCGCGGAACAGAGCCATCGCTCCCTGCTGCCGGAGCTGCGGGATCCGCTTCCCTTCGAAACTCTCCTCCGCTGGGACGCGCCCCAGAAATGGGTGGCCTACGAGCTGCCCACGGACGAGTCCAATCCTTCCATCGGCGATGGCGCCCTCGCCCTCACCAGCGGTCCCGAAGGCGGCATCACGGACGAGGAATTCGCCGCGCTTCAGAAGGCCGGATGGAAGCCGGTCTCGTTGGGGAAGAGCATCCTCCGCGCCGTCACGGCGCCCGCGGCTCTGCTGGGCGCAGCCCGGTTCCTGCGGCCTTAATCCGCCAGCGCGGGCACAGGCATCGAGCGCCCGTCGCGGTCCAGCGCCACGAAGGTGAGCAGCGGCGCACAGACGCGGCGGGCCTCGCCGCTCACGGGGTCTTCGCGCATCGCCGTCACGCGGATGCCCATGGAAGTGCGGCCCACCTTCTCCAGCTCGGCGGTGAGGATGAGGATGTCGCCCTGCTTCACGGCCACCTCGAAGCTCATGGCCTCCAACGCCACCGTGACGGCGTTGCCGCGGCAGTGGCGCGTGGCGCAGATGGAGGCGACCCGGTCGATCCACGCCAGCAGGCGCCCCCCGAAGAGGGAGCCGTACTGGTTCAGATCCTCGGGCAGCACCGTCACGCTGAGGATGGAGCGGGAGGCGTTTCGCGTCTTCATGCCTTCAGAATGCCGCATCGAGAGCCACAGCGCCCGTCACGCCCACCTGATAGGCGGAGACGCGGCGCTCGAAGAAGTTGGCCAGCTCCTGCACATCCTGGAGCTCCATGAAGGGGAAGGGGTTGCGCGCGCCGTAGCGGGGCGCGAAGCCCAACTGGCGCAGGCGCTGGTCCGCCACGCACTCCAGGTAGGTGCGCATGTTGGCGGGCGACAGGCCCGCCACGCCGCCGCTGAGGAGATCCTCCGCGAACTGCATTTCGGCTTCGATCGCCTCGCCGAGCATGATGGCCACCTGCGCCTCCAGCTGCGCATCGAAGAGGCCGGGGTCTTCCGCGCGGATCTGGCCGATGGCCTTCAAGGCGAAGGCCATGTGCAGGCTCTCGTCCCGGAATACCCAGTTGGTGCCCGCCGCCAGGCCGTGGAGCAAGCCCTTGGAGCGGAGGAAGAACACATAGGCGAAGGCGCCGAAGAAGAAAAGGCCCTCGATGCAGCAGGCGAAGCAGATGAGGTTCAGGAGGAAGGTCCGCCGCTGCGCTTCCGTCTCGATGCGGTCCAGCCGCTCCATGCCGTCCATCCATTTGAAGCAGAAGTCCGCCTTCTTGCGGATGGAGGGGATGGCCTCCACAGCCGCGAAGGCCGCCTCGCGTTCAGCCAGGTCCGGCAGGTAGGTGTCCAGCAGCGTGAGGTAGAACTGCACATGCAGGGCCTCCTCGAAAAGCTGGCGGCTGAGGAAGAGGCGGGCCTCCGGCGCGTTGAGGTGCTTGTAGAGGTTCAGCACGAGGTTGTTGGCCACGATGCTGTCGCCCGTGGCGAAGAAGGCCACGAGGCGGCGGATGAGGTGGCGCTCGGCCGCGCCCATGCGCGTGTCCAGGTCCCGCAGGTCCGTGGAGAAGTCGACTTCTTCCACGGACCAGGTGTTCTTCAGCGCGTCCTTGTACATGTCGTAGAAGGCCGGATACCGCATGGGGCGGAGCGTGAGGTTGAAGCCGGGATCGAGCAGTCTGGAACTCACTGGCAGGCCTCGCAGGACTCGGGATTCTCAAGGGAACAGGCGACCGCTTGGGCCGCGGGAGCATCCGCCACAGTGGCCTTGGCGATGCGGGTGGCGGGGCGGGAGCGCAGGTAGTAGGTGGTCTTGAGCCCCGACTGCCAGGCGTAGAAGTACATGGAGCTGAGCCGCGCGATGTTGGGGGTCTCGATGAAGAGGTTGAGGCTCTGGCTCTGGTCGATGAAAGGCAGGCGCGCCGCCGCGAGGTCGATGAGCGCCTTCATGGGCAGCTCCCAGGCCGTGCGGTAGAGACGCTTCAGCTCCTCAGGGATGGAGAGGGACTGCACGCTGCCCTCGCCGTTCTTGAGCGCGTCGCGCAAGCTCTCGTTCCAGAGCCCCAGGGCCTGGAGGTCCCGCACGAGGTGGCGGTTCACCTGGAGGAAATCGCCGCTGAGCGTCTCCCGCTTGAAGAGGTTGGATACCGCGGGCTCGATGCACTCCGAACAGCCCGCCAGGCTCGCGATGGTGGCGGTCGGCGCGATGGCGATGAGGAGCGAGTTGCGGAGCCCGTGCTGCATCACGCGGGCCCGCAACGCGTCCCAGCGGTCCAAGTCCGCGGGGTCGGTTCCCCCGTGCTCGAAGTGGAAGACGCCTTTCGCCGCCCAGGTCTCGGGAAAGGCCGGATGGGCGCCATGCCTCGCCGCCAGCTCCACGGAGGCCGAAAGGGCGTGGAAGTAGACCTCTTCGGCGATGCGGGTGGAGAGCGCCTTCGCTTCTTCTGAATCGAAGGGCAGGCGCAGCTGGAAGAAGACGTCCTGGAGGCCCATGACGCCCAGGCCCACGGGACGCCAGCGCTCATTGGCCGCCTTCGCCGTTTCGATGGGGTAGAGGTTGCGGTCGATGACGCGGTCCAGCTGGGGCACCACGACTCGCACCGTCTCCGCCAGCTTCGCGAAGTCGAAGCTACCTTCGCTCACGTGCCGCGCCAGGTTGATGGAGCCCAGATTGCAGACGGCCGTTTCTCCGGAGGAAGTGCGCTCCAGGATCTCTGTGCAGAGATTGGAGAGATGCACCGTGCCGCCTGCGGCCACCTGGTTGCAGGCGCGGTTGGAGGCGTCCTTGAAGCACATCCAGCCGTTGCCCGTCTGGGCCAGGGTGCGCATCATGCGGCCGTAGAGCTCCCGAGCGGGAACCTGGCGCGAGGCGAGGCCCGCCGCCTCCGCTTCCTCATAGGCCTGGTCGAAGGCCTCGCCCCAGAGGTCGCAGAGTTCCGGCGCGACCTTGGGGTCGAAGAGGCTCCAGGCCCCGTCCCCCTCCACGCGCCGCATGAAGAGGTCGGGGATCCAATTGGCCAGATTGAGGTGGTGCGCGCGCTGGTCGGGATCGCCCGTATTGTCCCGCAGCTCCAGGAAGGCCTCGATGTCCGCGTGCCAGGGCTCCAGGTAGACGCAGGCGGCGCCCTTCCGCTTGCCGCCCTGGTTCACGGCGGCGACGGAGGCGTCCAGCGTCTTCAGCCAGGGCACGATGCCGTTGGAGTGGCCGTTGGTGCCCGTGATGAGCGAGCCGCGCGACCGCACCCGGTGGAACGCGAGGCCGATGCCGCCGCTCCACTTGGAGAGGAGCGCCACATCCTTGTAGCGGTCGTAGATGGACGCGAGATCGTCCTCCGGCGAATCCAGGAGGAAGCAGGAGCTGAGCTGCTCGCGGCAGGTGCCCGCGTTGAAGAGGGTCGGGGAGCTGGGCAGGTATTCCAACCGGGAGAACAGGCCGTAGAGGTTCAACGCCTCGCCCACAGATTCGGAGAGCGCGCAGGCGATGCGGAGGAAGAAGTGCTGGGGCGTCTCCAGGACCGCCCGGGTCCGCGGGTGGCGGAGCAGGTAGCGGTCATAGAGGGTGCGCAGGCCGAAATACTCGAAGGCCTCGGTGCGCGCGGCGTCCACAGCATCGTCCAACTTGCGCCGGTGCTCGGCCGCGAAGCTGGCGAGGCGTTCGCCGATGAGACCCGCGGCTTCTCCTGCCTGCAGGCTCTGGCTGAAGCTGTGGATGCCCTGGTTCTCCACCTCCTTGTCAATGCAGGTGGCCAGCAACCGCGCGGCGAGGCGGCTGTACTGGGGCTCCTCCGCCGTGAGGCCAGCGGCCGTCTGGATGGAGAGCTCGTCCAGCTCCCTGGTACTGGCGCCGTCGTAGACGCCGCTGATGGTCTTGGTGGCCACGCGGACGGCGTCCACCTTGTCGAGCCCGTCGCAACAGCGGCCGATGGCCCGGAGGATCTTGTTCAGGTCCGCGGATTCCAGCGCCCCGTTGCGCTTGCGGATGCGCATGGTGGTGGGGACAGACGATTCCTGGGGAGGCCGCGCGGCCTCCTGTTCCAACAGGGCGCTCATGAACGGGCTCCTCAGCGCGGACGGTGCCGCGGCGACAGACGTGAGATGGGGCGGAAGGGACGAGGGTCTTCCGTTGGATCGCGCCTTCCCCTCGAAGGCGGAACCGTCCGCTGAAGCGGGTTCCTGGCAGGTCTTCGGACTCAGGAGCGTGCGGCCGTCGATGGACAAAGGCCGCGTGCCTTGGGCTCGTGCTTCCCAGTCCGCGCAGGACCAGTGCAGGTAGAGCCCTCGTTCTCCCATACCGCTGCGGGGCAGTCCCGGAATCGCACCGGGTTCCCTTTTCATCTCCGGCCCGCGAGCCGGAGAACCGTGAACAACCCCAAGCTATGGGGGTCAGGCTCCGCCGTCAATGCAGAATGTTGCGGTCAAGGCAGGAAGCGGCCTCGTAGCTCCACGGGCACCAGCGGACAGGCGTCTTGGGGTTCCCTGAAGAGCCGGTGGCGCACCTTCGCCATGAGGTCGTAGCCGAGGTCGCGAAGCGGGCGCGGAATGACCCAGAGCAGCGCGCCCATCGCGCTCCAGAAGGGACCGAGCCGCCTCAGCATCCCGACGACGGCGGAAGATCGCGTGAAGAGGCGGCCATCCGGCTCCCGCAGCACGAGGCTGTCAGGGAGGGCGGCGCGGGTGTCTTCGGGCACCAGCTCCACGAGCGTTTCGCTCTGCAGAGGCGCGAAGCGGAACAAGCCCGCCCGATCGCGCTTCAACACGAACAGCACCGCGCCATGGCAGAGGCCGCAGGTGCCATCGTAGAAAAGAATGGGGTTCACACGGACTTCCCGGTCCTCGTTCATATGGTCTTGCCAGACAGCACCCAGAGCCCCACGCCGATGAAGAGCAGGCCCGCGACCCACCTGATCACGACCGGCGGCACCACCTTGAACAGCGCGCCGCCCACGGCGACACCGATGGCCGTGGCGCAGACGAGGGCGAGGCTCGCGGCGAAGAAGACCGTCCACACCGCGCCGCTCTTGGCGCTGGCCGTCATGGCCGCCAGCGAAGTCTTGTCGCCGACTTCCGCCAGGAACACGGCCACGAAGGTCCCCCAGAAGAGTCGCTTGTCCACGGACAGCCCCCGCGCCTCAGTCTAGACTGGAGGGTGCGCCTTCGCGCCGGAGCCCATGCCCACCACGCCCTTCGACCTCCCCTTTTCCATCGTGGACTCCGCGGAGTCCCTGGAGGCGGCGCTCCCGGTGTGGTTCGCGGCGGACCTGCTGGCGGTGGACATCGAGTGCAGCCTCACGGGCATCCATCACTGCACGCTGGCCCTGCTCCAGGTGGCGGACCATGAGCAAGTCTGGCTCGTGGACCCCATCACGCTGGGCGAGCTCGCGAGGCCCGCGCTGGAGGCGCTGGCGAAGGTGCCCTGGATCTGCCACGACTTCTCCAACGACGGCATCGTCATGAAGCGGCTCTACGACCTCGTGCCCGGCTCCGTGCTGGACACCATGCTGCTGGCCCGCGCGCTGGGCTACCCGCAGCCGGGCCTCAAGACCATGGCGAAGCTGAAGCTGGGCATCGAGATCCCCAAGGAGGAACAGGACTCCAATTGGATGCTGCGGCCCCTGCGCGAGAGCCAGCTGGAATACGCCGCCCGGGACGCGGCCCTGCTGCTGCCGCTCCTGCGCCGCCTGGCGGAAGAGACCGAGGTCAAGAAGCTGGAGGATCCTGCCACGGCGGAGCGCCTCGCGAACCTCCCGAAGGAATTGCGCGCCCTCTTCCGCCGCATCCGCGCCTACAAGAAGCCCGACCACGACCCCGTGGTGGCCAAGGCGCGGAGCTTAGGCGAAGTGGCCGAGGCCCGGGCCCGCGCGCTCACACACATGCGCGCCGCCTGGGGCAACGAGGGCGACATCGGCGCGATCATGGACATGGGCAACCGCTGGATCCTCGCCCGCGTGGAGCATCCGCCCCGCACGAAGGAGGCCCTGGAGCGCACCATCCCCAACCCCCGCTTCCGCCGCAAGCGGCTGGAAGCGCTGTGGACGGTCTTCAAGGACGAGGCGGCGGCGAAAGGCACGGGCACCGAAGGCGAAGACGAGCTGCTCTTCACAAGCTAGCGGGCAGCAGCCTCACCATCAACCGGTAGCCGTGGCTCTCCATTTCACGGGCCTTGGCCTGAGCCTCCTCCATGGAATCGAAGCGCCAGGGCAGGTCCGACCGTTCGCCGGATTCCAGGTGCAGGCTTTGGAGGGTGTAGACCAGGGTCATGACGGGCCTCAAAGGGTCACTCCTGTCATCGGACCCTGGATGCGCCGTCTTCAATTTCGTGGTGAAAATTCACATTTCTTAACAATTTCTAAAACAACGCACGACACGCATCACTTCAGGTATGGCGCCAGGAAGCGGCCTGTGATGCTGGCCTTGTGCTTGGCGACCTGCTCGGGGGTGCCTTCCACCAGGATGGTGCCGCCCTCGGCGCCGCCTTCGGGGCCCAGGTCCAGGATCCAGTCGGCGGTCTTGATGACATCCAGGTTGTGCTCGATGACGACGACAGTGTTGCCCGTGTCCGCCAAGCGGTTGATGACCTCCAGCAGCTTCTGGATGTCCTTGAGGTGCAGGCCCGTGGTGGGCTCGTCGAGGATGTAGAGCGTGCGGCCCGTGGCGCGCTTGCTCAGCTCCTTGCCCAGCTTCACGCGCTGGGCCTCGCCGCCGGAGAGCGTGGTCGCGCTCTGGCCCAGGCGGATGTAGCCCAGGCCCACATCCAGCAAGGTCTGGAGCTTGTTGAAGAGCACGGGGATGGGCGCGAAGACGGTGGCCGCCTCCTCCACCGTCATGGCCAGCACATCCGAGATGCTCTTGCCTTTGTAGTGGATTTCCATGGTCTCGCGGTTGTAGCGCTTGCCCTTGCACTGCTCGCAGGTCACATAGACATCCGGCAGGAAGTGCATCTCGATCTTGAGGACGCCATCGCCCTCGCACTTCTCGCAGCGCCCGCCCTTCACATTGAAGCTGAAGCGCCCCGGCGTGTATCCCCGCGCCTTGGACTCCGGCAGCTGCGCGAAGAGCTCCCGCAGCGGCGTGAAGAGGCCCGTGTAGGTGGCGGGGTTGGAGCGCGGCGTCCGCCCGATGGGCGCCTGGTCGATGTCGATGACTTTGTCGATGACATCGAGCCCCGTGATCTTCTTGTGCTTGCCCACCACATGGACGCCCTGATGCAGCTGGTTGGCCAGGGCCTTGTAGAGGATCTCGTTCACGAGCGTGCTCTTGCCCGACCCCGACACTCCCGTGATGCAGGTGAAGATGCCGATGGGGAAGGCGGCATCCACGGTCTTGAGGTTGTTCTCCGTGGCCCCCAGCACGCGGATCTCCCCGCGCTCTGCGCGACGGCGCTTCTTCGGCACGGGAATCCCGTCGCGGCCGGAGAGGAAGGCGCCCGTGACACTGCCCTTGTCCGCCGCCACCTGGGCGGGCGTGCCCTCGGACACCACGCGGCCCCCGTGCTCACCTGCGCCGGGGCCCATGTCAATCACATGATCCGCGGCCTCGATGGTCTCCAGGTCGTGCTCGACGACGAGCACCGTGTTGCCCAGGTCGCGCATGTTCATGAGGGTCTTGAGCAGCTTCTGGTTGTCGCGCTGGTGCAAACCGATGCTGGGCTCGTCGAGCACATAGAGCACGCCCTGAAGCTTGCTGCCGATCTGCGTGGCGAGGCGGATGCGCTGGCCCTCGCCGCCAGAGAGCGTGGCCGCTGAGCGGTCCAGGGTGAGGTAGCCCAGGCCCACATCATCCAGGAAGCCCAGCCGCTCGCGGATCTCCTTGAGCACCTTCTCCGCCACCACGGCATCCTTGCCATCCAGCTTCAGCCCGTCGAACCACACGCGGCCTTCCCGCACGCTCAAAGAAGTCACCTGGGAGATGTCCCGCCGGGCCACAGTGACGGCCAGCACTTCCGGCTTCAAGCGCTTGCCCTTGCAGGCCTCGCAGGGGATGACCCGCATGGCCTCTTCCAGCTCCTCGCGGGTGTCCTCGTTCCCCGTCTCGTTGTAGCGGCGCTGGAGGCCGCCGATGATGCCCTCGAACTGGTGCATGAAGTCGTAGCGGCTCTTCTTGCCCTCGTAGTGGAAGCGCATCTCCTTCTCGGTGCCATGCAGGAGCAGGCGGCGGATCTCCGCGGGCAGCTTCTTCCAGGGGGTGTCGAGGCTGAACTTCGCCTTGCGGGCGAGCTGCTCCAGGAACTGGCTGCGCCAGCCGTCCTCACTGAAGGACCGCCAGCCCGGGGCCTGGATGGCGCCTTCGTTGATGCTCAGCGCGGAATTGGGGATGACGAGCTCCTCCGCGAACTGGCGCTTGAAGCCGAGGCCGTCGCAAGCGCCGCAGGCGCCGTGGGGCGAGTTGAAGGAGAAGCTGCGGGGCTCCAGCTCCGCGAGGCCCTGGCCGAAGAGATCGCAGCGCGTGTTGGTGCAGGCGAGGCGGGAGGAAAACAACTTCTCCTCCCCATCGAGATCCACGAGCGCCGAACCTTCTGCGAGATTGCAGGCGATCTCCAGGCTGTCGGCCAGGCGCGTGCTGAGGCCCTCGGCCACCTTGAGCCGGTCGATGACCACCTCGATGGTGTGCTTCTTCTGCTTGTCGAGGTCCGGCAGGCCCTCGGTGAGATCCAGCATGTCGCCGTTGACGCGGGCGCGGATGTAACCCTTCTTCACGAGATCTTGCAACATGCGCTTGTATTCGCCCTTGCGGCCGCGGATGACGGGGGCGAGGATCTGCAGCTTCGTCCCCTCGGGGCGCGACAGGATCTGATCCGCCATCTCCTGGATGGTCTGGCTGGCGATGGGCCGGGCGCAGGCGGCGCAGTGGGGCTTGCCCGTGCGCGCGAAGAGAAGGCGCAGGTAGTCATAGATCTCCGTGACCGTGGCGACCGTGGAACGGGGGTTCTTGCTCGTCGTCTTCTGCTCGATGGAGATGGCGGGGGAGAGACCTTCGATGCTGTCCACATCGGGCTTCTCCATCTGGTCCAGGAACTGCCGCGCGTAGGCCGACAGGCTCTCCACATAGCGGCGCTGGCCCTCGGCGTAGAGCGTGTCGAAGGCGAGGCTGGACTTGCCGCTGCCGGAGAGGCCCGTGATGACCACCAGCTTGTTCCGCGGGATCACGAGGTC
>DASRXV010000061.1:0-124606 GCA_035687325.1 Holophagaceae bacterium
CGACCTTCGAGGGCCACTTGCCGCTGGCATCCACCTCCGCCTTCACCCTTTCCGCCATCCGGCGCTGAGCCTCGTCATGGTAGAAGATGGCCGAGCGGTACTGGCTGCCCATGTCGTTCTGCTGACGGTTCAGGGTGGTGGGGTCGTGCATGCGGAAGAAGAAATGCAGCAGGGCCTCATAGGTCGTTTTGGAAGGATCGAAGGTGATCTCGATGGCTTCCGCGTGGCCCGTGCGCCCCGTGCAGACCATCTCGTAGGTGGGATTCGCCACAGTGCCGCCGGTGTAGCCCACGCGGGAACTGATGACGCCGGGCTGTTCGCCCAGCAGCTCCTGCATGCCCCAGAAGCAGCCGCCCGCCAGCGTCGCGATCTCCACTTCGGCCTTCGCGGGAGCCTTGCTGAAGAGCGCCGCGTAAGATCCGTAGCCCTCCTCCTCCAGGTCGCCCGCGGGGATGAACCTCAGCGAAGCGGAGTTGATGCAGTAGCGCAGGCCGCCCCTGTCCGCCGGGCCGTCATCGAAGACATGGCCCAGGTGGGAATCGCTGCCCGCGGACCTCACTTCCGTGCGGAGCATCCCATGGGTGGCATCGGTCTTCTCGACCACCTCGTTGTCCTTCACCGGTTTGGTGAAACTGGGCCAGCCGCAGCCGGAATCGAACTTGTCCTTGGACAAGAAGAGGGGTTCGCCCGAGACGATGTCCACATAGAGCCCATCCCGGTGGTTGTCCCAGTAGGTGTTGCGGAAGGGGGGCTCCGTCGCCGCGTGCTGCGTCACCTCGTATTGCAAGGGCGTGAGCCGCTGCTTCAGCTCGGCCTGGTCGGGTTTCTTCGAGTGGTCCATGGCGGATTCCTTTGTCTGGCCCATCCGGGCCGCGGCCGAACAACTGCCAGGGAGGAGGAGGCCGATTCCCAGCAGGAAGGCCAGGATGAACCCTCCGGTCCACTTCTTCCATCCGTCCATGGCAACACCTCTTCCCAGTAGATGCCGCCAAGCCGCGGCGCGTGCAATGGAAGTTCTGAGCCGGAGCCCCGCGACCCCAGGCATCGAAGCAGATAGAGATGGCGCAGAGATGTCGAAGCCCCGTCACACGCGACGGGTACACCTAACTGTCTTCTGCACCGACACCTTCCCATTTCACGGAGGAACGCCCATGACCCCCTCGGTACATCTCCATCGAAAACCCTCACGCGGGTACCTGCTCCCGGCGCTGGGGCTCGTCGGACTGCTCACAGCCTGCGGCGGCTCCTCCGGCGGAGGGACATCGGCCGCCTCCGCCCCGCCCGCGGA
Source organism: Holophagaceae bacterium (assembly GCA_035687325.1). Lineage (GTDB taxonomy): Bacteria > Acidobacteriota > Holophagae > Holophagales > Holophagaceae > JAFDVN01. The sequence goes on from DASRXV010000061.1 coordinate 1,289, forward strand.
CCCCACCACCAAGATCAACACCGTGGTGGTGATCTATGGCGAGAACCGCTCCTTTGACAACCTCTATGGGGCCTTCCCCGGCGCCAACGGCATCGCCAACGCCTCGACGGCCTCGAAGCAGCAGCTGGATCTGGACGGGAAGACCGTGCTGTCGAACCAACCCGCGGTCTGGGGCTATACCTCCGATGCCACCTGGAGCAAGGTCAGCAGCCTTCCGAATTCGCCCTACGGCCTGGGTGCCGCGCCCGTGAGCGCGCCCACCAGCATGGTGACCCCCGATCTGGTGCACCGCTTCTACCAGAACCAGATGCAGATCAACGGCGGCGCCAACAACATGTTCGCGGCCTACTCCAACCGAGGCGGCCTCTCCATGGGCTACTACGACGGGTCCGCTCTCGCGATGTACAAGCTCGCGCAGCAGTACACGCTCTGCGACAACTTCTTCCAGGGCTCCTTCGGCGGCTCCTTCCTGAACCACCAGTTCCTCATCGCCGCCGCGGCGCCCACCTACCCGAACGCCCCCACGAGCCTGAAGGCCGTGCTGGACGCCAACGGGAACCTCGTCTTGGCCTCCACTTCGCCCGCCAGCGCGACCACCGGCCCGGTCAAGTTCCAGCAGGACGGAGCCGTTTCGCCGGACGGGTACGCGGTGAACACCATCCTGCCGCCTTATCAGCCCAGCGCGGCCCCCGCGGCCTCTGGCCAGGACTGGCGCCTGGCGAATCCCGCCGGCGACGCCTACGAGGGTGCCGCTGTGCTACCTCCGGTCACCAATGTCACCACCATCGGCGACACGCTCACCGCCCAGAATGTCAACTGGAAGTGGTACGCGGGCCTGTGGAACGCGGCGCTGCAGGAGGGCCTGACGGTCACCTCCAGCGCGAACTACAAGATCATCTGGACCGAGAATCCCGGCCAGCCGGACTTCGAACCCCATCACCAGCCCTTCAATTTCTACGCGCGCTTCGATCCCACCACCGCCAAGGGGGCCGCTGAGCGCGACGCCCACCTGAAGGACTACGAGGACCTGCTCTCGGACATCTCCAATGGCACTCTCCCGCCGGTCGTCTTCTACAAACCCGAGGGGGATCTCAACGAGCACCCCGGCTACGCCGATGTGTCCACCTCCGATGCTCACATCGCCAGTGTCATCGCCAAGCTCCAGGCGAGCCCGCAGTGGGCGCACATGGCCATCATCGTCACCTACGATGAGAATGGCGGCTTCTGGGACCATGTGGCGCCGCCGAAGGCTGACCGCTGGGGGCCTGGCACCCGCGTTCCCGCCATCATCATTTCGCCTTACGCGAGGGCTGGTTTCGTGGACAAGACCCAGTACGACACCACCTCGATCCTGAAGTTCATCACCCGGCGCTTCAACCTCCAGCCTCTGGCGGGCGTGCGGCCGAGCGCGGGCGATCTCACCAACGCCTTCGATTTCACCAAACCCTGATTCCCGATCCGGACCCCGAGGGCCGCTCTCGCCGGGCGGTCCTTGGGCGTGCGGGGATCGTCCAGGTGAGGGCCGGGATCTCATCGAAGGACGCGTCAACCCGAGGACACACGGCCTTCACCAGGCCGTCGCCGTTTCCTCATGGGCGGACCGTAGCCTTGGTTCTCATGGCAAGGGCTGTCCTCGGCCTGGTCTCTGGAGCATCCCGCCGATGAAGGGCCTCATCTCCTTCTTCATGATCCGCGACATCCTCGTGAAGCCTGTGCATCGCGCGAGCTTCCTTGGGACGGCTTGCCTGGTCGGCGCGCTCGCGCAGGCCCAGGGCGCGGGGCCGTCTCTGTTCCCTCAGCCCTTGCCCATTCCGCCTGTCCTGAAGCCCACCTCGGTGACGGGGGGCACTGTGAATTACGACCTCACGGCCCACGCGGGTCTGACTTCATTCTTCCAGGGCCGCGCCACGCCGACCTACGGCTACAACGGGATGAGCTATCTGGGGCCCACGATCCGGCTCCTCCGAGGACACCGCGCGCGCATCACGCTGCACAACCTGCTGCCAGCGGATGGCCTGGCGCCGGTGCCCATGTCCATGAGCGGGGCTGCCATGGATCATGCCGGTGTCCCGAACGGGACCTCCCTCCACCTGCACGGCCTGGTGGTGGCCTCGGAAGCGGATACCACGCCCAGCGACTGTTGCATGCCGCTGCCGCCCGGCCAGAGCCAGGCGAGCGCGGTCTTCGTGCCGGGTCAGCCCTCTGCCACGCTCTGGTATCACCCGCATCCTTACCTGGACACGGGCCGCCAGGTCTACATGGGGCTCGGCGGGCTGCTCCTCGTGGATGATCCCGCGGAGGCGCTGTTCAAGCTCCCCCGGACCTACGGGGTGGATGACCTTCCGGTCATCGTCCAGGACCGCCGCTTCGCCCCAGATCGGAGCCTGCTCTTCCGCGACCGGAAGGAAGACGAGGAGGGCATGCTGGGCAACCGCATCCTGGTCAACGGTGTTATCGCCCCCCATGCGGATGTGGCGGCCACGCGGATCCGTCTGCGGCTGGTGAACGCCTCCAACGCGCGGGCCTACCTGTTCGCTTTCCGGGACGGCCGCAGCTTCGACCAGATCGCAACGGATGGCGGCCTGCTCTCCGCGCCCACGAGGGTGGACGAAGTGATGGTGCCTCCCGCGGGCCGGGCCGAGATCGTCGTGGACCTCAGCCACGACGCCGGGAAGGCTATCCATCTTGTGAGCAACGGGTTCCAGGCTCCCGCCGGCCGGAACTCTCTGTCGCTGCCGAACGGGGCGAATTTTCCCGTGATGGAATTCCGCGTCGGGCACCCCAAACCCTCTCCTCGCTTGCCCGCCCGGCTGGCGGAATTGCCGGCTCCTGACGAGAGACGGGCCACGGTCACGCGCACCTTCGAGCTGGAAAAGGGCGGCGACGAGGATGCCGCCGGTGGAGACGGCACCATCAACGGCAAGCGCTTTGACGGGGCCCGTGTCGACGAACGGGTGGAGGCCGGGGCCTGGGAAGTCTGGACGGTCGTCAACCATTCCCGCGAGATCGCCCATCCCTTCCATGTCCACGGCATCCAGTTCCGGGTGCTGAAACGGAACAGCGGATCCTTGGCGCCGAATGACCAGGGATGGAAGGACACCGTGAATGTGCTGCCTCGTGAAACCGTGCGGTTGCTGCTGCACTTCGACAAGCAGGCAGGCGTGTACATGTACCACTGCCACAACCTCGAACACGAGGACATGGGCATGATGGGCACCTACGAAGTCGGCGAGTGAGGGGCCGCGGGCCCTCCTGAAACCGCTTCAAGGCGGCGGCCGCTCAAGAACCAGAGAGTTCACTGAGCGACCGCAGCTCTCTCACAGGCCATTCCTAACCTAGGTGGGCGTTTCTCCCCCAACCCGCTCTGGCGCCGACGCCATAGGAAAGGATTGCCGATGAGAACCTCCGCCACCTCCTTCTGCATGCGGCTCGCAGCCGTGGCCGCCTGCGCCTGGATGCCCTGCCAAGCCCAATCCACCGGCACCCTCGCCGATGTGAAACATGTCGTCATCTTCATGCAAGAGAACCGCTCCTTCGACCACTACTTCGGGGCCCTCAAAGGCGTCCGCGGCTTCGGCGACAAGGGCGCTCTGCAGATGCACAACGGCCTGAGCGACTTCCACCAGCCGACGTTCACGGGCACTGAACTGCCCTTCCATACCGGCGCCCAGTGCCTCACAGACCTGGCCCACGACTGGACGACCACCCACCTCGCCTGGAACGGGGGCAACTGGAACCTTTGGACCACCGCCAAGGGCGCCGAGACCATGGCGTCATACAACCGCTCGGATCTGGATTACTACTACGCGCTCGCGGACGCCTACACCATCTGCGATGACTACCACGCTTCGGTGCTGGGCCCCACGGATCCCAACCGCCTCTACCTCTTCACCGGCATGATCGACCCGGCTGGAACCGGCGGCGGCCCTGTCACGGACAACAGCGAGCCCGCCGCGGGTTACACCTGGACCACCTATCCCGAGCGCCTCCAGATCGCGGGCGTGAGCTGGAAGGTCTACCAGCAGACCAACAACTACGATGACAACGCGCTGGCCTGGTTCGCCCAATACAAGAACGCCCAACCGGGCGACCCGCTCTACGACCGCGCCATGGTGAAGTCGGCGGATCTGGTCGCGGATTTCAAGGCGGATGTCGCCGCCAACACGCTGCCGCAGGTCTCCTGGATCGTGGCTCCGGACTACGCCTCCGAGCACCCGTACTGGTCGCCCGCCAGCGGCGAGAACATCACCGCCCAGTTGCTCCAAGCTCTCCAGTCCAACCCCGCGGTGGCCGATTCCACGGTCTTTCTCCTGACTTACGACGAGAACGACGGGTTCTTCGACCACATGCAGCCGCCCGTGGCGCCTCAAGGCACCATGGACGAGTATGTGGACCTGATGCCTATCGGACTCGGCGTCCGCGTGCCCATGATCATCGTCTCGCCCTGGACCCGCGGGGGATATGCCGATTCCCAGGTCTTCGACCACACCTCCATCATCCGGTTCCTGGAAACCTGGACGGGCGTGCAGGAACCCAACATCAGCGCCTGGCGCCGCAGCGTCTGCGGCGACCTGACCTCGGCCTTCGACTTCGTCAACCCCGATTACAGCGCCCCCGCGCTGCCCGCAGCTCCTGCCGCCATCAGCTGCGGCAGCGGAACCACCGTCTACCCGCCCAGCCAGCAGGCCCTGCCCACGCAGGAGGCCGGCAACCGGCCCGCCCGCGCGCTCCCTTACCAGCCCAATGCCAATTCGCACACTGACTGGGCCGGCACTTTCTGGGTGGACATGGCCAACACCGGTGCCGCGCCCGTCCACTACGCCATCTACCCCAACCAATTCCGCACGGACGGTCCCTGGCAGTACGATCTGGACCCCGGCGCGAACCTGTCTGACTACTTCCATGCCAAACTTTACGGCGGCGGCAAGTACGATCTCACCTGTTACGGCCCCAACGGCTTCCGCCGCCAGTTCGCCGGGAACCTGAACACCGCTTCCAGCGGGATTGAGGTCACCTCCAGCATCGATGCCTCCGCTGGCGCGCTCACGCTGACCATGACCAATACGACCAGCTCGACCGTGACCTTCACGGTGAAGGCCAACGCTTACCGCATGGACGGTCCTTGGGTCTACCAGGTGCCCGCGGGTCGCGCCATCACCGACACATGGCACCCTGTGGCTCATGGTCAGGGCTGGTACGACCTGTCCGCCACGGCCAGTGACGACAGCCTCTTCCTGCGCCGCTTGGTCGGACATATCGAGAACGGCCAGCCCAGCGTGACCGGCAGCAACTGACGCCCGGATGACATCATTCCGAGTGTTCCTGGCCGCGGCGCTGAGCGCCGCGGCCTCGCTTATGAAGGCCGAGGGGCCCACCGCCTCCCCCTTTCCCCGCACCTTGCCCATTCCGCCAATCCTCGGACCTTCCTCCACCTCCGGTGGCGTCGATCACTACGAGCTCACGGCGCGGGCAGGCCAGACACGCTTCTTCGCGAACCGGGCCACGCCTTCTTACGGCTACAACGGCATGGGCTATCTCGGACCCACGATCCGTCTCACCCGCGGCCGGCCCGCGAGCATCACGATCCGCAATGAGCTCCCGGCAGACGGGCCGCTCCCGGCGCCCATGAGGATGAGTGGCCACGTGATGCCGGTGGCGGACGCGCCCACGATCGCCAATGCCACTTCTCTTCATCTGCATGGCCTCGTGGCGCATGCCACTGCTGACACGGCGCCCAGCGGATGCTGCGCCGCGATTCCTCCCGGCGCCAGCGCGAGCACCTCCGTCTTCATGCCGGACCAGCCCGCCGCGACGCTCTGGTATCACCCCCACCCCTACTTGGATACCGGCCGGCAGATCTACTGGGGCCTCGCGGGTCTGCTGCTGTTGGATGACCCGGCGGACGCGGCATTGAACCTGCCCCATGCCTATGGCGTGGATGACCTGCCGCTCATCGTGCAGGACCGGCGGTTCAAAGCCGACTGGGCCTTCGCCTTCCGCATCGGCAAGGAGGACGAGGAGGGTGTGCTCGGCGACCACATACTGGTGAACGGTGCCCTCGCGCCCCATGCGGATGTGGCTGCCACGCGGGTGCGGATGCGCCTCGTGAACGCCTCTAACGCTCGCGCCTACCTGTTCGCCTTGAGTGACGGCCGCACCTTCCAGCAGATCGCCACGGATGGCGGCCTGCTCCCGGCCCCTGCCACGGTGGACCAGGTGCTTGTGCCCGCCGGGGGCCGCTCCGAGATCGTCGTCGATTTCAGCGGCGACTCCGGCCGGCCGCTGTACCTGGTGAGCCGTTCCTTCCCCGCGCATGTGGAAGCGGATGATTTCTCACTCCCGAACGGCTCCCATTTCGTCCTGATGGAGTTCCGTGTGGGCGCTCCCAAGGCTTCCTGCCCAGTGCCCGCCCGGCTCGCGTCCCTTTCCGCTCCTGACGGAAGCCGGGCGGTGCTCACGCGCCGCTTCGATCTGGAGAGAGGATCCGACGGCACCATCAATGGCAAGCGCTTCGACAGGCATCGCATGGATGAGCGCGTGAAGGCCGGCGCCTGGGAGGTCTGGACCGTCACCAACCACGCAGCGGATGTAGCCCATCCCTTCCATGTCCACGGCATCCAGTTCCGCGTGCTCGATCGAAACACCGGTCCCCTCCTCCCCAACGACCAAGGCTGGAAGGACACCGTCAACATCGTCCCCCACGAGACCGTGCGTCTGCTGCTCCACTTCGACAAGCAGTCCGGCGCCTACATGTACCACTGCCACATCCTGGAACATGAGGACATGGGCATGATGGGCACCTACGAAGTCGGCAAGTGAAGGCTCTTTAAGGGCGTCCCGCGGCCCGCAGGCGGGCGGCTGATGCCAGAATGAGGCCCATGAAACCGCGCGCGCTGCTTCTCATGCTCATCCTGGTATTGGCTGGAGGCGTGGTATGGCGAGGGCTCGCCAAGCGCCACCGCCGGGCGGCCTTGGCACCCGCCGCCGCCACGACCCTGGCCGAGTCCATGGCCCACCCCGGGCACCCGGATGAGGCGGAAACCATCATCGAAGCGCTTCGCTCGGACTTGGCGGTTCATCGCAAGCTCATCCTTCTTTTCGCCGACGAAGCGGACCTGCGGGGCCCGGCCAGGGACGCGGCCATGTCTGCCGGGCACCAATTGCATCACGAGCGGATGGACCTGGTGGCCCAGCTGGATGACACGCTGACCGTTCTCACCGCCCAGTCCGCTGATCAACGCGATCCCGTGGTTTCGATTGTGCTGGATTGGATGGAGCGGGATCCCGAAGTGCTCGAACTGGACCGGCTCGCGTTCCGGGATCCGTTGCGGGTGCTTCAGCACGGACTCGCGCAGGACGCGAGCCCGGAAGGCATGGTGCTGAAGACCCGGATCACGCAAGACCTCGCGGAAGTGGACCGGATCGAGAGCCTGGTGGAGTCCGAGTACCGGCAGGTGTTCGGCGGCCCGGGCCGCCCCGCTCAAGGCGGCGAGCGGAGGCGCTGGAACGACTATGTGAAGGCCTTGAAGTCGCTCTACCCCGAGGTGGGAACTGAGGCGCCGTCGCCGATCCCGCCTGCTTCCAGCCAGGTAGTCCGGCGTGAAATCAATGGGCAGGCCTTCCCCGAGAAGGTCCTGGTCCTCAGCTTCGATGATGGCCCGCACCGGGTCTACACGGAGGAGATCAAAGCCATCCTTCAGCGCTACCAGGCCCCTGCCGTCTTCTTCGAGGTAGGGCGGAACATCGGCGCCGCGGACGCTTCGGGAGCGGTGAAACTGGCCCCGCTATCCGCGCTCACCGAAGATCTGGTGAAGTCCGGCTACACCGTGGGCAATCACAGCTACACCCACGCCCTGCTCAGCAAGGAGACCGGCAAGCCTCTGGACACGGAGATCGGTGAGACGGACGCCGTTCTCAGGGCCATACCCGGCGCGCATTCCCAGCTGTTCAGGTTCCCGTACGGGGCCCGGACGGGCGTGCAGATGCAAGCGCTCGAGCCCTACCACCTGCGGTCGGTGCTCTGGAACATCGACAGCCTCGATTGGGCCGACCCCGTGCCCGGCTCTGTGGCGGATCGCGTGATCCGCGCCGTGGAGGAAGAGAAGCGCGGCATCATCCTTTTCCATGATATCCACGACCGCGCGGGTAAAGTCCTGCCGTCCCTGATGGAGCGGCTGCAATCTGAGGGGTACCGGTTCGCGGGACTGGACGCGAACGGGGAACTGGTCCTTCCACCCCGCTGAAGGTGAAGGTCGCTACACCCGGCCGTCCGCCGGCATCCATTCCCCGGGTTCCTGGTTGATGGAGCCCACAATGGATGAAGTCAGCCAGGCCTCCAGGGTGTCGCGAACCTCGGCTTGTGCAATGAAGGGTGGGAGCTGCCGAACGGTCATGGATTTACGGCGGCGGCCCCTTGCCGGTATATTCCCGGTTCAGTCCCCACCTCCCAGACGCGATCCGGATCGGTCCCACATGCCTTTGCCATTGAAGCGGCGAGCCGCGGTCCTCACGGCGGCTGGAGCGGTCCTCATCCTTGCCGGCGTGGGGCTCGCCATCAAGCTCCGGCGCGATGTGCGCTCGGCGCTCGCCGCGCCGGTGAAGCGCGCCGCGGCCCTGAGCTTCCTACCGATCGCCGATCCTGCTCTGAAGGTGGAACGGTGGGGTGGCGGCGAAGTGATGGCCGTGGCCCTGACGCCGGATGCGCTCCTCACGGCGGGCGGCTTCGGCGTGCGCGATGAGCGGGGCGACGCCTCTGCGAGCCTGCCCACACTCAGGGCCCCGGCGCTGACGCTGTGGCGCGGCGAACCGGTGGCGGGTCTGGCGGCGGGCGGACTCTTCCTGCGCCGGGGCGGGCATTGGGAAGAACTGCGCAGCGGCTTCGGGCCCCTGCATGTGCGCGCGCTCGTGGAGACGCCCGGCGGCGAGCTGCTCATCGGCGCCAGCGAGGGCCTCTTCAAGGCCGCCTGGGGCGCCAACCGGATCGAACACCTCGACACGGCGGCGGTGCAGTCCATCGCGGTCGGACCATCGGGTCTCATTTTCGTGGGCGGTGAGACGGGGCTGAGGCGCATCGAAGGCGCCCATGTGACCGCGTTGCCCAGTCCCGATCCCTGGATTCAGTGGGTGGGTGTGGAGGGAAGCGACCTGCTCGTCATCACGCCATTGGGACTGGCGCGCGGCCCCTTGGATCGCGGGCTCCTGCCCGTGACGGGCGGAAGCGATGTGGAATCGGCCGCGGTGCTGGAGGGGAAGCTCTACGCGGTGGGCGGGGATCGCTTCCTGAGTTTCGACGCCTCGGGCCGGACCTCGGAAACTTTCCTCCCCGTCAAGCCCAAGCGCGTGATGACGGTGGCGGGCGTGCTCTTCGTGGACACGGACAATGGCCTCTACCGCCGTGCCGCGGGCCGGTGGGAACTGGCCCGGTCGCGGCCCGCCTCGCTGCCGCCCGGGTCGAGCCATGTGGGCGCGCTGGCGATGCTGGATTCCAAGCTCGTCGTGGGCCTCTTCGATCGCGGCCTCGTCGTGGGCGATCCAGCAGCGCCGGACTGGAACTGGCGCGTGATGCAGGGCGGCGCGGCTTGGGGCGTCAACGCGCTGCTGCCCGCGGGCGGCAGTCTCTTCGTGGCGAGCCTGCGGGGCGTGGCGCGCTTCGATGGGCAGCGGCTGACGCCCGCAGGTGGCGACAGCGCGGGCGCGGCCTTTTCGCTGGCAGCGACCCCGGGCGGCGTGGCCATGGGCTACGGCCAGGGCGTGGCGCTGCCGGATGCGCGTTTCCTCTCCGCTTTCCACGGTCTCCCCGGCAACCAGGCCCTGGCGCTGGCCCAGGATGACGGCGGCCTCCTCTTCGTGGGCACGCCCACGGGACTGGGCGCCATCCGCGGTTCGCGCGTGGCCTGGCGGGTGGTGAGCGGCGATGGCAAGCTCCCCAACCCTTGGGTGAACGCGCTGGCCTCCTACAACGGCGCGCTCTACATCGGCACCTACGGCGGCGGCATCACGAAGCGCGAGACGCCGCCGGGGGACCGAGCGGCCCTGGGCAGCTTCGAGCCCTTCGTGGAGACGGAGGGCCTCAAGATCAGCGCGGGCTGCCTGGTGGCGGCGGGCGGCACGCTGCTCGCGGGCACGGATGGCCGGGGCCTCTTCCGCCTCAGCGCGGACGGCCAGCGCTTCATCCCTCTGAAAGCGCCATTGCCCTCGCCCCACATCACCGCCATCCTTCCAGGCGAAGCTGGACTCTTCATCGGCACCGATGAGGGACTCGCCCGGATCCCGTTCCCTCTTCCCGGTGAAGGTGACTGACGATGCGCCGAACCCTGCGGTCCCTGCTCCTTCCCTTCGCGATCGCGCCCGTGATGCCGCTGATGGCGCAGGCTGGCCTGCTCGTGCCCACCAGTTCCGGCCGGGCCGATGACAAGGTGCTGGCCATCCGCGAGATGAGCATCGAGGTGGGCATCGCCCGCGGCTACGCCCGCGTCAATGTGCAGCAGATCTTCGAGAACCGCACCAGCAGCGTCCAGGAAGGCACCTACCACTTCGCGCTGCCGCCCTCGGCCTCCATTGGCGATTTCGCCATCTGGGACGGGCTCCAGCGCATCCCAGGGGTCATCCTGGAGAAGCGCCGCGCCCGCGCCATCTACCAGGAACTCACGCGGCAGCGCATCGATCCGGGTCTTCTGCAACAAGGCGAGGAGGAAGACCAGGGCGGTCGCGAAAGCGGCTCCCGGCCCTCCGGCGCCTCGCTCTTCTCCGTCACCGTGTCGCCCATTCCCGCCTACGCGACCAAGCGCCTCGAATTGCAGTTCCAGCAAGAGACGCCCTTCATCGCGGGCCTGGGCGAGTTCCGCCTCGTCCTGCGGCCGCAAGATGCGGAGGCGCCGGTCGCGCACAAGCTCAGCATCCATGTCCACATCGGGGACGGCGCCTTCCAACCCGTTTCATCGGGCCTTCCCCTTGAGGCGGATGCGGACGGCGCCAGCTTCAGCGGCAACGATGTGAAGCTGGACCGCGACCTCATCCTCCGCATCCAGCCCAAGGCCGGCGAACCTTTGCAGCTGTCGGCTTTCCGCAATCCCGATGGCGCGTTGCCGGATGGGCTCGCCTTGGCGCCCTGGGAGCGGCCCTCCGATGTTCCGCCGGAGAAGGACGGGTTTTTTCTCCTGCAGGCCATTCCGCCAGGTGGTGACGCGAAGAATTCCGCCCCCGCGAAGTCGGTAGATCCCGCGCGGCCGGGGCAGGTGGTGGTGATCCTCTTCGACACCTCCCTCAGCCACCGCTGGGGCGGGCTTGAAGTCGCTTACGGCGATCTCGTGCGCGTGCTCCGGTCGTTGAAGGATTCGGACCGCTTCGCGCTCATTCCTTACGATCGCAAGCCCGCGGAGAACGCGCAGCCCGCCACGCCCTCACCCGCAGCCATCGAGGCCGCCCTCAGCGCGTTGCGGGAGCGGCCTCTAGGCCCCGGGGCAGATGTGGGCCAGGCCCTCGCGGCGGCGCGCAGGCTGGCAGGCGACAAGGGCCGCATCCTCCTCCTCAGCAGCGGCATGGGCGCCACGAATTCCAAGGCGCTGAAAGCCGCTGCGGGCGGCGCAGCCCTCTTCACGGTGGTGACGAACGGTGAGGCGGGCGAGTCCCTGCGCGCCGCCTCGGCACAGGTGCTTTCGCCCACCGCCACGGAGATCGAAGGCGACCTCTTCTTCCAGCGGCTGCTGGCCGCGGAGGTGGCCTCAGCCTCCGCCGCGAAATCGCAATCCAGCGCGCCCTTCACCATGAGCGGCGCGGACCCGAAGCTGCGCGACATCTATCCCGTGCTCATCCAACCCATGACGCAGGGCAGCCTTTCGGGTTGGGTGGGCCGTTACGGGGCGCCCCAGCTCAAGGTCCATGTGGAGCTGGCGTCCTCGCTCCTCCCCGGTGGCAAAGCAGCGCTGGATGGCGCGTTGCCCGAGAAGGCGCTGGAGGCGCGCGATCTGCCGCGGCGTTGGGCCCGCGCCCGCGTGGACGATCTGTTGGCGCGCATCGAGCGCGATGGCGAGCGCCGCGAGTGGGTGGAAGAGATCATCGCCCTCTCCAAGCGCTACAAGTTCGTCACGCCCTACACGGCCTTCCTTGCCGCGCCCCGCTCGCTGCTGCGGCCCCGGCGCATCCAGCCTGGCGACCCAGTCCTGCGTGTGGAGTGCGACGCGGGCACCGTCGCGGCCACGGCCCTGCTTCCCTTCGGCGTGAAGCTGGACCTCGTGAAGCGCCCGCAGAGCGACATTTGGGAGGGCCGCTTTCTCGTGCCTGAGGGGCTGAAGGACGGCCGCTATCCCGTGCGCATCCTCATCCAGGATTCCAGCGGCGCCCGCGTCTCCGAGACGAAGCACTTCGTCCTGGATGGCACGGCGCCCACGATCCAACCCGCGGTGCCGATCTCGGCGCGCGCGGGCGATCTCGTGCGCATCACGGCGAAGGCGGACAAGGACGTGGTCCTGCTCAACGCCCGCGTGGGCGACGCGCCGCCGATTCCCCTCCGATGGGACGCGGCCGCGAACTGTTCCGTGGGACTCGCGCGGATTCCCCAGGGGCTCAGCGGCCCGCAGGAAGTGGTCTTCGAGGCCGTGGATGCCGCGAAGAACCGCGGCTTCGCCCGCGCGACGATGGAGGTGCGGCCGTGAACTGGAAACAGCGCGTCCTCGTCTCCTGCTTCTCTCTCGCCATCGTGGGCGCCACCGCGGCCACCGTGCCCTGGGAGGACCTCACCGAATCCGATTGGCTCTACTCCGTCGCCACGCGCTTCGCCCTCGTGGATGGCCATCAGGTCCACTACCCCACGCCCACGGCCGAGCTTGTGAAGGCGCTGGAAGGCCGCCAGGGCAGCGGCGCGCTGCGGCAGCTGGCGGATGCGCGGCTCGCGCTAGGCGATCGCAAGGGCGCGCTCGACGCCATCCAGAAGTGGGCGGAGGGCGGAGGCGGATCAGGCACTGCGTGGGACGAAGCGGCCCGCTGGGCGGCCGCGCATCAAGAGATGTCCATGGCCTTCGCGGCCGCCGAAAAAGCGCTGCCGGACTTGCCGGATCAGGAGCGCCGCGCCCTGGCGGATGAGCGCGTCACCTGGGCGGGCCAGTATCCCGATCTCGCGGACCCCGTCGCCATGCGCAAGGCGCGAGCCGCGCTCTTCCCGCAGGACGGCGCGCTGCTTGAGGATTGGGTCCGCGCTCTCGAAAAAGCGGGACGGCTTCCGGAGGCGGACAAGGCTTTGGCTGGCAGCCAGGCTCTCAGCCCCGAGCGGCGCCTGCTCATGCGCTCCGACCTTGCCGCGGATCACGACGATCCCCACGGCGCCTTCCTCATCCTGGATGCCGCCATCGAGCAGCCCTGGAGCCTCGACCTCCGCCGCGCCTACGCCAAGCGGATCGAGAAGGGCGCGCCCTCGCTGCCCGCCCAGTGGCGCGCCACGCTGGAATCCCGCTACGACGCGAGCGCCCTCGTGCGCCTCGCCACTTGCTTCGAGGGCCAGGAGCGGGGCGACGCGGCCTCGGGCCTGCTCGACCAGGTGGAGCGGCGTTACGGCAAGGACCTGGGCCGCAAGGATGATCTGCTCCTGGCACGGCTCCGCGCCGAAGTGGATGCCATCCCTGAAGCCTTCCGCGACACGCTGGCCGCGGCGCAGCAGGGGAACGCCGCTGAGCAAGCGGATGATCTCGCCGCCCTCGCCAACCTCGCGCTCCACGCAGGCGGACGCCCGCTGCCCTGGGGCACCTACAACGACGAAAGCTACCGCTGGGCCGCTAACGCGGACCGGACGCCGGGCTTTTGGACCGGAGGACTCTCCTTCTTCCTCACGGGCCAGAACTGGAAGGACGCGCTGGACCGGCTGGAGAGCGAATCGCTGCCGGACCGCACTTTCGGAATCGCCCGCGCCCTCGCGGACCTGCTGGCCCAGCGCGCGCCCAAACATGCGGACCTGCCCTCGCTGCGGGTGGCCATCATGGCCCGTTTCGTGGAACGCGGAGAGGGAAGGCAGGCCCTGGCCCTGCTGCCGCAGGTGGAATCCGCCCCGCCCGCCATCGCGGATGAGGGAAGACGCATCGCGCTCCTGGCGGCGCGCCAGGCGGACCTGCCCTTGAGCGAGGAATCGCGGCTCTTCAAGGCGAGACTCGCCCATGTCGCGGCGGACGGCAGCCGCCCCGCGCTGGATCAGAACAACGACAATGGCGAAGCCATGGACGCGGGAAGCGATGCCGCGCGCCCCTGGTCCCGGGTGCCGCGGCCCGCCGCCACGCCGCGCTATGGGGCGCTGCTGGAAGAAGCCATCGCCCGCCTCGACAGCCGCGATGCCTCGCACCGAGCCTCGCTGGACCTCATCCTCACGGAGCTGGACCGCCTGCCGGACGACGAGCCGCTCTGGCTCTCGCTGGCCTCACGCCTGGAACGCTGGGGGCTGGATGACGATCTCAGCCCCCGCCTGGATGGCGCTCTAAAGCGCTTCCAAGGCGCGGGCATCTGGGACAAGGCCGCTCGCTGGTACGCGCGGCGGAACTACCAGGCGGACCTGCACAAGCTCGCGGCGGAGGTGACGGCGCGTTTCCGCGGCTCGGCGCTCTTCGACCGGGCACGCGCGGAGGATCTGCTCATGGACAGCCCTGAGCAGGGGCGCATGGTGAATTGGGCCGACTGGGTGCGGCTCAAGGCGCTGGAGCGTTTCCCTCACAGCCCCAGAGTCTTCGCGGAGGCGAGCCGCCTCGTGCCCGCGAGCGTCTGGCAGAAGGCCTCCACGCAGGCTCAGGAAGCCAAGCATCCCTCCCATCGGGTGGTGGTGCCGGACGCGCTCATGCGACAGCTGGCCTGGGCCGTCCTTTTCGTGGATGCCGGGCAGCGGGAGGCCTTCTTCGCAGGCGCCATGAAGAACGGCACGCTGGAAGGGAAGCTCGAAGCCATGGAGGCGAAGGCCGATCGCACTCCCGTGGAGGAGGAACTGCTTTTCGAAGGCTGGGCGCGGCTTTCGCGATTCGAGCGCGCGATGGCCAGCGCCGACCGCTTGGCCACGGCCTATCCGGGCGACGGTAATCTTGCGCAACGCGTGCTCTCGTTGCACCGTTCCTTGAACGGTCTCGATGGTTCCCAGGCACCCGCGGCCCGCACCCTCGTGGAGCGCACCGCGCCCGCCCTGGAGAACGCGAACCCGCTATGGATGGAGTTGGGCGAGCTGGAGGAGGATCGCGGCCATCCCGACGCGGCCATCCAGCTTTGGAAACATCTCGTGGAGCGGGAGCCCCGCAACCCCGAGCGTGTCTCCGAGCTGGCCACGCTGTTATGGGACTACAACCACGACCAGGAGGCGCTGGGCGTGGTGGAGCAGGGCCGCAGGATCATGACCCGCCCCCGTTTCTTCGCCTTCGAGACGGGCGTGCTCCGGGAGAATGTGAAAGACATCAACGGCGCCATCCGGGAATACCTGGGCGCGCTGGAGCCAGAGGACGAGAGCGGCTACGGCTCCTCCGTCGAGCAGGACCAGCGCTCCCTCCGCCGCCTCGCGCAACTCATCGCGCGGGACAAGGTCTACCGCCTCGTGGCGCAGCGCATCCAGGATCTCAAGCCCGGCGTGGCGGAGGACGAGCATGCGCTCGCAGCCTTCTTCCCCATGGCCACCATCGAGACGCCCGCGCCGGGCCTGACGTGGGACGCGGACGACTGGATCGACGGCATGGACCAGCCCAACGATCCCGTGGGCCGCGAGCAGCGCGCGGCCGCCATGGCGAAGGCGCGGCCCGGCCAGCACGATGCCATCACGCGCATCGGCGATCTCATGCTGATGAAGACCCGCGAGATGGCCGCCAAGGCCACCACCACGGGTTTCCTGGACGCGGCACAGAGCTGGAGCCAGCCCCTCGTGCAGGCCCGCTGGAAGAAGAACGACGCCGTGGACATGCAGAACACGCTGATGGCCCGCCGCGCCCAGATCGCGCCGACTGAAGAGGACCGCATCCAGCAGGAGATGGCGCGGGCCACTTATTTGGCGGATAACGGCCGCCGTGCCGATGCCGATGCGGTGTGGACGCAGCTGGCTCCGCGCATCGCGGCCCTGCCCGAAGGCGCCATCCGCATGCGGGCCGAGGCCCAGCGCGCGGCCTTCCTCGAACGGTCGCAAGGCGCGCCCGCCGCGGCGCAGGAGTGGCAGCGCCTCAGCGCGCGCTATCCCTGGAGCCTCGGCGTGCTCCAGGACCGCGCGGCCTTCCTCACCCGCACGGGCCAGGGCGAGCAGGCCCGCACCCTCATCGAGGCCGCCATCCCCAAGGCTGGCGCGGGGCATCGCGAAGCTCTGCTCGAACAATTGACGCAGGATTCGCTCACGGCCTCCGACCTTCCCCGCGCCCGCCACGCCGTCATGCAGCTGCTGGACGAAGAAGGGCTCGAAGATGGCCATCGTCTCGGCGCCGTCCACCTGCTGGCTCGCCTCTCCTGGCGCGAGAACGCCCAGTGGGATCCCGCCGCGCTCACCCAGGCGCAGAAGGACAAGCTCAAGTCCGAGCTGCTGCCGGACCTCTATCACGAGCTGGCGAAAGCCGCGGATCTGGAAGGCGCTTCCGCCAAGGCGCTGCCCCTCTGGATCGAGGCGCTCAACCGCCGCACGGGACGGGACTGGATCCAGGAGGCCGCGCGCGCCACGCGCAAGGCCGGCACGAGTCAGCAGCTCCTCGCCTTCTTTGAGAAGCAACAGGCCCGCAGCCCGCGCGATGTGCGCTGGGCCGTGGCTGTCCGCGACATCCGCCGCGATTCGCACGAAGTGGAGGGCGCCATCGAGGCCGCGAAGGCCGCCGTGGCCGTACGGCCGGAGGAGGAACTGCTCTGGCGCGAAGCGTCGGACCTGATGGCGCGCGCGGGCCGCGTGGCGGAGGCCGCCGACTATCTCGCGGGCTGGAACAAGCCCCGTCCCGCCGATGAAGGTGTGGCGGGCTGGCGCAGCGGGCTCTACAGCCAGGCCGGCGACGGAGCGAAGGCCTATGCCATCGAGCAAGCCGCGCTCAAGGCTTTCGCCAAGACGGCGTCCGCCTCCGGAAACGACCTGAGATACCGCAAGGCCCGGGCCGTCGGGCGCCTGATGGAGCAGGGGCACCCCGATCTCGCGCTGCAACTGGGATCGGCCCGCAGGGACATCCGCGATCTCGATGGTGTGCTGCCCGTGGAACAGCAATGCCGTCTGGCCCTGCTCGTGAACCAGTTCCCGCAGCTGCTCCGCGATAGCACAAGGCGGGATGGCTTCCTCGACACGGCCGCCTCCGTGCTGCGGCAGGAGGCCCGCGTGGAATGGCTGGAACAGGCCCGAGCCTTCGTGCTCGGCGAGGTCCAGTCCGGTGACGCGGCACTCCAGCTCTGGTCGCCCTTCATCACCGGCTCCAGGCTCGAGAGTCAGGTGCGCCTCGCGCTGGGCCAGTCCTACCTCGCCGCCCAGCCTGGTCCCTGGCAGGCCGGATCGTCGGTCGCCTTTGCTGAATCCGTGGGTATGGAACGGGTGGGCTGGGATCCGCAGAACCATATGTTCTTCCGCGATCCGGACATGGGCCGTCTCTGGACCCGCGACCTTGTGCGGCGCGATGAGGGCGAGGCGCTCTTCGCCTACCTGCAACCCCGCTTCCAGGAACTGCTCGCGGCGGTGGAGGGCCCCACACCGCTGGATGCGAACTCCAATCGCCTCGCCTGGACGGCCTGGCTGGATGACCCCGCGGCCCTCGATGCCTGGACCCGCGCGGCCGCGAACCACCCCGAGAGCGCGCAGCTGCTCGGCCGGCTCATGACCGACCGCTACCACTGGGACCGCTGCTGGGTGCTGGCCGCGCGCGGCTGGCAGACGGCGCCGCTGGTGTCGCTGCTGCCGAAGGACGGACGCATGGCCTGGTTCCGGTTGTGGGACGCGAAGCTGCCCACGGACCCGGTGCTGCTGGCCCGGCGGAAGACCGTCGAATCCGTGACGGAGGCCGTCGCCCGCCTCGTGCAGAACGCGCCCGGTGCCGCGGATGATCCCCTCATCGTCAGGCTGCGCGGGCCCCAGACCGTGGGCGCCGTGCTGGGCACCGGCAGCGAATGGGTGTGGCCGGAGTTCTCGCCGCGCCGGAACGCGAAGGGCGATGTGATGGAAACGGGCGATGACCGCGTCACCGGCCAGGGCGTGGATGCGGGCCGCGTCCCCGGCGCGCTTTGGGGCGACCGTCCCGGCGAGGCGTGGCATGTCCTCGAAGCGCTGTCCCGCTACCGCAAGGGTGACAAGACCGCGCCCTACCTGCCGTTGGAGGCTTCGCAGCGGGGCGCCGAAACCGCCCGCGCTTTGCTGGCCATTCACATGGCCAAGGCCATGGGCGATGTGCCGCTGGCCATGGAGATCGAAGCCGGCCATCCCGGCGCCGCGCGCGACCGTGTGCGGCTGGAGGAACGCATCTCCCTCATGATCGCCGTCGGCCAGAAAGAACAGGCCGCCGCCACCCTCCGCGCTTTCATCCGTGATGGACAGCCGGACATGAACGAAGCCTCTTTCCGCTGGTTCGCCACGCATGCGGAGGACCGGGGACTGCCTTCGCCCCTGGAATCGCTGGATGCCGCGCGACCGGTGCCGCCCGCCTTCCTCGCCTACCTGCAGGACCGCCAGCCCGCGGACGCGCCGCGCTTCCACACGGATGATCCCGTGGGCTTCCGCGCCGCGCTGGGCCTGCGGTGGCGGGCCCGTGAATCACAATTGAGCGCCGATCAGGTGCGGCGCTGGGTGAAGGAACTCTGGGTCCAGGGCGCCGCGCCGCTGCCGCGGGCGAAGCCCCTGGCGAAGCTGGGAAGCGTCTGGCCCCACGCCGCTGCCTGGCTGGAGCACCAGGAGACGGATCGCGCGGGCGCGGTGGAGGCGCTGGAGCAGGCCCTCACGCCCGCCTCGGATCCCGCGCGCTTCTTCGCACGGCTCGACACTACGAACGACGCCGACCGCATCCTCGGTGTCCGCGTGCGGCTCGCTCGGAAGGAGGACGCCCCGGCCCTGGCCCTTGTGGACGGCGCGCTGGCGGAGCTGCGGAAGGGTGAAGGACTCAGCTTCCACACCACCGCAGTCGCCGCGGATGTTCCCTCTGAAGAGGGCGGGGAAGGCGAGGATGTCGTGCCCGCGGAGGCTGCGCAGCCTGTGGATGGCGATGCCCTCGTGGTCCGTCTCCGCGCCTGGCTCGCGCCTTTCCGCGAAGCGAAATCATCCGATGCGGTGGAGACGAAGTTCCGCGGCCTGTTGAAGGAGCGCCGCGCCTCCGGCACGGTCTCCACCGGCGCCTGGCGACTGGCCTTCGAGCTGGCGCCCCCGCCCGAGCGGCCCCCGCTGGCGCAGGAGCTGGATGAGGCCTGGTTCCGCGGCGATGTGGCGCCGGATCAGGCAGGCATCCTCGCGGAGACGCTGGCGTCCACGCTTCCCTCCGAAGCGCCCCGCTGGCTCGCCCGCTGGCCCCAGACCGCTGGCTTCGCGCGGGCTCTAGCCCGCGCCCGCGTGCTGGCGGTGCTGCATCAACCCCAGGAGGCCGGCCGCGCGTTGATCCTGGACCGCCGCGTCTCCATCTGGACCGCGCAGGAGGAAGCGCAGGCCTTCGACACCCGGCGCGAACTGGGCGCGCCCGCGGTCGAGCTCGCGCCTGCTTCCTGGCGCGGCGCCCTCCCGGCCTGGCAAGGGAAGGCTGATGCGGCCGTCGCCTTCCTCGACACGCGGTTGAGCGCGCAGCCTGTGGACTTCCTCGCCGCCCGCGCCGCGCTGCGGAGCATTTCTCCCGCTGATCGCGACGCGCTGGATCGCGCGCGCCTCGCCATGGATGTCTCGAACCACAGCAATGAGGACGGGCCCATCCTGAATCTCCGCGCGGCAAGGGGATTCCTCGTCCAGTCCCCGCGCGCGGCCCGCAGGGCTTTGAACGCCGCCAGCGCGGATGATCTCGCCCGCATCCTCGCGCGCCGCCGCTACCGTTCCGCGGATATCAACGCCGCCCTCGGCGATCTCGCGCGCCTCGCTTTCCACGCTGGCGATGACGCCCAGCTTCAATCCGCCTTCAAGGCGCTTTCGGACCGCCACGCCCCCAATGCCAAGGCGCTGCGGGCCGAACTTGTGGCGGCCCCGGCGAAGGCGGAGCCGTTCCGCATGGTGGACGGCCGCCCTGCCCCCATCCGCCCCCGCGACCTCACCTGGCTCCTGCTCACGACCGTGCTGAAGACGGAAGGTGTCCGATGAACCGCCCCCTCCTTCTCACCGCGCTCACGGCTTTCATCGCGCAAGCCGCGGCCCCCTTGCCGTTGCCTCAGGCGCCCGTCCGCATCGTCATCCCCGATCCCGACGCCTTCGATGCCGCCCTCAGCAGCGGCTATCGCCAGTTCCTCACGGGTGATGCCGCGGAGGACGATTCCGCGGTGGCCGCCTGGCGCAAAACCCAGGTGGGCTCCAAGCTCGAAGACCAGTGGTCGCGGCTCTCGAAGGACCTGCCCTGGACCTGGGAGCAGATCCGCGCGCTGCATCCCACCGCCGTTGGCGTCGCTCTGCTCCAGGTGGGCCATCTGGAAGCGGTGCTCGTGGTGGACACCTCGCTGGCGAAGTTGCCGGTGCCACTCAAGGCCGGCACGCCGAAATCCTACGGGGGCGTCGCCTACGCCTTCGTGGCCAAAGGGGCCGCCGATGCCGGCACGGATCCCGACCGCCGCATGGGCCTTGCCTGGGCGCGGACGGGCGGCCACCTCATCCTCGCCACCAGCGAGCGCGCGCTGAAACTGGCGCTCGACGAACTCCAGGCGGGGCGTGGCTTCGAGGCGCCCCTGCCGGGCCTCATCTTCATGGACCTGGATCTCGACGCGCTGCGCAAGGACCGCTACTTCAGGCGCGAGTTCCTCTTCGCGCCAGGGCCGGAGCAGGGCCATGTGCGCGCCGCGCTGCGCAGCGAGGGCGGCGATCTCGTGGAGGTGCGCGAAGGTGCCAACGATCCGCGCCAGGGTGTCTTCACCTTCGAGGCGCCGGGCGCGGCCACGGCCGGATGGGAACCCGATGGTGCCACCTTCTGGGCAGCCTTCCGTCGCGGCCTGCTCGAACCCATTCCATCGCCCGCGGACCTCCCCGTGCATGCTGTCGCGCCGCTCCCGGCCGCGGGCGGGCAGGGCGGCGACGCCTACGCGGCGGACTTCACGAAGCCTCTCGTGAAGGCGGGCGGGCCGGGTTTCGAGGAAGGGGATCTCGCGCCATGGAAGGCGCTGCTGGCGAAATATCCCGTGTCGAGCTGGGGTTTCTGGGTGAGCCCCGATGGCGTGCGCCGCATGGCGTTGCCTTGGCCGGCCTCCGCTGATGGCGACTTCATGGAGGCCTGCCGCTCCACCGCCGAGCGCCGCGCGGGCCGGGCTGCGCTCGTGAAAGCAGATGGAACCGATGAGCTCCGTGTGGGGCCGGGCCTGCCCGCGCTGGCATTCAAACGCGCCGGCGACATCCTCTGGATCGCGCCATCGGCGAAGGACTTGAAGGATGTCCCCAGGCCGAAGCGGGATGGCGATCTCATCCGCTGGGCGCAGGTGGATATTGGCGCCGTGCGCGCTGAAGCCCCGCGTTGGGAGAAGGCCGAAGGCCCCGCGCAACCGGAGCAGGTGCGGCCCCTCTCCGACCGCGTGCTAGGGCTGCTGGGCTGGATGCCCGACACCACGACGCTCCGCGTGGAGCGCCACCGGACGCCGGACGGGTGGACCGAGAAGGTCGTCTTCGGCGGCAAGCCGTGAGCTTGCGCATGCGCGGGTGGCTCCGGCTCATCTGCGTGTGCCTCGTCTATGCGAGCGTTCCGGCGCAATCGCCATGCCTGCAGATCTGGTGCCGGGACGCCTCCGGCGTGATGGCGAAGGGCGCCTCTTCGGATGCGCCTCTCGCTGTAGGCTCGCTGCAAAAGCCCTTCGTGGCGCAGGCTTGGGCCGCCACGCATCCAGACGGGCCCTCGCCGCGTTTCCACTGCGATCCGGGTTCCGGCTGCTGGCTGCCCGCGGGCCACGGCGAGCTGGGGCTTGAGCGGGCGCTGGCCCTCTCCTGCAACACCTATTTCCGCCATCTGGCCGAAGCCACGCCGCTCGTGAACCTCGATGCATCATTGCGCGCCGCCGGTTTCACGCGCGCGCCGGATTCGGCCGATGAATCCATCGGCCTTCCTGGCGCGGATGGGCCCTTGCGCGTCCGCCCCTCCGCGTTGCTCGCCGCCTACGCGCGGCTCGCGCGCGTGCCCTGGCCATCGGGCGAATCCATCCGCTCGGAGATTCTGGCGGGCCTGCGCGAAGCGGGGCTCGATGGCACGGCCAAGGCCCTGGGCCAGCGCGGCTACTGGGCGAAGACAGGCACAGCGCCCGCGTCCGATGGCAACCCGCTCCACACCTGCGGCCTCGCGTTGGCGGTGGATGATTCGGGCTGGGCCATCCTCGCGCGGCTGGAGCCCGGCACGGGCCGTGAAGCGGCGGCGGCCATGGCGGAGACGCTCGCGCGCCTGCGGCCCTGGGCTTTAAGGCATGCGACCGCCTCGCGCACGCGCGGCCCCGTGCCCGTCGCCACCCTCGAGACGCGCGAGATCCGCGTGCGGATGTTCGACCTCGTGCCTTCTCCCGGATGGGAGGCGCGCAACCTCGGCCTCGCGCCCATCCCCGCGGGCACCGGCTACCTCGGCTCCGGCGGCGCACAGGCCTTGCACGTGGGCGACACGCTTGGTCCCGGCCTCATCGAACTGCGTTCTGCCGGTTCCGGGGCGCGGCGGCAGTTCAATGGGAGGCTGCTCGTGCAAGCGGGGCGCGGCGGCACCTTGCGGCTCATCGGCATCTTGAACCTGCGCGACTATGTGTCGGGCGTGGTGATGGCTGAGTTGCCGGACGGCAGTGCCAACCTCAAGGAAAAACTGGGCGCGGCCGTCATCCGCTTCCTCGCCCAAGGCCCGCGCCATGCGGATGCCGATGTCTGCGACAAAACGCACTGCGCCTGGTTCGTGGGTCGCGGCCCGCGCTTGGACTGGACAGACGCGCGCCATGCCGCCGTGCTGCCTGGCGCGAGTGATGCAGGTTTCGGCGACGGCGCCTGGACGCGCATCCTCGACGCCGCGCGGGAGCCCGGCCCCCATCAATGGACCGCTCACTGTGGCGGGGAACCGCTTTCGCCTAATGCCGTTTGGGGCAACGGCGACAACACGGTCACGCCCTGCCCGCGCCACAGCGCCGGCAGCAGCGATCCCTGGACCCGCACCTGGAGCGCCGCTGATGTGGAGAAGGCCTTCGGCGTACCCGTCCGGACCCTGGCGATCGCTACCGATCGCGGCATCTGGGTCCTTCGAGTCCACACCGGAAAGGGCGCCCGCGCCTACCGCTACGATGACGCCCACCGCGCGATCGCGGGCATCCTGGGGTGGAACGCGTTGCCCAGCCCCGCCGACAAGATCGAACCCGTGGAAGGCGGGTTCAGAGTCGAGGGAAGAGGGTCAGGGCACCGCGCGGGGTTGTGTCTGGCGGAGTGAGGGATCGGACTCTGTCCGCTCGTAGGGCTCATAACCCGAAGGTCGCAGGATTTGAACCTGCGAGCGGGATTGCGGAGACAGCGCGGGGCACTGCCAGGAGCAAGACCGGGGGCGCGAAGCGGACCTGGTTCAAATCCAGCGCCCGCTGCCAATCGCAGGAATCCAAGGCCCAGAAGATCAACACTTCTGGGCCTTGTTCTTTGCGCCAATCGTCAGCCCGTTTAGACAGCGCGAGACACGAAAAAGCTCCAAGAAGACATCCTCCTTGTAGCCATGGGGCGAGTTGTCCCACCCGGCGAATCGTCCGCCGGTACAATCGCCTTGCTTCCAGGTTGAACAACGCGGCACTCTTTCTTTCTCTTACGAAAACTCTATAGGAGAACACCATGGCCGGTATGTCACTTCTGCTTGTTCTGAGTCTCGCAGCGGGCTCGGTGCCGGTTAAGGCGCAAACCGCTGCTCCAGCGAAAAACACCAAGAGGCCTGAGCCCGCGGCGGCAGCAAAATCGGAAACCGTGATGGACGATGTCGGCCGTTTTGTTGCGACTTTTCCAGGTCCGGTCCAGCGCAGGTCGCAGCAGGTGGACACTGCCGTTGGCAAAATCCCGATGAATATGGTTTTCGTTGATCATACGGCCGAGGTTTACATGATCATTTATTGCGACTATCCGGAAGGTAGTGTGGCCCGATCAGGGGGAGCGGAGAGTGTCTGCTCGAATGCCCGTGATGGAGCGGTGAAAAATGTCAACGGAAAGGTCCGGACATCCACTTCCTGCCGGATTGGCGAGCTCAATGGCCTCGAAGTGGTGGCCGATATCCCGCCCAAAGACCCTAAAACCGCAGGAGCTCCTTCGGCAAGTCGCCTTCGTTTCTTTGTGGTGGGTGACCGCCTTTACCAACTGATGTACATCGGGCCGAACGGCACAGAGGCGAGCACTGAAGCCATGGCTTTCTTGAATTCAATCCGTCTTACGCGATAGACCTCGGATCCTGAATAGGACTCGGCCTGACTGTCAAGCTGTGAAGAGCGTGAGCCATAGATCCTACCCTCGTCTGGGACCCTGGTAACTGGGAGCTAGAGCCAGATTTCTATGATTCACGGATCGTTGTTGCTCCGTGGCAAAAATACCTGAACATCAGTCCCGCGCCGGCCGGGGAGCCCGGTCGGCGCGGGACGCAACCTTTCTAGTTCGCCGTGACGCTGGGGGATCCGTTCTCGATGTGCCCCACGAGACGGCGGAGGAATGTGGTGTCGCCGCTCTCAGTCACGGAGAGGTCGTACCAGCCCTGCCCGGAGGCCGCCGCATTCCAGGTGTTCGAAACCGTGCCCCCGGCCGGGACGGTGTAGAACCAGGGGCCATCCGTGCGGTAGGCATTGGCCTTGACGGTGAAGGTGACAGCGGAGCTGCTGGCGTTGCTAAGGCTGAGGGTCAAGGTGCCAGCGGTGGGATCGATGCTGGAGCTCACTTCAACCTGGCCGCAGGAGACATTGAAGTTGCCCGCGAACTGGCGCAAGAAGCTGTTGGGCCCGTAGCAGGTGAGGTCGTAGAAGCCGCCACCGTAGGTCACCACATTGAAGGTGTCGTCATGGCTGCTTCCGCCGGCCACATCGTATTGCCAAGGGCCATCCGTGCGGTACTGGTTGGGGTAGATGGCGAAATGGGCAGAAGCCGTTCCGGTGTTGTGCATGCTGACCCGGAGAAGGCCATTGACGCAATCCGCGTAGGAGATGGCGTTTGGCTGGTAGGGAAGGGCCCGCGCTGGTTTCGTTCCTGCCTCCTGGACGGGAAGCATCTGTTGCTTCGGCGGCTTGGGCGTGGTGCCGCTGGCGCAGGTGACCGGGGTTGCCGAGGGAAGGGTCGGTTGGCTGAAGTCGGGGTTGGCGAAGTCGAAGGCGGCCGTGAGGTCGCCGCAAGCCTGGCGTCGCCAGGCGCTGATGTTGGGTTCCTGGACGCCGGTGCAGCGTTCCAGGAACCGGATGATGGAGGTGTGGTCGAGGATTTCGGAGCAGGCGTAACCGCCGCGGCTCCAGGGGGAGACCAGCAGCATGGGCACCCGCACGCCCAGGCCGATGGGCTGGCCGTTCACGAACTCAGCAGCTGTTCCAGCCGCGGGCACTGGGGGCACGACATGGTCGAAGAAGCCGTCATTCTCGTCATAGGTGAGCATGAACACGGTGGAGTTCGCCACCTGCGGGTTGGAGGCGAGGGCTTGGAGCAGCTGCTGGGTGAGCGATTCACCGCTCGCAGGCGACCACACCGGGTGCTCCGAAGCGTAGTCGGGGGCGATGATCCAGGAGACCTTGGGAAGAGTATTGTTGGCCACATCCGCTTTGAACTCGGCCACCAAATCCTGGCTCATGGCCATCCCGCGGTCATAGAGGGGAGTACCAGGCTGGGCCTTCATGAATTGGGAAAACCAGGCCAGGGCGTTATCGCCATAGTTATTCGTCTCCTGGTAGACCTTCCAGCTCACTCCGGCAGCCTGAAGGCGCTCTGGATATGTGGTCCAAGTGAACCCCGAGGCAGGCACGGTGTTGTCGATCAC
Organism: Holophagaceae bacterium; assembly: GCA_035687325.1. GTDB lineage: Bacteria > Acidobacteriota > Holophagae > Holophagales > Holophagaceae > JAFDVN01. The sequence continues at coordinate 27,319 of DASRXV010000061.1, forward strand.
GGGCCCGCCGCCGGTGCCGCTGGGATCCACCATTCCCGTGAAGAGGTAGAGGCGGTTGGGGTCCGTGGGGCCCATCACCGAGCAGTGGTAGTCGTCGCAGAGCGTGTAGGCGTCCGCCAAGGCGTAGTAGAAGGACAGATCGCTGCGGTCGTAGGAGACCATGGACTCGGCGCCTTTGGCGGAGACCCATTGGTCCCAATTGCCGCCGTTCCAGGCCGTGTGCGTGCTCGTCCAATCATGGGCCGTGTCGTTCAGGCACTGGCTGCTGGTGTGGAAAGGCAGCTCGTAGCTCCGCCCACTGGGCTGGTAGAAATCGCTTTTGCCATTCTTGAGGCGCAACGGCACACGGTCGCCGAAGCCCCGCGTCCCTTTCAGCGTGCCGAAGTAGTGGTCGAAGGACCGGTTCTCCTGCATGAAGATCACGACATGCTGCACATCGGCCACCGTGCCGGTGGCCCGGGCCGCGCAGGGCAGGGCGCCGGCGACGACGAGAGCCAGGCCTGGGAGGGCGCGGCTGAGAGCGGGGAGCGACGAACGAGGGATCATGCGCTGTCCTTTCAAGGGCCGCGAAGGCCGGATGGGAATGGAGTGTGCGAGAGCGCCTTCAAGATAGAGATCCGGCCATGAAGGCGACGACACGCTTCCATGAAGACCTGGTGACTTCTTCTGAGGATTGGGTAAAGCTTTCTTCTTGATGGTTGGGTGGAACCAGGCGAGTGTTTCCATAAGGAAAGCGTTCTTATCGATCGGCACCTCGTTGGTCCTGCATCTCCATTGAATAGCCGTTGCATCCTAGAGTTTCGGTGCGGTGAAGTCCTCGCCCGGGTTGATGAATTGGTCCAGCTCGACGCCGTGCTGGCGGTTATGGAGCTGCTTGTAGCGTCCGTTCAGGCGGAGCAGCTCCGGGTGGGTGCCGCGCTCCACGATCCGCCCCTGCTCCACCACGAGGATCTGGTCCGCGCTCTCGATGGTGCTGAGCCGGTGAGCGATGACGAAAGTGGTGCGCCCCGCCCGCAACTTGCGGAGGCCGTCGCGGATGAGGGCCTCGCTCTCGCTGTCGAGGCTCGAGGTGGCCTCGTCCAGGATGAGGACGCGCGGGTCCGCCAGGATGGCCCGGGCAATGGCCACCCGCTGGCGCTGTCCGCCGGAGAGTTTCACGCCACGCTCGCCGACCACGGTGTCATATCCCTGCTCGAAGCGGTCCACGAACTCGTTCACATGGGCGATCCGGCCCACCGCTTCGACCTCTTCACGGGAGACGCCGGGCTTGGCGAAGCCGATGTTGTCGGCCACGGTGCCGTCGAAGAGGAAGTTGTCCTGCATCACGACGCCGAGCTTGCTCCGGTAGTCCCGCAGCCGCAGGGCGCGCACATCCTGGCCGTCCACGAGCACGCGGCCCTGCCGGGGATGGTTGAAGGCCATGACCAGGGAGATGATGGTGCTCTTGCCAGAGCCGCTGGAGCCCACCAGAGCCACTGTGGAGCCCGCGGGCACCTCAAAGGAGAGCCCCCGGAGCACGGGGGCTCCCTCCTCGTATTCGAAGACCACATCCTGGAACTCGACGCGGCCCTCGACGCCCGGCAGCGGCGCCCGGGAAAGGTCCTCCTGGTCCTCAGTGGGCATGTCCAGGACCTCTCGGATGCGATCCAGGCCCGCGAAGGCCTCGCTCACCTGGGTGCCGATGCTGGCGATCTGGACGACGGGCGCCGCCATCAAGCCCACGAAGAAGGTGTACATGATGAGGCCGCCCAGGGTCATGGTCCCGGCGAAGATGGCTTTGCCGCCGATGACCATGATGAGCACGCCGATGACGCCGACGATAGCGGTGGAGAAGGCCGTGATGGCGCTGGTTCCCGTGATGGTGCCGGCGATGTTTTTGAAGAGCCGCTCCGCGCCCTCGGCGAAGATGCGGGACTCCCGCTCCTCGGCCACATAGACCTTCAGGATGCGCACGCCGCCGACCGACTCCGCCAGTCGCCCCGTGATGTCTGCCGTGATCTCGCTCCGCTTCCGGAAGAGCGGCCGCAGGCGGCGGAAGGCGAGGGCCATGGCGCCGCCGAAAAGGCCAAGGAAGACGAGGGTGAAGAGGGTCAGCTTCCAGTTCAGCCAGAAGAGGACGCCCAGGGCCATCAAGGCTGTGAGCACGCCGCCCACAAGCTGGATGATCCCGGTGCCCACCAGGTTGCGGATCCCCTCGGCGTCGTTCATGACCCGGGAGATGACGATGCCGCTCTTGGTGGAATCGAAGTAGCGGATGGGGAGACGGAGCACATGATCCTGCACCCGCTGGCGCATGGCCATGATGGCCCGCTGAGCGGCCACGCTCACTACCTGGGAGTTGGCGTAGCTTGCGAAGGCCTGGATGAGTGTCGCGCAACCGGCGGCGATGGCGAGGGGCACCAGAAGGTGGTGGTCTCCCTTGCCGATCACATCGTCGATCAGGAACTTGGTGCTCGCGGGCAGCACCAGCCCTGCCAGCCGGCTAACGAGCATGAGCAGCAACCCGATCGTGAGGGAGCGGCGGTGCTCTCTTAGCAGGGTCTTGGCCTCCCGCCAGGCCCGGGCACTGTCCACCTTCGGCTTCTTCGTCTCGGCCATCGAATCCTCGCGAGGAGGCAGGATGGCATTCTCCATAGTTCGAGACCATCAGGAACCCGCAGGTGCCTAGGCGTGAAGAGGACCCAACTCCCCAAGCAATAAGTGCCTCCAGCTGGGCCTATCGGTGTTGCCTTCCAAGGAGCGTCAGATGAGACATCAAACCAGTGAGCCCTAAAGGCGAACAACGCATATGCCCTGGCCCAGGATCCGCTTGAACAAGTGTCAGGTTGATGTTGTAAGCCCACCCAGTGCGACCATTGAGTGGAGATGGTCCTGAGTTGACGATGCCATTGATCCTTCATTGATCCTTCATTGAGCCGAGAGTGAGTGAGGGAGGCGGTTTCTGAAAGGTCAGGTGCAATGTGCTCGTGCGAGTGAATAATCAGGAACAGACCCACCTAATCCTGGATGTAGTGCGGGACGAAACTGCTCCGGTTGTCTGTGATGAGGTTGGATGATTCGCGGATGCCTAGGCCCGCCGCTTCTCCGTCCACGACCCATGAGCCAAGGATGGGATGGAACTCTTCCATCTCAGAGATGGGCGCCACGGCTTGGTAGACATAGCCTTCGGCGCCGTAGAAAGGGTTGGAGGGGGCGCTGGCTGCCAGCCCCCCGGGCGGCACGCGCTCGACATTCGCACCTTCCCTTCCCAGCAGGGGTTTCTTCACATATCCCTGGCTGGCAAGGTCCCGCGGACCATCCAGGTAGGCCGGCAGGAGGTTCGGATGTCCAGGATTGAGTTCCCACAGCACTGCCAGGATCGCCTTGTTGGAGAGCAGCATCTTCCAGGCCGGCTCCAGGAAGGTGCAGGGGCGGGGCTGGTGGGCGAGGTTCGCCGCGAAGGCGTCCCGAACCATGAATTCCCATGGGTAGAGCTTGAAGGCGGCCGTGATGGCCTTCTCGTCCAAGCCGACAAACAATCCCCGGTTGGCATCCCATCCCAGGTCCTCGATGAACATCTGGGTCGAGGGGACACCCGCCTTGTCCGCGGTGTCCCGCAGGTAGGCGACGGTCTGGATGTCCTCCACCTGATCCTGGTGGAGGAACGCCACAGGGGTGATGGGCAGGAAACCCTTCGCCCGCTTCCATGCCTCGACCAAGCGCTCATGCAGGGAGTTGAACTGGTCACGGCCCGGAAACTGGTCCTGGAGCCAGAACCACTGGATGATCGCCGCCTCCACCAAGGATGTCGGGGTGTCCGCGTTGTATTCGAGGAGCTTGGCGGGCCCGCGCCCGTCGTAGACCAAGTCGAAGCGGCCGTAGATGGCCACTTCATCTCTTTCCCAGGACGCCTCGATCACCGGGATCATGAAGTCCGGGATGGCGAAGTCGCGATAGCGCCGGGTGTCGATGAGGTGCTGAACTGCCTCGATGCAGAGACTCTGGAGATCGTTGGTGGTTTTCTCCAGGTTTTCCACTTCCGCAGAGGTGAACTGATAGGCCGTGTCCTCCATCCAGTAGGGCGATCCATCCTCATGGGTATGGAAGAGGAGTCCCTGGGATTCCACGGTCTGCTGCCAGCCGTTTCGCGGGCGGAGATTCACGCGCTTCACGAGGCCTCCTCAGGATCCGGCCGAGACCGCGTGCCCCGTGGCGCCGAAGCCACCCCGGGGCACACCACCAAGACCCGTCTTCCCCATGACGAATCCTCCCGCCCCGCTGATCCCGTATGCCTGCCCGGTCATATGAGAGACATCCGCGCTGCGGGGCGGATTCCAGGCGGCCCCATTCAGGAACACCGCTGAGCGGCCGCCAGTGGCCGCCGCAGCCTGCCGGTAGGGGTTGATGTCATCACCGTTGAAGGGCCGGTTGGGCGCATAGAAACGGAAGCCAGGCGCCATGGCGGAGAAACCCGGAATTCCGTACCGGTAGCCCATGGGTGAAGGCCGGTTGAACAGGAAGTGCCAAAGCAGGTAATCGTCCAGCCAGGTGTGTTGACCCCACCCGGTCGAGGTCCCATTGTTGTGGCCGCGCACTTGGTCGATTTCCCCCGCGATGCCATGCCGACGCGCGAGGGCATCCATCCTGGCGGCATCAAGGTAATCGATCACCCAAAGGAAATCGCCAGTCTCCTTCACCTCCCCGTCCTCACCCCAATCGGCATCCCGAAGACGCTCCGCGCTGAGCTGCTTCACATAGACATTCCCTTGAACACGATCCGTCACATTCGCGCCGATGAGGAAGAGATTCGGCGTGAGTTCCGTGAAAGTGAATCCCTGCACCGTCACTTCAGGGTTGTGCTCGGCCAGAAAATCCTGCGCGGTCTGGCGAAGCTGCTCCAGCACCACCGGGCTCGGGGGATTCGTTTCCATCTGCTTCCGGAGCACCGCCTCTTCCGCCTGCTTCTGGCGCGCGCGCCCGTCCAGGTCGCAGCCTAGCTGAGCGCCTGAAAGGGAGAGGATCAGGACACCTGGCATGCCAAGAGATCGGAATCGGGGGCGTGGCGTCATGCGATCCAGTCCTTCATTTGCGTCTGGGGTGGAAGCGCCCATTCTCCCACAAGGGCTCTTGATGTGAGCTTAGAGAGGCTGCTCCGGCCGGTCCATGGACCTCGGCACCTGCTCTTTGAGCAGTTCCAGATCGTCACACTCCGCCTTTATACAGAACCTCCTCAATGTAGCGCGCAGGATTTTCGACAAACGACTCAGGATTTGAACCTGCAAGGCTTGGGCTATGAACTCGGACCTCTCCGGGGTGAACTCATAAGCTAAGAGGGCCTCAGTTTCTTGAGACCCTCTAGGTTTGGTAGAGCGGAAGCGCATCGAAGCGGAGGGCCAAGCGAAGGCCCAGCAGATCGTTTCCCAGTCTCTCACTCCCCAGATCCTGGAATACCAGCGCATCCAGGCGCTCAAGGAGATCGGAAACCACGGCAATCTGATCATCAGCGGCGGAAGCGGCGTGACTCCCCTGATCCAGATCCCCTCGAAGAGGTAGGCTAGCTTCTGAAAATAGCCTCAGGACACATTCCCCGCTTTTGGGATGCAGGCATGGAAAGAGCCCCCGACTCGTAGGGGCTCAAGGGCGACAGGAGGTCCAAACTCCAAGGGAAGAGCCCCCTGGAGGGGGCTCTTCCTGTTTAAAGATATTGTTAAAACAATACTTACAAAGAATATCAAAAAAGAAACCAGGCCTGTCGATCTCCGACTCCTCCGTTCGACATGTAGGTAGATGGGGTTGGCACCCTAGATCACGGAGACTCAGATGAGAAAGCTCAAAATCATCGAACACATCTCGCTGGACGGCGTGATCCAGCACTCCGCCGATGGCGGCTTCCCCTACGCCGACTGGACCGCGCCCTATCGGACCCCCGCTGGCCGGGACGTAGTCCTCGCCGCGCATGGCGAGAGCTTCGATCTGCTGCTGGGCCGTCTTACCTACGATCTCTGGTCGGGCTTCTGGCCAAAAGCGCCGAGCAGTCCGATGGGGGACGGCCTCAATGCGGCAACGAAATATGTCGCGACCCACCGTCCGGAAAGCCTTGAATGGGGCCCGTGCGAGGGCCTTGGACCAGACATCGTCGAGGACATTCGCCGCATCAAGGCGCAGGACGGCACGGACCTTATCCTTTGGGGTAGCTCCACGCTGACATCGATGCTGCTCGAACATGGGCTTGCGGATGAAGTCCTGCTGATCGTCTATCCGGTCCTGTTGGGCACGGGGAAGCGCTTCTTCGCGGAGGGAACCCCGGCACGCTCGTTCGAGCTCGTCAGCACGAATGCATTCCCGTCCGGCATCATCCTCAATGCTTACAAGGTCGCCGGGCCTTTGAAGGCCGGATAGTTCTTGGATCATTAGAGGACGCCTCCGAGATCTGCGATACCGAAGGCAGTCATGCTTGTTCCCTTTCTGAGGTTGACCCTAAAATGTAATAAACACAAATGTGCGGGCCTTTTTACACGCATGACCTATGAGTGGGAATAGCATCTCCCGGTCAACCACCGAAGGATGCTTATGACCATTGATCTGAAGGTGTACACCAATTGCGACGACGCCACGATCGTGTGGCGGACGGACAAACGGATCCCTGGATGCCGCGGCTTCGCCCTCCGCCGTCAGGCCAAGGATGCAGGTGGCAAGATCACGGACTCGGTCGTGGAGACCTGGGTGGGGTTCGAGGGTGACCCGAAGGCCCAGAGCGGCCTTCATCAACCGAGTACCGTATGGCCCATTCAGCGATTCCTCTGGAGCGATTACTTCGCCGATGGGTTGAAGGTTCGATATCAGGTGGTACCGATGTTGGGGTCTGCGGGCGCGTTGAAGCCCGCTCCGGTATCGGCCTGCAGTCCATGGAGTGAGTGGGTCGAGGTCGGTACGGGCCAGACCGAAGGCTTCGACGCCTATTTCAACCGAGGGATCGTGGCTTCCCAGTGGGTGGCTCGGGATCTTTCCATGGATCAGGGCGGACCCCAGGCCGTTCTCAAGAACAACATCCTCGACCCCAAATCTCCACTCCGTCAGGAGCTTGGCGGACGCCTGAGGATGGCTTTGCTGGATCTCCTGACGACCTCGAACAAGGCGGGTGAGACGGTGTATGCCGCTCTCTACGAACTGAACGACCCAGAGCTGATTCCTGCCGTCGAAGCGTTCGGGAAGCGATTCAACTTGATCCTGGCCTCGGGTGCCTTCAAGAGCGGCGAACCGGATGAGAATGCGACAGTCCGGAGCCAGCTGAAGAAATCCAAGACCGTCACCGTGCATGACCGCCTGGTGAAGAGCCCTCACTTCGCCCACAACAAGTTCCTCGTGTTCTGCGACAAGAGCGGGAAACCCGTCCGGCTCTGGACTGGCAGCACCAACTGGACGGTGAACGGGCTCTGCACGCAAGTGAACAACGGCCTCCTCATCGAGAACGAAGATCTCGCGGCGGGTTACAAGAAGCGCTGGGATGAGCTCCTCGCGGCCGGGGACGGGTACCCACCCTCCCTGGCTCAGGATGGATCCACCCCAACCAAGGCCTCTGGCTCCGGGTGGCAGGCCACGGCCTGGAACGCCCCTACCGTGAACCTCGTGGACCTGGCGGATGCTCGTCGCCTCATCCAAGGGGCACGGCAAGGGGTGCTTTTCCTGATGTTCAATCCCGGGCCGAAGGGCACCCTCCTGAACGACATCCTGGCGCTCTCTCAAGAGAACCTCTTTGTCCACGGCGTGGTGAACCAGGACCCGGGTGGCAAGACCCCAATCCTCACCTTCCATGATCGGGGAACGGCCATGGATGCGGCACCGGAAGCCGTGATTCCGGCCCCGATCAAGGACGCCATGACGGGCTGGTTCAAGGATGAGTACCGCGGCGGGATGGTGATGATTCACAGCAAGGTGGTGGTCGTCGATCCCTTCGGATCACATCCAGTGGTGATGACCGGGTCCCACAACCTCGGGCCCAAGGCCAGCAGCAAGAACGACGACAACCTGATCCTCATCGAGAACGCGCCTGGCCTCGCCGCGGAATTCGCGGTGAATGTCTTTGGGGTGTTTGGTCACTACAAGTGGCGTCACAACCAGGCGATGGCGAAGAAGAGCGGGGCAGGGGCTAAGTCTGTGCCTCAAGGAACCAAGTGGAAGGGACTCCAGGACAACGACACATGGCAGGACGGCTACTACGCAGGTCCGAAGTTGCGAGAGATCGGCTTCTGGTTCGGAGAACATGTCCCCGAGGGGCCCGTTCCCGGAACGCCGACCCATGAAGCGCTGACGAACCCTCCGATCTCGCCTGCGACGACGGCGTCAAAAAAGGGAAGTCGTAAAGCCCCTCGGAAGAGGACTGTTAGGAAGACCTCGAAGAAGGTTTCCACGGCCAAACGGGCGCCGAAGAAGACCAAGACCCGTCGCTCTGCCGCGAAGGCCAGAAAGCCCAAGACGAGTAGAAAGGCCTAACCTCAATTCGGTCGATAAGGAGCTTCGGGGGATTGGACAGCCTGCCGCAATACCGGGGTTTTGGTGACGTGATCCCGATTAGAACCCCTCACTGGAGGGTCCGGTCAAAAAAGGCCGCTAGGTCAATGCCCAGCTTGGCCAGAAAAGCCGTCCGGTCAAATCCAGGAGGATTGGCGCCGATGTCGCCGTCGGGTGTGGGAATCGGCTGGCTCGGGGTATCCAAGAACGCAAAATGCCAGGCATTGGGAACCCGGCGTAGCTCCGCCCGGGGCATGTTCTGGGCGATCCATTCCGCATGAAAACGGGGCACCAGGAAGCGGTCGCTTTCCGCCTCATAGATCACTGTGGGCACCGTTATCCTGGCCAGGGATTCTGGGGTTAAGACGACTCCGATCGGAGCCATGGCCACCACGGCGCGGATCCGCCGGTCCTGCAAAGGGCCGTAGGCCGGAGCAGGTGCGGCCGGAGGTGCCGCGGCGTGCGGCGATCGGCCCTGTCCGGAGAAGATCGGATCTTCGGCAGCGTGTTCCTTGAAGTGCTTGACGAGTCTGGCAATATCCGGTGTCCCGCCCGCGAGGGCCAGGACGGTGTAGCCCCCCGCCGAATGCCCGACCGCGCCGATCCGGGGACCCTTGGCATCGCGGGCGATGCGGTCCTTCCATTTGGGATCGAGCAGCAGAGCGTCGATGACCCCGCTGACCTGGCGTGGCCGAACGTCGAAATAGCGAGCAGGGCTCTCCTGCAGGAGCGAACTGTCCTGCCAGTTGTCACCCGGGTGGCGGAGGGCCGCCACGAGGTAGCCTGCCCGAGCCAGCGCCTCCGCCAGACTGCTATGGCAAAGCTCCGATCCGCCCATTCCATGGCTGAGGACGATGAGTCCCTTCACCGAAGGGTCCGGCGGCGCCTGGATGGCGACGTGGAGCACGTACGGACCCATGGCGACGCGGCTCGGCGTCGTTTGGGTCGGGTAATAGAGTGCCACGATCGTGCTGGGGTCATCCCGGGTGGCGCCGGGAACCACCATTTGCGCCCATCCGGCCTGGGCTGCCAGAATCTTGGTCGTGACGAGCAGGCCGGATAGCCAGATCAACAGCTTGCGGGTACAGGTCTTCATGGTGGTCCTCCTTAGAGCAGGCATGGATGGGTGGTGCAGGGACCCCGTCTCTGGCCCCGGCTATTGAGGTGGATGGTTTTCAGCCCAGGATCTTCTTTAGCTCCGCCACATGGGCCCGGAAGGCGGTCCTGCCCGCGGCGGTGAGTTGCAGGTAGGTTCGGGGCTTGCGTTGCACGAAGGTCTTCTCCTGGGTCAGGTAGCCGACCTCCTCCAGCTTCAGGAGGTGCGCGCCCAGGTTGCCGTCCGAGAGTTTCAGGAGCGTCTTCAGGTGAGTGAAGTCCACCCGCTCTTCGGGGCCGAGGGTCGCCAGTGCCGACACAATGCGCAGACGGATGGGCTGGTGAATAATCTCGTTGAATCCAGACACCGTAAGCTCACTTCCAGCGCAACTGGACGTAAAGGCCTGGCACGAACAGGCCGCCACCCCCGAAGACCGCCATCCACAGCATGAAGTCCTTGGGCGGGAGCCAATGCCATCCGGCAAAGGTGGCGAGGGTCACCCCCAGACCGATGAGGCTGAGAATTGAGCTACGCAGCCAGATGCCCAGCACCACGTAGCCCAGCATAACGATCGTCACGATCACCACCACACGGGCGCCCACCGTGGGCAGAGGCAGCAGCCACCCCAGCACCTCGGCATAGGCGATGATAGCGGTCCAGAACAGCAGGATTTGCAGACCGAGCTTGCGCCCCTGCGCGCTTTGGACCACGGGGCGCCGCTGTTCGGCGATGCCCAGACCCAGGGAGCAAGCGATCCCCAGGCTGACCAGGACCGTCCAGACCAACCCGATGCCATGGCTGAACAGGTAAGAGGACCCAAAGCCTGCGACCCAGACCAGGCCCCACGTCATGAGGTGGGAACTGAATTGGGACGCGGCCAAGGTCCGGCGCATCTGCCTAGCGGTGAAGTCGATGTCCGCCAGGGATTCGCGGGCTTCTGCTGGGGTGATGTCGGCCATGGTTGTCCTCAAATCTTGCAGGGCGGTTTCTGTCGTTCGCAGGCTGAAGAGTGGAATACACAGACTACTCTGTAAAACAGAGTAGTCTATTCGCTTCGAACGTCAATCCCTTCGGACGAAATAAGCCCGGCGCCCTGAGTTACCGGCAAGGCTAGCCTGGCCGCCTGGTTTGGCATCAGCCATCCTCGACGCCAAAGTGAGCCCATATCTAGCGCGGTTGGCGGGCAGTAGCGAATGATGGGCCGAACCAGTCGTTCAACCCGGACCCTACCTGTCCGATCTACTGAGAGTCGAGCACGGCGCTCTTTGATTGCCTGGATTCCGCCATCTGCTTGATCAAGGCGTTCCGCTTCAACATCAAGGCCCGCATGTGGGGGACCAGGATCCAACGGTCCGGCAGCCAGCTAAGAGGAGCAAGGGGTCCGCAGAGGTCGAAGGTATCCCGCATGAGCGTACCTCCCTCCACCGCCTCGAAGACATGTTCATGCTCGAACCGCTTGAACGCCCCCTTGAGCATCTGGTCCTGGAAGCGATGGGGGCGTTCCAGGGCGGTGATGCCGACGGTCATGCGCTGCCGGATCCCAAAGTGCTTGGCTTCCCAGGTGACGAACTCGTAGAGGCCAATGCGGCCAGCGGGCCGGCCGCCCACGATCTTCTCGCCGGTGTGGTCCATGGATCCTTGATGAAGGTCGAGGTCCAAGGAGAGGTCGAAGCAGACCTCCGGCGGCGCGGCGATAAAGGTCTCAAGCGTAAAGGTGGCCATGGGGGCTCCTAGGACAAGGTTTGATGTCGCAGCGCCAGGCCGCGGGAAAAGGGAAGGGGCTCGAATCCAAAGGCCCGGATGAAGGGGGCGTTGTCGCAGGTGCTGCCGAGTCGGAGCATGCGGAGCTCATCTCGGGTGATTGGGCCACGGCCGATCAAGTCCGTCGCATGGGCCACGAGGTTCATGGCCCATGGAGGAACTAGGACACCTCGGATATGACCGCCAGCGAGACGATCCAGCACTTGGCGGAAGGTCTGAGCCTCCGCGCCACCGAGGTCGAAGGTTCCGGAGGGCTGATCGCTCTCAAGCCAGACTTGCGCGGCGCGAACAAGATCTCTCACATAGAGGGGCTGGATCCGCATGGCGCCGCCTTCGGGTAGGGGGACGAGAGGCAGATGGGTCAGACGCTCGAAGAAGGCCATGGAGTGGTCCCCTGGCCCGTAGACGAAGGAGGGGCGCAGGATCAGATGGCGGATCCCGGAACGCTCCAGGTTTTGGTCCGCTGAGCGTTTGGTCCGCAGGAAAGGGGTCGGCGCACCGTCCGCGGCTCCAAGGGCACTGATCTGGAGGATGGAGCTGATCCCATGCTCCTGTGCCGCAGCATGAAGACGGATCGGGACTTTCGCTTGGACGGCTTCAAAGGTTGCGGCGCCAGTCTCACGGATCAGACCTACCGCATTCACGATCACTTGATGACCTGCGAGGGAGGGCAACCAGGTTTCGGGTGTCATCCAGTCGCCCTCGAGCCAGGTCACACCGGGGCGCTCTGGATGCGGACGGGTCGAGGGCCTTACGAGGGCCGTGACGTCATGCCCGCTGGCGCAAAGACCTTCCAGAAGGTGGCCGCCAATGAAGCCGGTTCCCCCGGTGAGGAAGACCTTCATCGAACCTCCAGGAGGTGGCCGCGCCCAAAGCGGTACTCGATGGGAGCGATCTCGAAGACCAGCTCGAGCTGTATCCCGGTGAAGCTATCCAAGTAGGCCAAGTGCTGATGTCGGACTTTCACCGGCCGGGCGTGCCAGGCGGACTCATCGCGCTGAATGGGGATGGCGTTCACGCGCCCGCGGCTTGCTGATGCGAGCCCGCAGGGTTTGTACTTCAGGAAGATCTCCGCCTCGGCAAGTGTCCCAAAGGGTGATCCCGCAGCAAGCAGGGTCTCCTGGTCCGAGTTGAGATCCAGCTCAACGTCGGCGCCTGGGACTTCGACTCGGACGGAGGTGACAGGCGTTGTGTCCGTCACCAGGATCCGAGCGGTGTGGAATCGGAAGTCCGAGAAAAGATTTCCTGCCATGGTCAGGAGTCGTCGGTCGCAGTCGCTACGCAGGAAGTAGAGGCCTTCCTGCTCGCCCTGTGGGGTAAGGGCTTTCGCATAGATGCGGTAGCCCACATGCCAGTAATCGAGCCCCAGGAAGGCGGGCAGGCCCTGAGGTCGCATGGCCTCCATGCGGGCGATGACCGTATTGAGGAAGGCGAATCCGCCATAGGTGACCGGATGTAGTTCCGGTGGAAGGAGTGAACGGACCTGGGCCTCGGGGACTCGATGGGTGACGAGCCAGCACCGGCGGATGAACGACTGCATGGGGAGGGCGTTCTTCAGCATGGGAGCCTCAGAGCAAGTGACGGAAGAGGAGGAAGAACAAGGCCCCACTGCCGTTCAGCGCGAGCATCCAGCAAGCGAGGGTCTTCCAGAGGGCGACCCCCAGGCTTTTCAGCTGACTGGCAAGCGCGAGGGCCATCACGACATTGCTGGCCGCGACCACGCCTGCGTTCACAAGACCTGGATGACGGAGAGACAGGATCAAGTTGGCCACCGCCCCCAGGGCGAGGACGCCTTCTCCATAGGCCATGGTCACGAGACAAGCCTGGGCGAGCACTTTGGGGTGCTGCCGCGTTGCGAGGATGAGCATGGGCCCGAGCACGCACCAGCCGAGTCCCGACGAGAGCGCGAGCCAGAGGGCCGAGCCACGCGGATCCCAAGGCAACACCCGGGCAAGGGAAGCGCCATAGAAACAGGAACCGATCACCGCGATGGCCGTGAGCGCCGACCAAGTGGCGACGGGCCAGGCGGGAGCCGCGGCAAAAGCTCTCAGGGTGCGGCGTGGGTGGAGAAGGCTGGTGAGGAGGGTCGGCATGAGGCACTCAGGCAGTGGAGAGAGAGGGACGAGCAGTCGCGTGATGGACCATTCGGAGGGCAGACCTTCGGCACGCGGAAGTGGGATCACGGATTCAGGCGGGAGGGGAGGAGGTGTTAGCGGGCCGGTTCCGGCTCGAGGACGGTGGACAGCAGGTCGATGGCCGCGGCGCGGACGGGGCCCATCAGAGGCAGCTTGGAGAGCTTCAGCGCCGAGACGAGAACGGGCAGGCTCTTGTCGAGCAACTTCAAGGTCCGGGCCTGGCCTTTGGATCGGTCGTAGATCCAGAAGAGGATCAGCCCCATCTGGTACATCCAGAGAAGGCGGGGCAGGTGGGGTTGGAGATCCTTTGGCACCTTCACGTCGCCGCCACGGACCGCCTCCTCGAAATGGGCGATAGCCCTATCGCGAATGGCCTTCGTGTGGGCGCTGAAGGGGGATAGGGAATGCTGGGGGTCTGCCGCGTTCCGGAAGAGCGCCCCCAGGACCGCCCGGTTGGGACCGAACTGCTCGAAGCGGAGCTGGAGCACTACCCGGACCCGAGAGGCCAGGTCCTTGTGCTTGGTCATGGCCTCCGGGATCAGGTCCTGAAGGGTGTCTTGGCTCTCCTGGTAGAAGGCCATGACGAGTGCCTCCTTAGAGTCGAAGTGGTAGTAGGTGGACCCCAGGGACATGCCCGCGGCCTGGGCAATGTCCCGCATGGTGGTAGCGTCGAAGCCCTTTTCCCGGAAGAGTTTGAGTGCCCCCTCCAGGATGCGGGCTCGGGTTTCTTCGGCTTTGGAGCGGGTGGGTTGGGTCATTTTTGAACCTGTTCAAAAATAAGCATGGGCGGGAGGGAGGACCCGCGCAAGGGTTTTTTGAATGTGTTCAAAAATGATTCTGCGCGAGTCTGTCCCACATGCCCACGCTCCCTCAGCCAGAGATGGACATTGGGAAAGGTTAGGTCCCTCAACCTGTCAAATCCCTGGTGGACCGCTCGCTATTCAAGGTTCCGAGCCCGGCGCCCGATAGGAAGGAGATCGCAACCTGCCATAGGCGCGCCGGAGGCTCGAGAATCTAACCACTCCCCAAGCCAACGCTTCGACGCCCTCCTGCTTTTGTCCCACCGCTGATTTTTCTCTGAACGCCCAGGGGAAGGAAAGTCCCCTGATTTTGCAAGGGTGACCTTGTAGAATGAAGACTTCCGAAACATTGGAGCCCCACCGCTTTCGCCGGACCCAGGGTTCTTCCTCGCTTCGAATCTGGAGAATCCTGTGCCCCGATTTGGTACCCGGCTGTGGTTGGCCTTCGGCTTCTTGGCGATGGCGTCGGTCGCGCAAGCTCCCGCAATCTCTCCTGGCGGCCCCGGTGGGCATGGCCACCATCTTAAGATCGCCGTGACGGCGCCGACCGCGGCGACCTCCGGGGATGAGGGCCTTCAGGCGGGTGTCCCGGAAGTGTCGGGTGAGACCTACGCCTGGTCCATCGTCAACGGGACGATCCTGTCAGACCCCCACCAAGCGGCGATCACCTTCTCGGCCGGTTCAGCGGGGGCGCTCCACCTCCTGTGCGCCGTGCAGGACGCTGAAGGAAGTCAGGGGGACGGCCGTCAGATTGTCCATGTCGAGCATGCGCCGGAGATCACGAGCTTCACGGCCTCGCGCCCCATCATCACGGTAGGCTCCTCGGTGACGCTCACCGTCGCATTCCGCTGGGGCCAGGGGACGCTTGATCCCGGGATCGGGTCGGTGAGCAGCGGCCAGGTGATCACGGTCCAACCGGCTCAGACCACCACCTATGTCCTGACCGTCACCAACGCGTTGGGGAAGGCCGTCACGGCCTCTCAGACTGTCACGGTCGTCCCTCCGCCAGATGCCACCCTGACCGCTCCCTCGGCCGTGACCGCCGGGGTTCCGGGCTTCCTCGCCTCGGTGCCCTCTGTGCAGGGGTCCACCTACGCCTGGAGCCTTTCGAACGGCACGATCACGTCCGCGACGAGCCAGAATCAGATCGCTTTCACACCTGGGACGGTGGGTAGCCTTTCTCTCACCTGCACGGTGACCAACGCCGCGGGCGATTGGGCCACAGGGAAGCAGACGCTTCCCGTGATCGCACTCCCCGTGCTCTCGAGCTTCACGGCTGCCCCGGTTCTCGTGACGCGCGGGACCAGTGTGGCCCTCACGGGGGTCTTCTCGGGAGGAACCGGGAAGGTGGACCCAGGCGTCGGCCTGATCCAGAGCAGCCAGGCGATCTCCGTGACGCCCCTCGCCACCACGACCTACATGCTGACCGTGGACAACGGCGCAGGGGGTGTGGTGACCCGTACGGGCACCGTGACGGTGGTCCCGCCTCCCGATCCCACCATTACGGCTGCGCCTGTCGAGACCCAAGGAACGGCCGGCGAGCTGGCTTCCGTGCCCGATGCACCGGGAACCACCTTCGTCTGGTCCCTCGCGGGTGGGACGATCACAGCAGGACAGGGCACCCATCAGATCACCTACACCCTTCTCAATGGCACCACCGCGACCCTTCAGTGCGTGGTCACCAATGCAGCTGGGACTGCTGCGACCGGCACGACTTCTCTCCAGCTGGTGGCGCCTCCCGACGCCACCCTCACGGCGCCTTCGATCGTTACCAGCGGCCCGGCGGGGTTGGCGGCCTCTGTGCCCGACCAACCGGGATGCACCTTCCTCTGGAACCTCACCGGAGGAACCCTCACGGCCGGAGCCGGGACGCACGCGATCACCTTCACGGCGGATGTACCCGGGACCCTGCATCTCACCTGCCTCGTCACGAACGCGGCTGGGACCGCCACGACCGGCGCCCAGGACATCCAGGCGGTCGCGCCACCCCTGATCCAGGATTTCCTGGCGACGCCTTCGACCATCACCACCGGGCAATCCGCGACGCTCTCCTTTGATTTCACGGGCGGCACGGGGGCCCTCGATCAGGGCGTCGGGCCTGTTCAATCCGGCGTGAGCGTCCAGGTCAGACCCACGGTCACGACCACCTACACCCTGACGGTGACCAACACCGCGGGAGCCGTGATCACCCGGGCCGTGACCGTCGTGGTGAATGCGGCTGGCCCGGGGTCCGTGACCCTCAAAAGCCCCAGCCTGATCCGCCTGACGCTTGCTGGGCAGTATCAGTTCCTGGCGTCCATCGTGGGATCGGGAGGCCATGGTGGACCCGCGCTGCGAGGATTGGCAGCGACATCGACCACGCCTCAGCCGAAGGTGCTGTGGTCCGTCCAGGAAGCGGGGGGCGGGACGATTGACAGTTCCGGCTTCTACACAGCGCCCATGACACCCGGCACCTACCATGTGGTCGCCACGAATTCCTTGGATGCCACAAAGTTCGCCGTGGCGACCGTGATGGTGATCGCGCCGAATCCGGCGGTCTCCCTGAGCGTCACTCCGTCTAGCTCGAGTGCATCGGTCGGATCCCCCGTCACCCTGGTGTCGTCTGTCCAGGGGACCTCCAACCAGGCCGTGGACTGGGTGCTCCAAGGACGCCTAGGGGCCACCCTCTCGCCTCAGGGGAACCAGGCCGTATTCCAGGCATCTGTCTCGGGCGCCTACACGATCCGAGTCACCTCTCAGGCCGATCCCAGCAAGTCGGTGGAAGCCTTCATCAATGTGAATGATGCGGGGGCGCCCACCATCGGCGCCTTCACCGCCAGCCTGACCTCCATTCCAGCTGGAGCCGCCACCACCCTGAGCTGGTCCGTGACCGGCGCGACCACCCTCACGGTGGACGGCCTGAATGTGACGGGCCAGACCAGCGAGTCGGTGAAGCCGACCTATTCGTACGACTACTTGCTTGTGGCCTCAAATGCCCAAGGTGCCTCTTACGCGCAGGTCCATGTGGATGTGCAGGCGCCCACCATCCAGCTGTTCATGGCGGATCAGGCGAGTGTCCCGGTGAATGGCACGGTTAACCTGACCGCTTACTTCTTTAACGGGCAAGGTCAGGTCGACCAGGGCGTGGGTCCCATCACCAGCGGCGTTCCGGTCCAGGTGAAGCCGAACGGCAACACGACCTATACCCTGACCGTGACGAATGCATTGGGCGCTTCTGTTCAATCCACGCTCAGCGTTCAAGTCACGGTGCCGGGGGCGATTGAACTTGGTGGCCCAATGGCGATCAATTCGAATTACTACGATTTCCAGTCGGCACAGCTTTACGACAGTCGCGTGTTGTCCTTCTTTGGGCAATCCACGCAATCCAACCTCTACAACCCTGTGCACGCCATGTCGACGATCGCTGCTGGTGTCCCTGCACTGACCGCTCCAGGTGGGAGGAGATACCCCGCGTTCACGGTCATGACGGATGGCCGGCTCCTTCTGGGCGGCGGGTATTCAAATGGCTATGGCGCGCCCACTACCTCGGACTGGGCCATCTTCGATTCCGCTGCCAACACCTTCACCTCCGTCGCGGGCCCTCTCGCTGAAGGGCACACGCTTGTTTCGCTGCTCGACGGGCGTGTGCTGCTTTCTAGCGGTATCAGTGGTCGCACAAGCACTGGCTTGCCCGCGGCTCCATCAGGGTCCTTCGTCTTCGATTCCACCAAGGCGGATGGAAATCCCGGGCAATGGCAGACTGTGACGGGTGACATCGGGATCGCTTGGGGAACCGGTCAAGCAACGCTGTTGGCGGATGGCCGCGTGCTCTTGTCAGGGGGTAGGACCTCCACGGGGATAGGGACCTGGTCCTACGATCACCTTGTTGGGCTTTTCGATCCAGCTCAGAACAGCATTTCGATCATTGGGAAGTTGGACGCTTCGTTCTACCCATCCTGGCCCGACTTGGATGCTTCCTCTGGCATGGGCACCAATCAATTGGCCTTGCCGAATGGGAAGGTGCTGTTCATGGGTCAGGCCACCGGTTCTTGGATCTCATGGGCGTTTCCTGCTGCGATCTTTGACCCGGCCACAAGCCAGCTGACACGCCTTCAGGGCCCCCGCGCCCGCGTGGTCCTCGATCAACCCCAGATGCTCCCGAATGGGTTGGTTGTGTTTTTGGGTGACTCCATCTTTCCCGGCACCACGGATGCTCAAGTCTACGATCCGATCCGGAATGCCTTCTATGTGCTGGCCCAGACCCTGAACATGACGACCTGGTATCAGACCCAGCAGTCCGCTCTGCTCCAGGATGGGCGGATCTTCTGGCCCGGCGTTTCGAGTTATGACTCGGCTTCAAGTACCTATTCGCCAGGTACGACCCATCTCTTCACCTACCCCTTCGATCTGACGATCACGCCTTGGACTGCCACCACCAATGTGGGGATCCCGGTTCAGTTCAAAGCCACCACCAAAGATGGCAGACCGGTTACTTGGTCGGCCGCGAGCGGAAGCATCGATGCGGCGAGCGGGATCTTTACGGCCAACACGCCCGGGATCTATAGCGTCACGGCAACGGACGATACTGGGCGGACAGCGCAGGCGAAAGCGGTTGTTCTTCCGGCGCCCACGATGGCGGTCACGCCCACCCAAATCACTTTGGATCCTGGTGGCGTCTATGGTTTCAGTGCACACCTTGCGAACACCCCCATCCAAGCTGTGAGTTGGAAGGTGGTGGAAGGCGCTGCGGGTGGAACGGTCACGGACCAGGGCCTGTATGTGGCTCCAACCACATTGGGGACCTACCACCTCCAGGCCTACAGCCCCATTTACCCAAGCGCGACGGCCGTAGCGACCATCACGGTCGCCCAGCCAACTGGCAGTGTGCTGGGGGTGCAGGTCAGCCCTTTGGCTGCGACGGTCTTGGTGGGTGGGAACGCCGCATTCAAGGCTGTTGTGGCGACCACGACGGGTCCGTCTTCCAATGTGACTTGGCAGGTTTATGAAGGAGCTGCAGGAGGCACGGTCCAGGCCGGAGCCTTGGGATATGTTCGTTACCAAGCCCCTTTGACGGCTGGCACCTATCATTTGCTCGCCATCAGCAATGCCAATCAGTCCGTCATGGCCATGGCGACCGTCACAGTAGTCTCCGCAGACGGTTCTGGATCGGGAGGGACTGGTGTTCCCTCCACACCTCCCGTAAGTGTCAGCGTCTCTCCGCACGATGTTTCGATCACAGCCGGGATCTATCAAGACATCTCGGCGAATGTCAGCGGGGCCGCGGACACCACCGTCACTTGGAAGGTGGACGATGGTTCAGGGAACAATGTTGCTACCTATGCCACTGTCCAGAGTGGCGTTTTCATCGCCTCCAAGGCAGGTACCTATGTGGTGACGGCCACCAGTACCGTCGACTCGACTGCTAGCGATTTCGTCGGCATCACCGTTTCAAGCAGTGTTCAGACCCTGAACCCCACGCAGGTTCCTTTATCCCCCTCCATGAGGGGGTACACCGTCACGGCCATGAAGGACGGTCGAATCCTCATCGCGGGCGGCGAAACCGATGATGGCCAAGGCCACTTCACCGTATATGGGGCTTCCTACATCTATGACCCCGTCACGAAGGCCTTCACGGCTACCGGGAGTCTGATCCAGCCTCGGGCCTACCATCACGCGGTTCTGCTGGATGATGGCCGGATCCTCATCACCGAAGGTGAAAGTTTCTATGCGTGCCCTGCTGATCCTACCGGCACGCTCGGCACATGCACGCAGTACCCCCTGCTTCTTCATGAAGTGCCATGGGCCGAGATCTATGATCCGACCTCGGGGACCTTCCAAGCTCTTCCGGTGAGCGGCCGCAGCCCTTCTTCGTTCCAAAGGGCGGGTCTGATGAACGACTCTCACCGCGGCGGACAGATCCTGAAGATGGCCAATGGCAAGGTTATGGTCTGGGGCGGGTGGGGAGATTTCATGCACAGCGGCTACGACAACAGCAATCCGCAAAACCCGTTCTGGAGCTGGAACTATCTGGTCACCACCATCCCGGACTTCTTTGATCCAGCCACCAGCTTGTTTGCGCTGATCTCGGATCAAAACATTCCGAGCACGCCGACAGGAGAGCCCTTCTCGGCGCTTGCGAGTCTTCCGGACGGGCGCGTCCTGATAGCCGGAGGGTTGAATCCCTCTGTTCCACCTCCCGGCCAGGTCTCGGGTCCTCCTGCCGCCGATGTCTCGACTCGGATCTTTGATCCGAATGCGAGCACCTACATTCCTGGGCCGTCGCTAACCACGCCTCGGTGTGATCACACCGCGACCACGCTCAGCGATGGTCGAATCCTGATCGTGGGTGGAGCGACAACCTTCAATGGCCCGATGGATCTTGCCAGCTTCGATCCCATCCCCGGCCACTATTGGCAGGACACTCCGACTGCCGAAATTTACGATCCGGCTACTGGCGCGATCACTCCGACGGGTAGTCTCAATGAGTCACGAGCGAATCATGCGGCGGTCTTGCTTCCCTCCGGGCAAGTGCTGATCGTGGGAGGCTGGCATTACACCGGGAATGGCCAGCATACCTATCCACACACGACGGAACTGTATGATCCCGACACCGGCATTTTCACCGTGATGGATCACTTGGACTATGGCCTGGATGGGCCCATGCTCGTGCTGCAGCAAGATGGGAATATTTTTGTGAGCGGTACTGTCGAAGAACCCTTGGTAGGCTCGCTACCGGTGGGAGCAATTCGAAACAGTTTTCAAACATCAAATCTCCCCGGTCTTCCATTGTTGGCGGCAATGTTTGGAACCCTGAGTAAGCTTCCACCTGCGTTGGATTTCGTTAGCGTCAACCAAGGTGTAGAGCGGTATCTGGATGACGCTACTCAGAAAAGCGGTCGAACGGATCAAGGGCAAAAGACTTGGAGTTCAATGGTATGGAAAGGGGCAGTTCCCTTAATTGCAAATCGCCCTATCCGCTTTCACATATACATGAGAGATCTTGTTGATGTAAATAAAATTAGGATAAGAATATATAAATCTGATAATACGGATCTTTACAATAAAGATCTTGATATCAATCCATCAAGCAGCATGAATGAATTTGGCAGTGGGGATGGCGCAAATAACTCTGTTGTCATTCCATTAGATGAGAATCAGACTGCCCCACCTGCGGGCTCCAACAGTTTGCCTCTGACGCTCTATGTTGAACCGGATCCCCAGAAGCTATATATCAAGGATGAAGGCCTCCGCGGCAGCCTGATAAAGAGGATCCCCTTCACCCTCATTCAGTCGAGACCGATCAAGATTAATCTTGTCAAGCTTCAGTACTACAAGAGTGGCGCTACAGCCGCCTTACCCTACACGGCCGATCTTGCTACTTTTAGAACAAACCTAATTCGAGATATTCAACGATACCTTCCCGTATCGTATAATCAAATAGATGTCGAGGAAATTCAATTGGAAAAGGGTGAGTTTGCATATAAAGAATCTGACAATGGCAATCTTCCAATGCTGACAGACACACAGTGGGGTAGTGCGTTGACTCGCTTTAGGGACGCGGTAGGGTCCCAGGCCATTGCGGATGAATATTATATGGCCATCCTCGCTCGCCTGGATGGATTGACGGGTGGCCCCGGAGAGCTGGGGGTGAATGGTATCTCATGGCCTAATACGCATTTTTCTATTGCCCATACCGATCTTTTCTCCAACACAAATACAGAACTGTATGGTGTTCATGAGTTTGGGCATGATCTAGGGTTACTCCATGCTCCGTGGCCCATCGGGGTGCCAGATGCCGACCTAAGTTGGCCTGGATATAAAGGAACACCTGGTGACGTCAGATATAGTGGTGCTGGTATCGGTGTTCCAGGTTACGATTTTAAAAATAGAGCGAGAATAGATCTCATGAGTTGGGGCCAAAAAATTAAGGATATTATGTGCCACTACTCGGGACTTCCAACCTCACCCATCCCTTCGCCGGCGAGTCAAACACCTAACAACTATTGGATTTCTGACTATGATTTCCAGAAGGTGTTTTTATCCCTGGCCCCTGTCTCGGCTCAGTAGTCCATCCGGAGAAAACCATGCGTTCACTATCCGCCTCTCACGCCATTGTAGCTTGGGTTCTCGCTCTATCGGGAGTAGGGGTGAGCGCTGGCGATCCGCCATGGTCCAGCTCCCTAAGACTCATCGCCGTCAACTTGGGAGATTACTCTCGGAACATTCCTCCTCGGATCGTGGCCATTGACCCGACTGATGTTCGGAAAAAGATGGAATCTGGGAGCGAAGAAGGTCTTTGGATTTCGATGGAGAGCGTCAGTGGGAGAATCTATAAAATTCCTGCAATTCGTGAACATTTAGTTACTTCACTGGGAGGTGTTGAGGATAGATCCATCTATGGATATGTAGATGGTGATATTGAAGAAATCCAAGTAGTCCGTGTGTTTGATTCAAATGGAAATCAGTTGGCCGTTTGCACTTTTAATGATTCGATCCCAGAAGTACCATTAAAAATAATAAAGGAAAATTCAAGCAATTTTTATTTCACTTGTGATGAACAGCTCAAGTATGATCGTATGAAAAATATTAGTTTACTGCGTATGTGGAAAAGTCTCGATGGAGGTTTAACCTGGACAGCAGGGCCGCATACCTTGGCTCCCCTATTTTCCCATGAGGAATTAAAAACTTCAGTCAACCCCTGGATTGCAGTTGGCTTCCGTGTTGATGGTAAATTTATTCGAGCGAAATTCCCTTGGAGCGGGTGGTCTAAGCTGGCGATTCACTCGGACGGTCGAACCGAAGTTCTCTCTCAGGATCCCCTTCCCCCGGGGAATTCTTCAGAGATCTACTGGAGCCGACCGTAAACAGTTGATGTCCTCCCGGAAAACTAGGCCACGGATAATGTGAGCCCACCCCCCCTGGAGGACTCATTGAGCGCTGTGCGCCGAAGCCATGAGGTGTTGAGTGCCCACTCACTCTTTTTGCAGAACCTGCTCAAGGAAGTGTGCGGGGTCCTCAACAAATCGAGCAGCTTCAGACGTGCGCAAGGCTGCTTTCAAAGCCCTTGGTGTCGGTTCCAAGACCTCGCCTTCCTCTGAAACCAGCCGACATCCCGTTTCCTGAGCCAGCCAAAGGACTGCATCGGCAAAATGCATGTCAGGTTCGCGCAAATCAAACCGGGCCCGTACCTCACTCCTAAGTCCTACCTCGAGCCGGTTACCGTCGCAGGGCCCCCACCCCTGGATATCCTTGCTCCACCAGCTCGCGCCGCGCTCAAGGCGAGTGTCCAGGGCGCAGATGAGTTCATCGGAAATATGAGGGTGCCCATTCTCATCCGCGGCCTTCTGGAAGCCTCTGGATGGCTTCAAGGCCTCGCTGGGCACCAGATGAAAGGTTGACTGCCAGATCGCCATTCCGCCCCTCCTCTGACTTGTATGCTCGCTAGAGCACGGGTCGATGATTCGCGATGCTTCCATCGGCGAAAGCATCCAGGAAAGGTAGGCCGGTCGCTCGGTGGATGCCAGCGCAAATTCTTCGAGGGTAAAGGCTGGTTCAGCTTTAAGCCGGTGTTCGAGGCCTGAAGAAATTCCGACTCCATGGTTTCGGACGGGTGGGTCGGCACGACCCCTCGGCGCTGGAAGCCATCCAGCTCGGGCTTGATCAATGGCATGCCTAGCCTCGGAGCCGTCGGCGGATGCGATCGTTGTCCCTTTCCATTTTTTCATCCAGCTCGCGGAGTCTTTCTTCTCCGAATTCCTCCACAATCTGGTCTCGATAGAATTGCATTAAAGGCGGCCGCTGGCTCATAAGCTGAGAGTGCCCCAGTTTCCTGGGACCCTCTAGGTTTGGTAGGAGA
This sequence comes from Holophagaceae bacterium, assembly GCA_035687325.1. GTDB lineage: Bacteria > Acidobacteriota > Holophagae > Holophagales > Holophagaceae > JAFDVN01. The sequence continues at coordinate 51,433 of DASRXV010000061.1, forward strand.
GCAAGGATTCGAACCAGGGCCGGTTAGGTAATGTCCTTGAGTCCGTTCGAGTCTCGAAGCTCATAACTAAAAGGGTCGCCCAGTTGGACGACCCTTCGTTTTGGTAGCGGGGGCAGGATTTGAACCTGCGACCTTTGGGTTATGAGCCCAACGAGCTACCGGACTGCTCCACCCCGCGCCGGAATGGCAAGTGTAGCACGGGGGGAGTCAGTCGCAAGGGATAAGCGGTAGGCTGTTGGGGCATCTCCGGAGTGGCTATGAATTTCCGACGCTTGCGTCTCGTGTCCGCCGCGCTGCTGGGCCTGGCCTTGAGGGCCGGGACGCCGGACCACTGGTTCGACAAACCGCTGTCGCCGCGCATCGTGAGCTACAAGATCCAGGCGAAGCTGGATTGGCCAGAGAAGGCGCTGGCGGGGACGGAGACGCTTTCCTGGCGCAACCCGGGGAGCATCGCGGTGGCGGAGGTGCCGCTGCACCTCTACCTCAACGCGTTCAAGGGGCCGTCCTCCATCTACATGAAGGAGTCCGGCGGCCACGAGCGCGGGGACGCCATGGGGCCGGAGCGCCAGCTGGGCTCCTGGGGCTACTGTCAGCTGCTGTCCGTGAAGCTGGACGGCCGTCCGCTGGAGGGCCACGCGGGCGAGGATGAGACGGTGTGGTGGGTGAAGCTGCCGCGGCCTGTGGCGCCTGGCGAGACCATCACGCTCGACATCGCCTGGAACAGCCGCTTCCCCCGCGTGTTCGCCCGCAGCGGCTGGGCTGGCGGGGTGGACCCGGCGCATTCCAGTTTCCTCATGGGCGCCCAGTGGTTCCCCAAGATCGGCGTGCTGCTGGGCTCGACTTGGCACTGCGACGCCTACCATGGCAACACGGAATTCTTCTCCGACTTCGGCGTCTACGATGTGGAGATCAACGCGCCCATCGGCATGCGCTTCGCCAGCGTGGGCACCGGGCTCGACTACAAGGATCCCAAATCCAGCGCCGTGAGCGATGTGTGGCCGGACGCTTCTGACGCCAAACGCGAAATCTACAAGGCTCACGCGGAGGATGTCCACGATTTCTCTTTCGCGGCCAAGTTCGCGCTGGCCTGGGCGTTGGATGTGACGAGCTACCGGGGCGTGGAGGTCCGCTACTACTACGAGCCCGAGGTCGTGAACATGCTGCCCCGGCTCAAGAAGGCCGTGGAGGCAGGCCTGCGCTGGTCCGGCGAGTGGTACTACCCCTATCCGTACCCGGTGCTGACGGTGGTGGCGCCGCCCAGCGACGCCAGCGGCGCGGACGGCATGGAGTACCCGACCCTCATCACGGCGGGCACGCCCAGCTTCGACCCCATCGGTTTCCGCTTCGCGCCAGAGGTGACGGCGGTCCACGAATTCGGCCATCAGTATTTCTACGGAATGCTCGCCAGCAACGAGGTGGACGAGGCCTGGCTGGACGAAGGCATGAACAGCTGGTTCACGGCGCGGGCCATGGACCAGAGCTACCACGCGCTCCTGGAGTCGCGGCGCCTTTATGTGCCCACGGATTTCGGGGAGTGGGCGGGGTATTGGGCCAACACTTCCTCCGACCCGCTGAGCCGGAAGGGCTACCAGACGGAGACGACGAACAGCTACTTCGTCATCGCCTACGCGAAACCCACCATGGTGCTCAACCAGCTCGAAGCCATGCTGGGCAAGCCCGTGATGGACGATGTCATGCGCGCGTACACGAAGGAGGAGGCCTTCAAGCATGTGACGCGGAGCGATTTCAAGCGCATCGCCGAGCGCGTCTCCGGCCGTGACCTCACGAAGTTCTGGCAGGACTTCGTGGAGGGCACGGGCATCCTCGATTACCGCATCGCCCGCGTGGGCGCCCAGGATGTGAGCGAGGGCGGCTGGATGGAGAAGGACGGCAAGATGGTCTTCGCCGCGCCGCAGCCCGCCCCGCCCGGCCGCATCGGCTCCATCACGCTGGAACGGAAGGGCGACATCCGCGAGCCCGTCACACTCTGGGTGCGCCTGGAGAACAACGACGAGCGCCGCCTGCAATGGGACGGCCAAGACCGCTGGATCACCTACCGCTTCGACAGCCCTGTGAGGGCGGCGATGCTCGATCCGGACGGCAACTATCCGATGCTGAAGGACCGTCTTCACGCCAGCTACGCCCAGCAGCCCGTCCGCCGGGGCTTCCAGTACTGGTCGCAGCTGGTGTGGGGCGGCCTCACGGGCTTGATGCAGGCGGCCGGGCTCGGATAAGCCCTGAATCAGGGCGCCGCGTCGCCCATCTTCACTGAGGCCAGGTTCCCGTCCTTGTCCAGCTCGATGAGGATGGGGAACCAGGCCAGCCCGGCGGCCTCCCAGTCACCCCGTGACGCGGCGAACCAGGCGGCGCGGCCTTTGAGCGCGGGCAGGAGCGCCTCGGCCTCGGCCTTCATGTTGAGATCCAGTCCGGTCTCGCGGCCGTTCTGGTCGCCGGTGGCCGATGGGATGATCCACGCGGCGCCTGGGGGAACCGGGAATCCCGGCGGGCAGATCCATACGCGGCGCGCGCCCAGCTCGCCGAGCGTGGCGTCCTGGTAGCGGAGATCCGGGAGCTGCCAGAGGCGGAAGACAGGACTGGGGCCGCCGACGAGGCCGAGAAGGCTCTGCACGCCCACGAAAGTGTCAGGCGCTTCGCTGCCCTTCGCCCTCTTCAGCGCGGCGAACCGCGCGTTGTCCCGCTCGGCGATGGCGAAGCAGAGCGCGTGGCGCAAGGCCCAGCCCTGGAGGATGTCCGGACCGCCATCGAGCAGGCGGTCCTCGATGGCGGCCCGCTCGGCCCTCGGCAGCGGCGCGGTGCGGTCGCGGCTCCGCATCCAGGTCCAGAGCAGCAGGCGGCTGCCGCTGAGCTTGAGCGGCAAGCGCGCCGCGCCGCTGTCGGATGCGAGGAAGCCCCGCACTGCATCGGCTTCTTCCGCCTCTCTTGTGCCCTTCGCGAAGGGATTCGCGGGCAGGCCCGAACCCGTCTTCCATCGCGCCGCGGCGCGGAGCCATGCATAGGCTCGCGCGCCGCTTGCCACCTGGACCGGCGGGGGCAGCGGGGCATCGGCATCCAGGGCGGCGAACACGCTCTGCTCCGCGTCCGCGAGGCTGGGTGCCTCGGGCAGGGTGGCGACGGCGGCGGACGGGGCTTGGAACGGCGGCATCATGAGCGGCACGGCGGCTCCTGTGGATTCCGGTCAGAATGACCTTCCGGGTCCGGAATGGACACCCCATTTCTTTTCGGATGATGCGATGAACAGCACGGCTGTGATGAAGCCCAAGGACCGGCTGGTGGTGGCCCTCGATCTGCCGTCAGGCGCCGAGGCGCTGGCCATGGCGGATCGCGTGGGGCCCTTCGCGGGGATGCTGAAGGTGGGGCTGGAGCTCTTCTGCGCGGAAGGCCCCGGCCTCATCCGCGAGCTGCAAAAACGCGCGCCGGTTTTCCTCGATCTCAAGTTCCACGACATCCCTACCACTGTGCGGAAGGCGCTGGAGGCGGTGCTGCCGCTGGACCCCGCGCTCGTGAATGTCCATGCCCAGGGCGGCCCCGCCATGTTGGAGGCCGCGTCCCAGGCCGTCCGCCGCCACCGCGAACAGGGCGGGCGCACGGAGCTGCTGGCCGTCACGGTGCTCACCTCGCTGGGCCGAGAGGAATGGGCGCGGCTCGGCCACGCCGGGGATCCGTCCGAGAAGGCGCTGGATCTCGCGGAGCTTTCCGAGGAGCACGGCTGCGATGGCGTGGTGTGCAGCGCCTGGGAGGCGAAGCGCATCAGCGAGGTCTGCGGCGCCCACTTCCGCCGTCTCTGCCCCGGCATCCGCCCCAAGGGCAGCGCGGCCCAGGACCAAGCCCGCGTGATGGACCCGGCAACCGCTTTGCGCGAAGGCGCCACCTGGATCGTGGTAGGCCGGCCCATCACGGGCGCGGCCGATCCTGCCGCTGCGGCCCAGGCCATCCTCCGCGAGCTGGAGCAAGCGTGACGGAGCTGGGCACCCCGCTCGTCTTCCGGGCCTCGTTCACGCAGCGGGCCATGGCCTTCCTCATCTTCGCGGGTTCGTGGCTGGCGGGCGTGCGGGCCATCACGGATGTGGTGAAGCGGCTTCCGGGCATCCACTTCGCGCTGCAGGCCGCGCGGGCCGCGGATGAGCCCACCGGGTTGCTGTGGACGCTGTTCCTCCTCTCCTTCGGTGTGGCGGCTCTCGCGGGCGCGCTGCTGCTCTTCAGCCTGCTGTTTCTCCTGCTCGTGGAAGGCACGCTCATCACCCTGGATCCGGCGGGGCTCGTCGTGGACATCGTGGCCCTGCCCGCGCCCCTGGCCCGCAGACTGGGTGCGGGGCGCCTGGCCTGGAAGCGTGTGGCCTCCATCGACCGCAAGGGCTTCTTTTTCGTCCTCAAGGGCAACGCGGGCGGGCCCCCGGAGCCCGGCGAGCTGCTCGACCGCGACCTGCGCTTCCTATTGGTGGATCAGCTGGAGCGCCTGGTGCTGATGATCATGGAGAAGAGCCCGAACATCCGGATGGAGGACTGAGGGGGCCTACATCTTGGGCCGGGCCAGGTAATTTTCCGCGCCCTTCATCACGGCGGTGGGGCCATGGGCGGGCTTCTTCTCCCGGGCCTTGCTGCGCTTGAGGCCCCAAAGGCCTGCCAGTTCCGTGGCTTCGGGGTTGCCGGGGGCGAGGGCAAGGGCTTCTTCGAGATCGGCCTTGGCGTCGTTCATGCGCTCCTGCTTCTCGAAAAGCAGGGCGCGCTTCATGAAGCCCCAGAAGTTGCCGGGCTCTTTCGCGATGATCTCGTCGTACTCGGCCTGGGCTTCCACGAGGCGGCCCGTCTCTTCCGCCGCCTCGCCGCAGAGGATGTTGGTCACGGCGCAAAAGCCCAGCAGCTTCTTCTGCTCGGCGAACTCGGCGGGCGTGTAGCGGGCCGTGGCCTTCACTTTCTGGGCCTCGTCGTAGAGGTAGCGCAGGGCCTTCTCCGTGTGGCTGTCCTGCCGCGCGAAAATCTCGGCGTCACCGCTCTCGCGGTAGAAGTCGCGGCGGATGCGGCCTTCGGCCTTGTACTGGTCGTACATGCGGGTGCCCGGGTAGAGGGCGAGCGGGGACAGCTGAACATCGTGGGGGCGCGTGTCGCGCATGAGCTGGGCGGTCTGCTCGATGTCGGCCCAGGCCTCGCCGGGGATGCCGGTGATCAGGTACATGCCGATGTTCATGCCGATGCGGCGCACCAGCTCCAGCGCGCGGCGCACCTGTTTCATGTTCGTGCCCTTGTCCAGCAGCAGCAGCACGCGCTCGCTCCCGTGCTCCACGCCGAACTGCATGAACTCGCAGCCCGCGCGCTTCATGGCGACGAGGCGGTCCTCGTCCACGAGGTTCACGCGGCTCTGGCAGTTCCAGAGCGGGTGCAGGCCGGAGCCCTGGATGAGCTGCATGAGCGTGAGGATGCGGCCGCGGTTCGCCGTGAAGGTGTCGTCGCGGAAGCTGTAGTAGGTGATGCCGTGCTTCTCGCGCAGCAGCTTCATCTCGCGCAGCACCGCCTCAGGCCCGCGGAAGCGCACGGAGCTGCCCCAGAATTCCGGCGTGTTGCAGAAGTTGCAGGTGGCCGGGCATCCCCGCGAGGTGGAGAGGTAGGCCATCTGGCCCACATCGTCCAGGAAGTCCGCGTCGAAATGCTCGACGGGCGCGCCCATCACATCGAGGTCCTCCAGCACGGGCTGGCTCTCCGTGATGCCGCGCTTGTGGATGAGACCTGGCGTGCGCATCCAGAGGTCCGTGCCTGGCGCCGTCCTCAGCCGTTCCAGGATGCCCAGGAGGATGGGTTCGCCCTCGCCCTTCACGATGGCGTCCAGTTCGGGGCAGTCCTCGAAGACTTCATCCGCGAGATGCGTCGGATGCGGCCCGCCCGCCAGCAGGACGGCGCTGGGGCAGGCCTCCCGCGCCATGCGCAGCAGCTCGTAGCTGCGCTTGCGGTTGAAGGTGAACATGGAGACGCCGATGACCTGCGGCTGTTGCTCGCGGAAGTAGGCAAGGATCTCCTTGCGCGTCTTGCCCGAAAGGTTCGCCAGCCGGCACGGATAGCCCTTCGTCTTGAGCATGGCCTGCAGGAACCCCAGCCCGATGGGCAGGAAGGTCATCCACTCGTCCCCGAAACCGCTGCGGGGCGCGCTGTAGACGAGCAGGGTCGTGGGGTTCTGCGAGGACATGGACGGGCTCCGGCCCAAGCCTCCAGTTTAGGCCTTGGCACCCTGTAAAGACAGGCGAAATTGCCCAAATGCCGCGATAAACTCGGGGTTCTGGAGCGCCCCATGTCCGTCGCCGCCGAACCGGTCGTCAACGAAGCCCTGGCCCTGGGCCTGGGTTTGAGCAAGGACGAGTGGCAGGTGGTGTTGAAGCTGTTGGATGGCCGCACGCCCACCTATCCGGAGATCGGGATCTTCTCGGCCATGTGGAGCGAGCATTGCTCCTACAAGTCCTCGCGCATCCACCTCAAGAATCTTCCGACCGAAGGCCCCCGCGTGCTGCAGGGCCCTGGCGAGAACGCGGGCGTGGTGGACATCGGAGACGGCTGGGCCGTGGCCTTCAAGATGGAGAGCCACAACCACCCGAGCTTCATCGAGCCACACCAGGGCGCGGCCACGGGCGTGGGCGGCATCCTCCGCGATGTGTTCACCATGGGCGCGCGGCCGCTGGCGAACCTCAACTCGCTGCGCTTCGGGGAGCTGGACGCGCCGCGCATGAAGAGCCTCGTCAAGGGCGTGGCGGCGGGCATCAGCTTCTACGGCAACTGCATGGGCATCCCCATGCTGGGCGGCGACGCGGCCTTCGACGCCTGCTACAACGGCAACATCCTCGTGAACGCCTTCACGCTGGGCGTGCTGCGCGACGACAAGATCTTCCGCGGCTATGCCAGCGGCGTGGGCAACAAGGTCATGTACATCGGCTCCAAGACGGGCCGGGACGGCATCCACGGCGCGAGCATGGCCTCCGCTGAGTTCGGCGAGGGCAGCGAGGAGAAGCGCCCGACGGTGCAGGTGGGCGATCCCTTCGTGGAGAAGCTCCTGCTGGAGGCCTGCCTCGAGATCTTCGCCACGGACTGGGTCATCGGCATCCAGGACATGGGCGCCGCGGGCCTGACTTCAAGCAGCTTCGAGATGGCCAGCCGCGCGGGCACGGGCCTGGAGTTGCGCCTGGACCAGGTGCCCATGCGCGAAGAGGGCATGACGCCCTTCGAACTCATGCTCAGCGAAAGCCAGGAACGCATGCTCCTCGTCGCCAAGCCCGGGCACGAGCCCGATGTGATCCGCGTGCTCCACAAATGGGGTCTGGATGCTGTCGTCATCGGCGAGGTGACGGACTCGGGCCGATTCATCGGGAAGTGGCATGGCGAGACGGTCGTCGACCTGCCCATCCAGCCTCTGGCGGACGCGGCGCCGAAATACGACCGGCCCCGCCAGCGCCCGGCCTACCTCGATGCCGTGAACGCCGCGCCGATGCCTGCCGATCTCAAGGTCAACGAAGTCGAGCCCACGCTCCGCGAGCTGCTGGCCGCGCCCACCATCGCCTCCAAGCGCTGGATATTCGAGCAGTACGACGGCACGGTGCGCTCCAACACGCTGCTCCAGCAGGGCCGCGGTGATGCCGGCCTCATCCGCGTGAAGGACGAGCATGGCAAGGACACCGGCAAGGCCGTGGCCGTGAAGAGCGATTGCAACGGCCGCTTCGCCTACCTCGACCCCTTCTGGGGCGCGGCCCATGCCGTGGTCGAGGCCTGCCGCAATGTGTCGTGTGTGGGCGCCGAGCCCATCGGCCTCACGGACTGCCTCAACTACGGCAATCCGGAGAAGCCCGAGAACATGTGGACCTTCGAGCAGGGCTGCCTCGGCATCCGCCAGGCCTGCCTCGCGCTCAATGTGCCCATCGTCAGCGGCAATGTGAGCCTCTACAACGACACGGAAGGCGTGAGCATCTTCCCCACGCCCATGATCGGCGCGGTCGGGTTGATCGAGGATGTGGCGCCGCCGGTGGACGTGGACGCGCCCGATGCCAAGGCTCTGAGCGGCGCGGGCAACCGCTTCTGCGGCTCCGGCTTCCGCGCGGCTTTCGACGGCATCTTCCTCATGGGCGAGACGCGCGATGAACTGGGCGGCAGCGAATACCTGAAGCTCCGCACAGGCAAGGTGCAGGGCGCCTGCCCGGAGCTGCGGCTGGATGAGGAGCTGCGGCACATGCAGGCCGTGCGCGAGGGCATCCGCCTGGGCCTCATCCGCAGCGCCCACGACACCAGCGAGGGCGGCCTCGTGATCGCCGCGCTGGAGAGCGCCTTCGACGCAGGCATGGGCTGCCAGCTCATGCTGCAGAAGGGCGCGCTGCGGTTGGACAGCCTCCTCTTCGGTGAAAGCGCGGGCCGCATCGTCGTCAGCGTCGCGCCGGATGGCGAGGAGGCTCTGCGCACGCTCTGCGCCACCCACCGCGTGACCCTCGCCAAGATCGGCGTGACCGGCGGGAAGCGCATCACGCTCAGCGTGGATGGCGCGCCGTTGCTGGATGCGGATGCCGCGGAGTTGGCGAAGATCCACGCGACCTCATTGGAGCTGGCGCTCAACCGTTAGGCGTGGACACTGGGACTTGCGATACTAACTGTTTTTTCTGATTGTATCTCATGCCGTTCCTCCTAAGATCGTGTGGTCTTTCACGAGGAGGGACTCATGAAGAGCCGTTTGTTCGTCCCCATTCTGCTGCTCGCCGCCCCGCTCTTCGCGGGCGCTCCGCAGGCCCCCAGGGCCACGGCCGTTGACACCGCGCCAGCCGTGCCCCTGCCCGCGAAGGGCATGCACCGCTACATGGTCGTGCGGACCTTCCCGGCCGGTGCCCTGGATGGGCTCGACGCCGCGGGCAAGAGAGCGGTCAACAAGTGCAACTCCGAGCACGGCGTGCGCTGGGTCCACTCCTACGCAAACGCCGACAAGACGAAGACCTTCTGCATCTACGACAGCCCCAGCGAACAGGCGATCCAAGACGCCGCCACCGCGAACAAGATCCCCGTGGACTACATCGTGGAGATCCCGGTGGTGCTGAAGCCGCGATAGCGATGCCAGGCGGCCATCCGCGCGGGTTCTCCCTGGAGTACGCGCGGAACGGCCGCACAGGGATTCCAGGCCGGGCGTACACTGGCGGCCTCATGGAGGAGGTCTCATGCCGAAGTTCCGCCCCATCGCCCTCATGCTCGCGCTGCCAGCCTTGCTTGCGGCGCAGGCGCCCGCTCCGTCCGCGCCGGAAACCCAGGCTCCGGCCAAGCCCCATCACCACCGCGCGAAGTCCAAGGGCTTCGTGGGCTGCACCGCGACGAAGCTGTTCCACCGCCCCGACTGCGCGCATGTGGCGGACATCGAGAAGGCCGGCACCAAGGTGATGTTCACGAATCGCGCCGAAGCCGTCCAGGCGGGCTACAAGCCCTGCGAGGACTGCAAGCCGTGAGTTGAAACGCGCATCAAGGGGGGTACCCTACGGGCATCCTCCCGAGGTGCGCGATGGAATTGGACCGCCGTTCGTTTCTGGGCGCGTCGCTGGCTGCTGGGGCCGCCGCGTCGTTGAAAGCGTCACCTGCCGCGAAGAGCGCATTCCGGTTGGAGGAAGCCACGGTCGCCGATCTCCAGGCGGCCATGGCCTCCGGCCGCGCGAGCGCCGCGGGGCTGGTGAAGGCCTACACGGCCCGAATCCATGCGCTGGATGAGCGCGGCCCCTCGCTCCACAGCGTGCTGGAGCTGAACCCGGACGCCGCGAAGATCGCGACTGAGCTGGATGCGGAACGCAAAGCTGGCAAGGTCCGCGGGCCGCTGCATGGCATCCCCGTCCTCTTGAAGGACAACATCGACACCGCGGACCGCATGCACACGACGGCGGGTTCCTGGGCGCTCCATGACGCGCCCGCGCCAAAGCAGGATGCCTTCGTGGCCGCGCGGCTGAGAGAGGCGGGCGCGGTGCTGCTGGGCAAAGCGAACCTGAGCGAGTGGGCCAATTTCCGCTCCACCCATTCCATCAGTGGCTGGACGGGCCGCGGCGGGCTGACGCGCAACCCCTACGCCCTGGACCGCAATTGCAGCGGCTCAAGTTCGGGCTCTGCCGCCGCGATCGCGGCTAATCTCTGCGCTGTGGCCGTGGGCTCGGAGACGGACGGTTCCATCGTGAGCCCTTCCTCCATCTGCGGCATTGTGGGGCTGAAGCCGACCCTCGGCCTGCTGAGCCGCGCGGGCGTCATCCCCATCGCCCACAGCCAGGACACCACGGGGCCCATGACACGCACGGTGCGGGACGCGGCGCTGATGCTGGGCATCATGGCCGGCGCGGACGCGGATGATCCCGCCACCGAAGGAGCCAAAGGCCACATCCTCGCCGACTACACCAAGGGTCTGGATGCGAACGGCCTCAAGGGCGCGCGGCTCGGCATCCTCAAGAACTACATGAACCAGCATCCGGGGCTGGATGCCGTGATGGCGGAGGCCTTCGCCACCTTGCGCCGCCTGGGCGCCACGCTGGTGGAGGTGGAGCTGCCCATGGGCTACGAGGCCGACGAGCTCACGGTGCTGCTCTATGAGTTCAAGACGGATCTCCCGGCCTATTTCCAGAAGCGGGGCGGGGCGGTGAAGGATCTCTCCGATCTCATCGCCTTCGATGCCGCCCACAAAGACCGGGAGATGCGTTTCTTCGCGCAGGAGATCGTGGAGCAGGCTAACGCGAAGGGGCCGCTCACGGATGAGGCCTACCTCAAGGCCCGGGCGAACTGCCTGCGGCTCGCGCGCACGGAAGGCATCGACGCGGTCATGGACAGGAACAGCCTCGACGCCCTCATCGGCCCCACGGGCATGCCGGCCTGGATCACGGATCCCGTCTTCGGCGAGTACACGGGCTTCAGCGCGGCCACGCCCGCGGCCGTGGCGGGCTACCCGCACCTTACCGTGCCCGCCGGTTTCACGGGCGGACTGCCGGTCTCACTCTCCTTCATGGGCCGCGCCTGGACGGAGGCCACGCTGCTGAAGTTCGGCTACGCCTTCGAGCAGGCCACGAAGGCCCGCCGCGTGCCTCGCTTCATGCCCACGCTCCCTGTGAGGATGTGAAGGCGCTAGGATGATCAACCCTTGTCGGGAGCTTCCATGAACCTCGTCGCCGTCTTGATGTTCTCGTCATCGGTTCTGCTCAGCGCCCAGGCCGGGAAGGTGAGCCCGCGGGTGAAAGCCGCGGAGGCTTCCGCGGCGCGCGCAGAAGCCTCCGCGAAACACGCCAAATCAGCCGCAGCCCATGCCGAGGCCGCGGCGAAGCAATCCGGCGCGAAAGCTGCCTCGGCGCGGGCCCGGGCGGAGGCAGCCGAGAAACACGCGGCGGAGGTCCGAGCCAGGGCCGAAAGCCAGAAGGCCGCTGAGGCGGAGATCCAGAAGAAGGCCGCCGATCAGCATGCCGAGGCGGCTGCTGCCCGCGCGGCCAGGGCCAAGGCCAAAGCCGAAGGCTTGAGGATGAAGCAGCACGCGCCCTTGGAGGCCAAGACAGCCGGAGACAAACCCAAGGCGGACACCGCGCCTCAAGCGGGTGCCAAGCAGAAGCCGGAAGCCGATTCCAAGGCCGCGAATAGCGCCTCCAAGCCGGAAGACACCCCGAAGGCCCCGGACGGCAAGTGAATCTGGCGCTTCGCGTAGCAGGGGAAGGCGCTAGGATGATCCTCCCCATCTGGAGGCTCCCATGAAGAAGCTCCTCGCCATCCTACTCGTGACCGGCGCCGCGACCCTCGCCGCCCAGTCTGTGGATGACCTCAAAGCCCAGGCCAAGGACAAGGCCAATCAGGCTGTGGACAGCGGCAAAGCCAAGGCCGACCAGAAGGCCGCGGACACCCACGCCAAGGCCGATGACAAGGTCGCCAAGACGAAGACGAAGGTGAAGCACAAAGCCAAGGGCACCATGGCCGAAGACAAGGTGAGCGGCGCCGCGGACGCCACCGAAGCGAAGGCCAAGACCGGCACCGCCGCCGCCGAGGGCAAATCCCACGCGAAGGCTGCGAAGGGCGCCGACACCACCAAGGCCAAGGTCGAGCAGGTCGCGAAGTAAGAGCAGGCTTCATGCGCACGGCTCTGGCACCTGCCGGGGCCGTGCTCAGGCCCTGGAGATGAGCCATGTCTGAACCGAGACTCCGCATCCTCCTCGTGGGGGCCAGCGGCACGCTGGGACGGGCCGTGGCCGCCGAGCTGGGCGCGCGGCACGAGATCATCCGCGCCGGGCGCAAGGGCGGGGATGTGCAGCTGGACATCACGGATTCCGCGAGCATCGTGAAAGCGCTGGCCGGGCTCGGCCCGCTGGACGCGGTGGTCTCGGCAGCGGGCCATGTGAAGTTCGCGCCGCTGGAAGCCTTCCAGGCCGCGCCCATGGCGGAATCCAGTTACGGCGTGGGACTCGCGGACAAGCTCATGGGTCAGGTGAACCTCGCCCTCGCGGCCCGCGATCACCTGAAGGACGGAGGCTCCATCACGCTCACGAGCGGCATCCTTTCCGAACAGCCCATCGCGGCGGGTTCATCGGCCTCCATGGTGAACGGCGCCATCGAGGCTTTCGTGCGCGCCGCCGCGATCGAGTTGCCCCGGGGGATCCGCATCAACGCTGTGAGTCCCAATGTGCTTGTGGAGTCCATGGAAGGCTACGCGCCCTTCTTCCGGGGCTTCGATGCCGTCCCCTCCGCCCGCGCGGCCTTGGCCTTCAGTCGCAGCGTGGAGGGAAGGCAGACAGGGCAGGTCTACAAGGTGTTCTGAACAGTCACTTTTGAATGTTCAGGAAATGTCACCTCCTATTCCCTTGACGGTGAGGTGCCACGCTTCCAGGCTGGCAGCCTCACCCGGAGATCCCATGAAACTTCGCATAGCCCTCCTCTTCCTTGCGGCCGCGGTGCTGCCGGTCGCGGCTGTCCAGGCCCCAGCGCCCACCACCACGCAGGCCGCGCCCGCGCCTGCTCCCACGACCAAGATGACCAAGAAAGAGAAGAAGGCGGCCGCCGCTGCCGCTAAGGCTTCTCCTGCTCCCGCTCCTGCGCCTGCTCAGGCCGCCGCTCCCGCCGCACCCAAGATGACCAGAAAGGAGAAGAAGGCTGCCGCCGCCGCCGCTCCCGCCGCGCCAGCTGCCAAGGCCGCTGCCGCTCCGGCCCCCGCCCAGGCTCCGGCCGCCGCGGCGAAACCCGCCGCCGCTCCGAAGGCCGCCGCCGCCGTGAGCAACGAGCTCGTCGGCAACTCGAACTCCAAGATCTGCCACCGCGCGGATTGCAAGGACGCCTCGAAGATCTCCGCCGCGCATCGCGTCAGCTTCGCCAGCGCCGCCGACGCGCAGGCCAAGGGCTACAGGGCCTGCAAGATCTGCAAGCCGTTCTGAACGATCCAATGCCAACGAGAAAGGGCCGCGTGAGCGGCCCTTTCTCATCGTGTCATTCCCCGCGTTTCGGGAACTGCCGCCGGTAGGCTTCCTCGGCGTATTCGCTGGGGGGGACGCCGAAGCGGCGTTTGAAGGCGCGGGTGAAGGCGCTCGCGTCGTAGAAGCCCAGGAGTTTGGCCACGTCGCTAGGGCGCTCGCCGTTGGAAAGCATCTGCACGGCGCGCTGCAGGCGGCGCTCGATGAGGTGCTGGTGGGGCGTGGTGCCCGTGGCCTCGCGGAAGAGGCGGATGAAGTGGTCCGGCGTGCAACGGGCCATGATGGCCAGCTCGGGCACGGAGTTCTTACCGCCCAGGTGGCCTTCCATGTGGTCCAGCACGAGCTGGAGCGTGGAGCGGTTGAGGCGGTAGGGGAAGCGGCCCCGGTCCTCCTTTTCCGTGAGGCGGGAGAGCTCCGCGCCCAGCAGGATGAGGAACAGCTCGCGGGTCATGAGCTGGATGCCGTCCGGGTCCTGGATCTCGGTGGTGAAGATATGGAAGAGCTGCTTGAGGCTTTGGCTGCGCAGCACCGCGAAGCTGGCTTCCTGCCACTTGCGGGGCGGGTTCTGCAGCGAGCCCAGGAGCGGCTCGGGGAAGGGGCCTTCCATGTGCAGCGCGTTGAAGCCGAAGGGCACGGAGGGCTGATGGCGGTGCAGGCTGTGGCCGAAGCCCGGCAGCAGCAGGGCCAGGTCGCCGCGGCGGATGACGCCTTCCTCGTGGTTGTCGTCGCCGGTGCAGACGCGCACGGCGCTGGACGGCTGGATGAGCACCCAGGCGTCCCGCGTGGGCTGCGCTTTCGCGGGCACGGGATCCTTCTTGAGGGCCACCAGTTTGAGGGGGCCGCTGGTCTGGATCAGCAGGTTCTTGGTTTCCTGGTCGCTCATGAGTCGGAATAAAGCGGGACGTCCCGCACCCTCACCCGCAAGGATAAAAGGAAAAACCCTGCGCGGGCGGTAAAATTTACACCTGCCCCCCAAGTTTTGCCAGGATTCCGCTTGGAACGGCCCTAGGCGGGCGTCAGGGCCGCCGCGAGGCTCCCGAAGAACCCCAGGCCATCGTCATTGCCCAGCAGCTTTTCCACCGCCCGTTCGGGGTGGGGCATCATGCCCAGCACATTGCCCTTCTCGTTCACGATGCCCGCGATGGCGTTCATGGCGCCGTTCTCCGCCGTGGCCTCGCTGACGGACCCGTCCGCTCCGCAATACCGGAACACGGTGCCGCCCCGGGCCTCCAGCGCCTCGAGTCCAGCCTCATCCAGCGTGTAGTTGCCATCTCCGTGGGCTTCGGGGATGCGCAGCACCTGCCCGGCCTTCAGGGCTTTGGTGAAGGGCAGGTCGGCGCGCTCCACGCGGAGGTGGACTTCCTTGTGGATGAAGCGCAGCGATTGGTTGCGGAGCAGAGCGCCGGGCAGCAGGCCGGCCTCGCAGAGGATCTGGAAGCCGTTGCAGACCCCGAAGACGAGGCCGCCGTTCTCCGCGTGGCGCTTGATGTCGGCCATGACGGGCGAAAGGGCGGCGATGGCGCCGCAGCGCAGGTAGTCGCCGTAGCTGAAGCCGCCGGGGATGAGGACGAGATCCGTGCCCGCGGGCAGGGCCGTCTCCTGGTGCCACACAGGCACCGCTTCCCAGCCCATCACTGTGCCGCAGGCGTGCAGCGCGTCGTGGTCGCAGTTGGAGCCGGGGAAGACGGGAATCGCTACTTTCACAGCGTCCTCCTCTGATCGTAGTTGGTGGCTTCGGCGATGGATGTGGAGCGTCCAACAACCGTGCCCCGCATTGGGGATGCTGTGACCTCTCCGCCGGTCATGGCAGCAACATGTCCGGGTGTAGCGCCCGGGGAGATTTGTCCATCAACCATCGTCGCTATCACCCCACGACCTCGATGACCGCCTTCTCCATCACAGGGTTCACGAGCAGCTTGTCGCACATGGCCTGGGCCTGGGCCTTGGCCGTCTCGGCGTCCGCGGCGGGCACCTCGAACTCGATGAGCCGGCCCACGCGGACCTTGTCCACCGCGAAGCCGAACCCATGGAGGCCCTGCTCCACGGCTTTCCCTTGAGGATCCAGAATGCCGCCCTTGAGCTGCACCGCCACGCGCACCTTCATGGAATCCTCCGAATCCCTGATTTTAAAGGAAAAAGCCCCGGGAATCCCGGGGCTTTTCCACTTCGACAGGTTCCAGGATCAGAAGGCGACCTGGAAGGCCACGACGGCGGTGTCGCCACCCTGCTCGCCGGTCTGGGTGGGCCCAGGGGCGAGGAAATTCTTGGAGCGCCAGATGTAGTTGACCTTGATGTTGGCGGCCTTGAGCTTCTCCGGCTTGAACGCGTAGGTGTAGCCGGCGGTGACTTCACGGAACTTCGGGGTGTAGTCCACGGGGGCGCCATTCACGAGCAGGGGCGTGCCGGGGGCGGACTCGGTGTAGGGGTTGTAGGTGGTGTACCACTTGTCGCCCTGGTTGTAGTTCATGGAGTCGTAACGGAGGGCGAAGGTGTTGGCGCCGGTGGTGTAGGCGGCGGTGACATAGTAGCCGAGGTACTTCTGGTCCAGGGCTTCGCGGCCGGCGGGGCCGGCGACGGCGCCCAGGGAGGGGAGGCGGCGGCCGAGCTTGCCGGTCATGACCTCGCCGTCGAAGTGCCAGGCGCCGTTGTCATAGACATAGTAGGCGCCGAGGTTCGTGGTCTTGTCCTTGTCGTCCACGATATCGGCGGCGGCGGGCGCGTTCGTGCCGGCGAAGGTGCGGGCGACGAGGGAGCCGTTCGCGTCCTTCAGGTCCGTGCTGCCCTGCAGGGTGTACACGCCGAACTGCTGCTCCTTGCCTACGTTGAACTCGAGGCGGGCCACGAAGTCCTTCTGGGCGTTGGTGTCGTTGCCCTTGCCGGAGATCGCGTCGCTCATGCCGTTGAAGGCGCCGACGGTGATCTTGCCGCCGAATTCCTTGTCGCCGAAGCCGTAAGCAGCGGTGGCGCCGCGATCGCGCTTATCGCCGAAGCGGCGGGTCATCTGGGCGCGCTCGGCGAAGATCAGCTCGGGCGTGGGCCGGATGGAGGCCTCGTAGGTCTGCAGGGGGCGGAACTGGCCGAGCTTGAACTCGAGGCCGAAATCCGTCGTGTACTTGATGGCGGCGTCCTGGAGGATGGAGGGATTGCCGGCGGATGTGTTGATGGAGGGGTCGAACATCACTTCCCAGGTGACGCCCGACATGATCTCGCCGGAGACCTTGATCTCGGAGCGGCGGATGGTGAAAGTGTTCTCGACGAACTGGCTGGGCAGGTCGTAGTACTTGTTGCCGTTGGTTTTGGAGGCGTTGTCCACCCGCAGGTTGTCGTTCAGCATCTGCGTGTACCAGACCTGCAGGAGGCCGCTGATCTTGGGAGTCGTGTCGACCGCCTTCGGGGTCGCGTCCTGGGCGGCGGCGGGCAGCGCGGCGAGCAGGACCGCGAGGGGGGCGAGGAAGGTGCGCTTCATGAAGGGCTCCAAAGTGAGTTGGACCGTAGGCCGGTTCCCATTGAGGTTCCCGGGCTCCTGTGAATTCCTTGTGACGGCCGGGGGGCATTTCGGCACATCAGGGCCGCCAGAGGTGGGTCCGGAGATTGAGATTGCCACAGTCGTCCACCTCGATCTTTTCCTTTCGGAGTCTCCGGATCTGCTCCATGGCGCTGACCTCCCGGCCCTTGCTGGGGATGTAGCCCTGGGCGTTCACCACCCGGTGCCAGGGCAGCTTGGTGCCCGAAGGAAGGCCCGACAGCACCCAGCCCACATGGCGGGCGCGACCCGGGAAGCCTGCCAGCAGCGCCACCTGACCGTAGGTGGTGAGCTGGCCTTTGGGGATGTCAGCGACGACGGCCAGTACCGCGTCGTGGAAATCCGTCTCAGGCTTCCGGGGAGAAGGCGTCACGCTTGCACGGGCCGTTCGGCGGCGGGCACGCGAGAGCGGAAGCCGCCCTCGTAGCTGTGCCAGTGGTCTAGCCGCGTTTCCGGCCAGGCCCAGCACCAGTAGCCGTCGCCGCTGTCGAAATCCACGAGCCAGAGCCCCTTCACATCCGCGCCCAGGGCCTGAACGCCCTCGGTCCAGGATTCCACCAGCGATTGCAGGCGGATCCGCAGATCCTCGCCGCGACCCTCATCCATTGTGTCCTCGGCCTCCTGCAATTCGCGGGCGAGGCTGGCCGCGAGCAGGTAGACAGGCTCGGTGAGCCGCCGCACTTCCGGCATGCGCGATTGGGCTTCTTCCAGCGTGAAGGTCCGGGCCATAGGGATTCCATCGTCCATGCTCCATGATAGTCCGATGCGCGTGCTGCCCCTGCTGTCCTCCAGCGCCGATCTGGCTCCCTGGTCCGCCCTGCGGGAAGCCGAGCTGGCCTGGGATGGCTCCCTTCATAGCGGTTGGACGGCCTTCGCGCGGGCGGGCGGCGTGCATGCGATCCATCTCAGACCCGGAACTCCGCTGGAAGAGGCCGCGGAAGTGCTGCATCTGACGCTGCCGCTGGGCCCGGATTTCCTCGTGCTGCCCGCACCGAAGCCGGAAGGCCGCAAGGCTGCCTTTGCATTCCTCGGCATGGTGGAAGCGCTGCTGGAAGCCTTGGCGCCGAAGGGCCTCAAGCTGGCCATCCGGCCCGATCCGGGCGCGGAGGCGGAGCTGGCGCGGCTGCTGAAGGAATCGCGGGGCGAGGCCGCGGGCTTCTGCTGGCACAGCGGTGTGAAGGATCTCGACGCCATCGAAGACCGCCTTTTCTGCGCGGTGGGCTCGGTGGCGGATGATCTCGACCCGCTGCGCCGCCTGGGCTACCGCTGGAACCTGGTTGTGGCCTCCGAAGATCCGGCCGCCTTTGAAGCGGCGAAGGCCGCCATCGAGGCCCGCTTTCCCGCGGTGCTCTTCCCCGAGGCGCTGCCCACCCATGTGATGGGCCGCCCTGTGCTGCCCGACCCCGCTGTGCGGTTCGCGCGACCTGAAGATCGCGGAGAGAAGCCATGACGACCCTCCTCGTCATCGCAGGCGAGGCCAGCGGCGACCTCCACGGCGCCGAGCTGCTGTACGCCCTGAAGGCGCGGCGGCCGGACCTGCGCATCATCGGCATCGGCGGCGACCGCATGGCGCCGCACATGGATCGCGTGCTGGCTCATGTGCGCGACATCGGCGTGGTGGGCTTCATCGAAGTGCTCAAGCACCTGCCTCAGCTGAACCGCCTCTTCAAGCAGGTGCTCGTGGCGGCAGATGAGGAGCATGCGGATGCCGCGCTCTTCATCGATTACCCGGGCTTCAACCTGCGGTTGGCGAAGGCCCTCCGCAAGCGGCGGCCCGCCATGCAGCTCGCGCAGTATGTGTGCCCGCAGGTGTGGGCCTGGAAGAAGGGCCGCATCCCGGATCTGGGCAACACGCTGGACGCGCTCTACTGCCTCTTCGACTTCGAGCCTGCGCTATTCGAGGGGTTTCCCGTGCAAGCGACCTGGGTGGGCAATCCGCTCGTGGAGGCCGTGAAGCCCGAGGTGGACCGGGCGTCCTTCCTCGCGGAAACGGGTCTGGACCCTTCGCGTCCCCTCGTGGCCCTGTTGCCCGGCAGCCGCTCTTCCGAGGTGACGCGCCTGCTACCGCCCATGGTGGAGCTGGTCAAAGCGTGGACGAAGCAGCGTTCCGAGGTGCAGTGGGTGTTGCCGGTAGCGCCGACGCTGGAGGCCGGTTTCCTGAAGCGCTTCCTTGGGGATCT
The DNA here is from genome assembly GCA_035687325.1 of Holophagaceae bacterium. GTDB lineage: Bacteria > Acidobacteriota > Holophagae > Holophagales > Holophagaceae > JAFDVN01. The sequence goes on from DASRXV010000061.1 coordinate 70,557, forward strand.
TCCCATGAAGCTTGTGGAAGACCGCAGCTACGCCGCCCGCGCCTACGCCGACGCGGCCCTCGTGGCCAGCGGCACGGCAACCCTGGAGACGGCTTTGCTGGGGACGCCCTTCGCCATCGTCTACAAGCTGAACGCGCTGACCGCCTTCGCCGCCAAGCGCCTCGTGAAGTTGTCCCGTGTGGGCCTCGCCAACATCGTGGCGGGGCAGGAGGTGGCGCCGGAACTGCTGCAAGGCGCCGTAAACCCGCACCGCCTCTCCACCGTGCTCACGGAGCTGCTGGACCCCGCCGAATCCGCGCGCCGCCGCGCGCTCCTTGCCACTGTCCGCCCGCACCTGGGCGAACCCGGCGCCGCCGACCGTGTGGCCGCCGACCTCATCACGAGGCTTCCATGATCTTTCGGACCGCAGCCGCACTCGTCGCAGGAGGCATGCTCATGGCTTCCGCCCCTTCCACAGCCAATGCAAGGCTCGATGCGCTGATGAAGGACTACTGGGAATACAGCCTCCACACGAGCCCCGAATCCGCCACGGCCGTGGGTGATCCCCGCTACAACGACCGGCTCAGCGACTACTCGCTTGATGCCATCCAGAAGGACATCAAGGTCCAGCGGAACTTCCTCGCCACGGTCAAGGCCTTTAAAGGCACGGAGCTGGACGCGGACCATCAGCTCGATCGCGAGCTGCTCGTGTGGCAGATCCAGACGGGCCTCGATGGTGTGCGCTTCAAAAGCTGGGAGATGCCCCTGAACCAGATGGGCGGCCTGCATGTGGATTTCCCCGCGCTGTTCTCCCTGCACCCCTTCAACACTGAGAAGGATTTCCAGGACTACATCGCGCGGCTCCACGCCTTCCCCAAAGCCATGGACGACACCATCACGAACATGCGGGCGGGCATCAAGGACGGCATCATGCCACCGAAGCTCATCGCGGACGAGATGGTGGCCCAGGTGAAGGCCATGGCCTCCGGCGACACGGCCCGCGCGCCCTTTCTCGCGCCGCTGGACAAGCTGCCCGCGGACCTCAGCGACGGCAAGAAGGTGAAACTCAAAGCTGATGTCGCTGCCGCCATCGATAAGGATGTGACACCCGCCTACGGCCGTCTCTTGGCCTTCCTGGAGAAGGACTACTTGCCCAAGGCGCCGCCGGAGCCGGGTGTCTGGGCGCTGCCGGACGGTGCCGCGCGCTACGCCTACGCGGTGAAGGCGCAGACGACGACGGATCTCAGCCCCGCGCAGATCCACGCGATCGGCCTCAAGGAAGTCGCCCGCATCGAGGTCGGGATGCTCGCCATCGCCAAGAGCCTAGGCTACACGGACCTTGCGGGCTTCCGCGCCGCGCTGGGGAAGGATCCCCGCGTCCATCCCAAGGACGGCGCCGAGCTCGTGGCCCGCTACAAGACATTCGTGGACGGCATGCGCCCCGAGCTGCCCAAGCTCTTCGGCCGCCTGCCCAAGGCGCAGCTCGTCGTCGTGCCCATGGAGGCCTTCCGCGAGAAAGACGGCGCCGCGGCCGACTACAACGGCGGCACGCCGGACGGGTCGAGGCCGGGCCGCATCAATGTGAACACCTACCACGCGGCTGAGCGCAGCATGCTCACCTGCGAAAGCACCGCCTATCACGAGGCCATCCCGGGCCACCACTTGCAGATCTCCATCGCGCAGGAATTGGAGAATGTGCCGGACTTCCGCAAGGTGATGGGCGTGACCGCCTACCAGGAGGGCTGGGCGCTCTATTCCGAAAGCCTCGGCAAGGACATCGGCTTCTACAAGGATCCGTACAGCGACTACGGCCGCCTCACGGACGAGATGCTGCGCGCCGTCCGGCTCGTGGTGGACACGGGCGTCCATTCGATGCGCTGGACGCGGCAGCAGATGGTGGACTACTTCCACGCCCACAGCGGGAACGACGAAGTGGAGATCCAGGCGGAGACGGACCGTTACATCGCGTGGCCCGGTCAGGCCCTGGCCTACAAGATCGGCCAGCTCACCCTCCGCCGCCTGCGCGAGAAGGCCAAGGCCGAGCTGGGCGCCAAGTTCGACATCCGCGCCTTCCACGACCAGGTGCTGGACTCCGGTGCGCTGCCTATGGATGTGCTGGAGCGCCGGGTGAACGCATGGATCGAGGGACAGAAGAAGTAACTCACCGCGTCCCTGCGGTGAGTCCCTCTATTCGTACTTCGCCATGATGCCGGCCCACTTCCCCTGGGCCTTAAGGATCGCCTCGCCCACGGCGCGGAGGACGCCGCGGCCGCCCTTGACGGGCACGACCCAGTGGCTGGCGGCCTTCACTTCCTCCACGGCGTCCTCGGGGCAGCAGGCGAGTCCCACGCGGCGCAGGAGCGGGATGTCGTGGAGGTCATCGCCGATGTGGGCGATCTGGTCCAGCGCGAGTCCGTGCTTGGCCATGAGCTGCTCCAGGACGGGCAGCTTCTCCAGGCGGCCCATGAAACAGTCCTCAATGGCGAGATCCATGGCCCGCAGCCGCGTGGCCGGCGTGGCCAGGCCGCTGATGAACGCCACGGGCACGCCTGAAGCCTGGAGCCACTTGATGGCGGCGCCGTCCCGCACATGGAAGGCCTTGGCGTGGGCGGATTCCAGGCCGTAGTGGAGATGGCCGGTGGTGAGGACGCCATCCACATCCGTGCAGAGGAGGCGGATGCGGGCGAGGCGGGCGTTCAGGTCGGTGGCCATGGCCTGATTCTGGACTGAAGCGGGATCTGTGAGAATGGGGGCTGGAGGTCCCCATGTCAGGATTCATCGCCGTTGAAGACGCTGCCGCGCTGCTGGATGGCGGCGCCGTGGTGGTGGATGTGCGCACGCCCGGCGAATGGGTCGAGGGGCACGCGGAGGCGAGCCTGCTCCTGCCGCTGAACGAGCTGCCGTCCCGGTTCGAGGAACTGCCCAAGGAGAAGGCGCTGCTCATGGTCTGCCGCAGTGGCGGCCGCAGCGAGCAGGCCACCCTGTTCCTCAAGTCCATGGGCTACGAGCAGGTGTTCAACTTGGGGCCCTGGCAGCGCAATCCGCGGCATCAGGGCTGAGGGGATTCCCGCCGCGTCCATCTCCAGAGGAGCCAGGCGGCGCTTCCGAGCATGCCCAGCCAGCCGAGGATGTGGATATCGCGGGCGATGGCGGTGTCGCTCTGGAGGCAGCCCCAGCGCAGGAAGAGATTGAGCCAGTCATGCTCGCCGCCGCCCGCCAGGGGCAGCACCTGCTCCCGCGCGTCCGCCATGTAGCGGGCGATGTTGTGGAAATTCTGGAAGAACCAGCAGGCGGCCAGCGCGGCACCCGCGGCCTGGCGCCTTCCCCACGCGGCGGCCAGGACCAGCAGGGGCACGATGAGCTGCATGAGCGTGCCGCCGAGGATGGTGAGCGTCTCCCATCCGAAGAGGCCGAAGAGCGGATGACCCGCTTCGTGGAAGACGAGGTTTAGGCTGTCCAGCACGGGCACCCAGCTCTGCGAGGAGAGGCCGTCCACCAGCGCCACGAGGAGCATGGCCGCCAACGCGGAGGCCGTGGCCGCCGTGCCGGCGCCTTCCCAGGGACTGGCCCGGATGTCGTCGATCCGTTCTTTCAGGTCTTCGAGCATGGGTTCCAGCATGCCGGGTCCATCCCGCGCTGGACAGGGAGGCCCTGGCGCGCGCATGCTTTCCGCCATCCACGCTAGGCACCGTGCCTCGACCCGAGCCGCGCCCCAAGGAGGGCTCATCCCGCTCCGCCCTCGGCCTCTTCTCGGCCGGGGCGCGCTCCACGCGGGTGATGCTGGCGGCGGTGCTGGTGACGCTCATCGCGGGAGGCTGGGGCCTCCATGTGATGGAGCGCCAGTTCCGCGTGGAGCTGGCTAACCGCCTGGAGACGGGGCTCAGCGCGATGGCCGCGGGCGTCGAGGGCTGGCGGTCGAAGCGCCTGCGGGAGGTCCAGGCCTGGGCTGGGCACGATGAAGTCGTCGCGGCACTGGCCCTGCATCCGGGTCCCGGCCGGACGAAAGCGCTGCAGCACCTCTCCAGCGAGTTGGCCTTCTCCGGCAAGGCCATGGGGTATCTGGGCTACTGGTTGGTGGACGACCAGGGCCGCGTGGTGCTGCCGGCGGGCGCCGCATCCCCGGATGCGCTGGAGGAGCGGGAGCTGGTGAAGGGCGCCTTGTCCGGCCGCTCCTGGGTGACTCACCCCTTCATGGGACGCCTCGCGGAGACACCGGATCCCGAGCGGGCGCTCCTCAGCGTGGCGGCGCCCGTGCGGCGCGAAGACGGGTCGGCGATGGGGGTTCTCGTGCTGCGGATGCCCGGCGACGCGCTGGGGCGCCAGCTTGAAGGCGGCCAGCCGGGGCGCTCGGGCGAGACGCTGGCTTTCGACCGCTCTGGGCGCCTGCTCAGTGATAGCCGCTTCGAGGACCAGCTCCGTGGCGCGGGCCTCATCGGCAGCGATCCCGCGAAAGACCGGGCCCTGCTCCAGCTCGTCCTGCGCGACCCGGGCGGCGACATCCAGAAAGGCTTCACGCCGGACGGCCCGCCAGGAACCTGGCTGCTCACCCGGGATGTGACGGGCGCCCTCACGGGCAAGGCGGGCGCGGACCTGGAGGGGTTCCGTGACTACCGCGGCGTGAAGGTGGTGGGTTCCTGGCGCTGGCTGGACGGGATGGACATGGGGCTCGCCACGGAGATGGACGCCCCTGAAGCCTTCGAACCGCTGGCCGCCGTCCGGCGGGTCATGTTCTCAGGACTGCTGCTCCTGCTCGCCGCGTCCATCCTCAGTGTCTGGTTCTGGGCGAAGGAAGCGGCCCAGGGACGGCGGCGGGCGAGGGCGGAGGCGAAACTGAGGCGCCTCAACCGCGAGCTGGAGGGCAGGGTCTCCCAGCGCACGGCGCAGCTGGAGATCGCCAACAAGGAGCTGGAGGCCTTCGCTTACTCCGTCTCCCACGACCTGCGCGCCCCGCTGCGGGGCATTGACGGTTTCAGCCAGGCGCTCATGGAGGACTACGGCGACCAGATGGACGACACGGGCCGCCACTACCTCTCCCGCGTCCGCGCGGGCACCCAGCGCATGGGCGTCCTCATCGATGACCTCCTGCGCCTCTCACGCGTGAGCCGCGCCCAGATGCAGTGGGGTCCCGTGGATCTCGGCGCGGCGGCCAAGGCCGTCCTGGACGAGCTGCGGCAGCAGGACCCCGGCCGCCAAGTGTCCGTCAGGATCGAGACCGGGCTCCAGGCCACGGGCGACGCCCACTTGCTGCGCATCGTCCTGGACAACCTGCTGAGCAACGCCTGGAAGTACACGAGCCGCCACGCCACGGCCCGCATCGAAGTGGGCGCGGCGGAGAAGGAGGGCGGGCGCGCCTTCTTCGTGAAGGACGATGGCGCGGGCTTCGACATGGCCTACGCCCACAAGCTCTTCGGCGTCTTCCAGCGCCTCCACGGCGCCGACGAGTTTCCCGGCACCGGCGTGGGGCTCGCCACCGTGGCCCGCATCATCCACCGCCACGGCGGGCGCATCTGGGCTGAAAGCGCGCCGGAAAAAGGCGCTACCTTCTTCTTCACCCTTCCTGAGGAGGGTCCATGACCCCCGAGATAGACCCCAAGGGCACCGTGCTGCTCGTCGAGGACAACCCCGACGATGTGGCGCTCACGCTGCGTGCGTTCAAGAAGAACCACTTCATGAATCCCGTGGTGGTGGCCAAAGACGGCGCGGAGGCGCTGGACTACCTCTTCTGCCTCGGGGAGCACGCGGGCCGGGATCCCGACAACATGCCCACGCTCATGCTGCTGGACCTCAAGCTCCCCAAGGTGGACGGGCTCGAGGTGCTGCGCCGCGTGCGCGCGGACGAGCGCACCAAATTGCTGCGGGTGGTCGTCCTCACGACATCAAAGGAGCAGCCGGACCTCGTGGCCAGCTACGAGCTGGGCGCCAACAGCTATGTCCGCAAGCCCGTGGACTTCGACGAGTTCGTGGCGGCCGTGGGCCAGCTGGGCTTCTACTGGCTCATGCTCAACGAGCCCCCCCGCCCGCGCGGGGGTCTGGGATGAGCGAGCGGCTGCGCCTCCTCCTGGTGGAAGATTCCAAGGACGACGCGCTCCTGCTGAAGCGGGAGCTGGAGAAGGGCGGCTTCAAGCCGGAGATCAGCCGCGTGGAGACAGCGGAGGCCTACGGCCGGGCGCTGGACGGGGGCGGCTGGGACCTGGTCATCGGCGACTATGTGCTTCCGGCTTTCAGCGGCCATGAGGCGCTGAAGATCCTGCGCCGCCGCGATCCCGACCTGCCCTTCATCATCGTCTCCGGCGTGGTGGGCGAGGAAGTGGCCGTGGAGACCATGAAGGCCGGGGCCAACGACTACCTCCTCAAGCACAATCTCACGCGCCTCGCCCCCGCCGTGCGCCGCGAGCTGAACGACCACCAGTCCCGCCGCGAGTACCGGCTCGCCGAGCAGGCGCTGCGCGAGAGCGAGGCCCGCTTCCGCGGCATCTTCGAGAATTCCGGCGACGCGGTGTTCCTCATCGGCGTCCACGAGGAAGGCTTCACCTACGACGATCTCAATCCAGAGGCCGAGCGCTTCCTCAAGCTGCGGAAGGCGGAAGTGCGGGGCCGCTTCCTGCGCGAGCTGCTGCCTGAGCCGCTCTGCGGCTACTTCGTGGGGCGCTGCAAGGAAGCCATCGCCGCCGGCCGCTCCATCACCTACGAGGAGACCGTGGACCTGCCTTCGGGCGCATCCTCCTTCAGCACCTCCCTGGTGCCCATCAAGGACGCGCAGGGCGAGGTGGTCCGCATCGCGGGCGTGTGCCGGGACATGACCGAGTCCCGCCGGGCCGAGGAACGGCTGCGCGAGGCGCAGAAGCTGGAGAGCCTGGGCCTGCTGGCCGGCGGCATCGCCCACGACTTCAACAACCTCCTCACCGCCATCCTGGGCAACCTCGGGCTCGCGCGGGAGCAGCCGGAGGCCTCGGGCCCCTATCTGGAGCGCATCCAGACCACCGCCCTCCGTGCCTCGGATCTCACACGCCAGCTCCTCGCCTATTCGGGCCGCGGGCGCTTCGTCATCATGGCCCACGACCTCAACCTCGTCGTGCAGGAGATCGCCCAGCTCCTGAGCGTGACGATCCCCAAAAAGGCCCGTCTGGATTTCCGCATGGGCACGGATCTGCCGCCGGTGGAGGCCGACGCAGCCCAGCTCCAGCAAGTGCTCGTGAACCTTGTGGCCAACGCGGCGGACGCCATCGGCGAGAAGGAGGGCCGCATCACCATCGCCACGCGGCGGCGTTTCGTGGACGAGGCCGATATCGCCTCACGCTTCGCGGGCCAGAATCTCAGCCCCGGCGAGCATGTGGTGCTGGAGGTGGCGGACACCGGAGGCGGCATGGCGCCGGATGTGCGGGACAAGATCTTCGACCCTTTCTACACCACCAAGGACAAGGGCAGGGGCCTGGGGCTCTCGGCCATGCTGGGCATCCTCCGCGGCCACCGTGCCGGTCTGATGCTCCAGACCGAGGAGGGCAAGGGCACCACCTTCCAGATCTACTTCCCCGCCGCGAAATCCGCGCCGGAATCCGCCACGCAGGGCCGGACCGCAAAGCCGCTCAAGGCCGGCGGGCTGTTGCTGCTGGCCGAGGACGAGCCGGATGTGCGGCAGAGCACCGCCGACCTCCTGCGCCGGCTCGGTTTCGATGTGGAGGCGGTCCCGGACGGCGCGGACGCCGTGACGGCCTTCGAGGCCAGGCCGGACGCTTTCCGTGTGGCGTTGCTGGACCTCACCATGCCTCGCATGGGCGGCCGCGAAGCCGCCGCGCGCCTCCAGGCCGCGCGGCCGGACCTGCCCATCCTGCTCACCTCCGGCTATTCCGAGTCCGAAGCCATGGCGGGCGCGAGGAACATGCGCTTCCTCCGCAAACCGTTCCTCGCCGAGGATCTCCGCGACGCCCTGGCGGATTTGCTGGCAGAGTGACTCAGCCGTGCGCTTGGTGATGCGCCACGATGGCGTCCACCACTTCGTCCAGGCTCAGGCCGCTGGAATCCAATTCCCAGGCGCCATCCGCTTTCTTCAGAGGCGCCACAGCCCGGGTGCTGTCGGCGTGGTCCCGGGCGGCGAGATCGCGGGCGACTTCCGCTTCGATCGCCGGGACGCCCTTGGCTTGGAGTTCCAGGAAGCGGCGGCGGGCCCGGGCCGCGACGCTGGCGGTGAGGAAGATCTTGCAGCAGGCGTCGGGGAAGACGACGGTGCCGATGTCCCGGCCGTCCACGACGAAGCGGCCGCGGCCGCCGATGTGCCGCTGCTGCGCCACGAGCGTCTCGCGCACCGGGGCCTCAGCGCTGAGGGGGCTCACGAGGGCTGTCACCTCTGGCGCCCGGATGGCTTCGCTCACATCCTCGCCGCTGAGATGGAAGCGGCCGCTTCCTTGGGCGAGTTCCAATCCTGAGAGCAGCGCCGCGAGCTTCTCCCGGTCAGCGAGGGTGATGCCGGCGCGGAGCACCGCCAGGGCCGCGGAGCGGTACATGGCGCCCGTGTCCAGGTAGTCCCACCCGAGCCGCGCGGCCACGGCCCTAGCTGTGGTGGATTTGCCGACCCCGCTGGGGCCATCGAGGGCGATGAGGGGAAGCGGAGCCATGCCTTCATTGTGCGCGATCATTCGCGGCCCGTGCAGCTCTCGTGGGAATATCAAGGCATGACGGATCAACGCGCGATCACCCCAGCCCACATCCTCGTGCCGCTCTGCGCCGCGCTGGCGCTGCTGCCCTTCGTGTCGGCGGCCATCGCGCTGGTGGCGGGCATCCTCATCGCGTTGATGATGGGCAATCCCTTCCAGGTCCTCACGCGGAAATGGACACACTCGCTCTTGGCCCTGTCTGTGGTTGGCCTGGGCGCGGGCATGGACCTGCGCGCGGTCGCCAAAGCGGGCCTGCAAGGGCTCGGCTACACGGTGGTGAGCATCTCGGGTTCCATCGCGTTGGGCCTCTGGCTCTCGCGCCGCTTCCGCCTCCACCGCGACACGGGCCTGCTGGTGACGGTGGGCACGGCCATTTGCGGCGGCAGCGCCATCGCGGCCGTGGCGCCCGTCATCCATGCCGAAGAGCACGACACCTCCGTGGCGCTGGCGACGGTGTTCCTGCTGAACGCGGTGGCGCTTCTCGCCTTTCCCGCCATCGGCCATGCATTGAGCCTCACGGAGCATCAGTTCGGGCTTTGGGCGGCGCTCGCCATCCACGACACCAGCTCCGTGGTGGGCGCAGGCCTCGTCTACGGCCCCCAGGCGCTGTCGGAGGCCACCACCGTGAAGTTGGCGCGGGCCCTCTGGATCGTGCCCGTGGCCATCACCGTGGGCTTCCTCTGGAACCGCAGCACCGTTGAAGCGCGCGCGGAGGAGAAGAGCGCCAGAACCCCCGCCTCGAAGTCGGCGGAGCCGACTGTCGAGAAGAAGGGGAAGAAGCCCTGGTTCATCCTCGGCTTCATCGCGGCCGCGGCCCTGGCGACCTATGTGCCTTCACTCCATAAGCCCGGGCACATGGTGTCGGTCGTGGCCCAGCGCAGCCTCGTCCTCACGCTCTTCTTCATCGGCGCCAACCTCACCCGCGCCGCGCTCCGCAAAGTGGGCCTGCGCCCCTTTCTCATGGGCGTCACGCTGTGGCTGCTGGTGGCGGGCCTGAGCCTGGCTGCCATCCGCGGGCATCTGATCGGCTGAGGTCAGTTCTCCCGCAGCAGTCTCAGGAAATCATCACCGTACTGGACGAGCTTCTTGGGTCCCACGCCGCTGATGGCCATGAGCTCCGCGTCGCTATGAGGCTTGAAGCGGACCATCTGCTGGAGTGTGGCGTCGCTGAAGACCACATAGGCGGGTATGTCCTTCTCGTCCGCCAGCCGCTTCCGCAGGGCCTTGAGGGCGAGGAAGAGGGCTTCGTCGCCTTCGGCGGCGGGCGCTTCCGGCGTAGTGACCGTTTTGGATTTCGTCTTCACCACCTTGGGAGTGAGGGCCAGGAGGTTCTTGCCCGTGCAGATGTCGCAGGAGGAGCCGCAGGGTGCGATGCGCTCGCCCAGGTAGGCGGCCATGGCCTGGTGGCGGCAGAGCGCGTTCTCCGCGAAGCGGAACATCTCGCGGACCTGCCGGTTCTGGACCGCGGCCAGGGCGGGTTCGAGGCCGTCCGTGAAGCGCTCCAGCGAAAGCACATCGGCCCAGGAATAGAAGAGGACGCAGTCGCTGTCGGCGCCATCGCGGCCCGCGCGGCCGATCTCCTGGTAGTAGCCCTCCATGGATTTCGGCATGTCGCGGTGGATGACGAAGCGGATGTTGCTCTTGTCGATGCCCATGCCGAAGGCCACGGTGGCGGTGATGACTTCCACATCGTCGCGCTTGAAGGCCTCCTGCGCGCGGTCGCGAGCGGCGGCGTCGAGCCCGGCGTGGTAGGCCGCCGCGCGCACTCCCTTGGACGAAAGGAAGTCCGCCGTGGCCTCCGCTGATTTTCGGGAGAGGCAGTAGACGATGCCGCTCTGCCCCGCGCGGGCGCGCACGAGGCGCAAGATGAGGTCGCGGACGCCGTCGCCTCCGCCTTTTTTCACGGCATGGAGTTTCAGGTTCGGACGGAAGAAGGAGCCTTGGAACCGCGCGGGGTCGCGCATGCCCAGCTGGGCCACGATGTCGTCCTGGACCTCGCGCGTGGCAGTCGCCGTGAGCGCCAGCACGGGCACGCCGCGGAAGCGGGCCTTCAGCCCCGCGAGGTTGCGGTAGGCGGGTCTGAAATCGTGCCCCCACTGGCTGATGCAGTGGGCCTCGTCCACGGCCACGAGCCGGAGATCCACATCTTCCAGGAGCGAGGCGATGTAGGCGTCCAGGCCTTCAGGCGCGGCGTAGACCAGTTCGTAGTCGCCGCGTTTGACGGCGAGGATGCGCTCGCGCCGCGTGTCCGCGTCGAGGCTCGAATTGAGGAAGGTGGCCTTCACGCCCGCTTCCGTGAGCGCGTCCACCTGGTCCTTCATGAGGGCGATGAGGGGCGAGATGACGAGCGTCGTTCCGCCCAGCACCCGCGCGGGGAGCTGGTAGGTGAGGGACTTGCCGGCCCCCGTGGGCATGACGCCGATGCAGTCGCGGCCGGCCAGCACGGCGCGGATGATCTCCTCCTGCCCGGGGCGGAAGGTGTCGAAACCGAAAGTGATCTTGAGCCGCTCACGCAGGTCCGGCGTGGCGAGGGTCTTCAATTCCGAAAGAATGGCGGGGGTGAACCGCGTAGGCTCCGTGCGATAGAGGCCGCGCAGGGCGTCCAGCCGGGGCCCGCGGGCCTCCATGGGCAGCGCGCGCAGTTCAGCGAGTTCAGTTTCCAGGTCCATCAGCATCCGCAGTCCAGCAACGGGCCCGCCTCCGCCCAGAAGACCAGCCAATCCATCGCGGCCACGCGCAGCGTGATGGGCCCCGCGGCTTCCGCCTGCCAGCCTTTCGCGACCAGCGCGCGGGCCAGCGCGTCCGCGGGCTCCCGGACCTCCACGACGAGCTGGCCGCTCTGCAGACTCACAAAGGCCACCCGGCGGCGGGTGGCCTCGGACCGGCAGAGGATCTCGGCGTCCGTCACGCGGGGCGTTCGGTCATCACCTTGTCGATGAGGCCGTAGTCCAGGGCTTCCTGGGCGCTCATGAAGTAGTCGCGGTCCACATCCTTGGCGACCTTGACGAGCTTCTGGCCGCTGTGCTTGGACAGGATCTCGTTGAGCATGTCCTTCATGCGCTGGATCTCCTTGTAGGCGATCTCGATCTCCGTGGCCTGGCCCCGGGCGCCGCCTGAAGGCTGGTGGATCATGATGCGGCTGTTGGGGAGAGAGAAGCGCTTGCCCTTGGTGCCCGCGGTCATGAGCAAGGCGCCCATGCTGGCCGCCTGGCCGATGCAGTAGGTGACGATGTCGTTCTTCACGAACTGCATGGTGTCGTAGATGGCCAGGCCCGCCGTCACGCTGCCACCGGGACTATTGATGTAGATCTGGATGTCCTTGTCCGGGTCCTCGCTCTCCAGGAAGAGCATCTGCGCCACCACTGCGTTGGCCACGGAGTCGTCGATCTCAGTGCCCAGGAAGATGATGTTGTCCTTCAGCAGCCGCGAGTAGATGTCGTAGTTGCGCTCGCCCCGCGGCGTCTGCTCGATGACGATGGGCGGGTAGTAGCTGGATTCGCGGTCGCGGGCCATGGTCGGACTCCTGAGGCCAGGATAGCAAAAGGGGCGTCCGGAGACGCCCCTTCGCGGTAGTTGAAGAGGCCTACTCGGCCTTCTTTTTGGCTACGGTCTTCTTGGGCTTGGCTTCCGCCTCGACTTCAGCCTTCTCCGCCTTGGGAGCGGTCTTCTTGGCCGTCTTCTTGACCTTGGGCTCGTGGTCATGGTCGCAATCGGGACCGTGGACATGCTCGGCGGGCATGACGGCGGCAGGATCGCCACCTTCCTGACCTTCGAGCGCGCCGCCCTCAAGGCCGCCCGCGTCGAAGCGGGAAACGGGCTCGCCGGCCTCACGCTTGCGCTCCAGTTCCACGAGCGCGAGGAAGGCCTCCTTGTCCAGCAGCTCCTCCTTGATGGCGGTGAACTGCATGAGGTGCTTGAAGATCTTGTCGGTGCGGAGGCGGCCCTTCACCTCGGTGGTGGCGCCGCGCTTCTCCAGATCGGCCTTGAAGGCGTCGAAGGGCGTCTGGATCTTGTTCTCGTCCATGAAGGAGCGGATGTCGGCGTCGATCTCGTCATCGGCGACCTGGATGTCCTCGGCGTTGCCCACGGCCTGGAGCAGGTAGCCGCTGCGGACGGCGCGTTCGGCGTCGTTGAGGCGGTGCTGGCGGTAGGCGTTCCAGTTCACGCGCTTGGGGTCGATGCCCTGCTGGGAGGCTTCGCGTGCGAACTCGTTGCAGTAGTCGTCCAGCTGCATGATGACGAGGGAGCGAGGCACCTCGAAGGGCGAGGCGTCCAGCAGCATGTCGAGGATGTTGGCGTGGACGCGGGATTCGGCGTCGCGCTCGGCGGCCTCCTCCAGGTCGCTCTTCACCTTGGCCTTGAGGGCGGCGAGGTCCGTCTCGCCGAGGTCCTTGGCGAGCTCGTCGCCGATCTCGGGGACTTCGCGGCGGCGCACATCGGTGATGTTGACGGTGTAGTGGACCTGGCGGCCGGCCATGGCGGGCGCGTCCTCGCCGTGCTCCACATCGAAGCTGCGGGTCTCGTCCGCCTTGGCGCCGATGATCGCGGCGTCGAAGGGGCGTTTGGGATCCAGCTCGATGACCTGGTCGCGGTAGGTCTCGGGCTTGCGGCCCTGGAGCTTGGCCTTGATGTCGCAGGTGGCGAGCAGGCCCGCGGCGGCGGGGGCGTCCACGGGCAGGAGCTTGGTGGCGCGCTGGCGGAGGCCTTCCAGCTGCTCATCCACATCGGCGGCGGAGATCTTCCGCTTGCGTTTGGTGAGTTCCAGCTTCTTGTAGTCGGGCAGCGTGACCTGGGGCGCCACATCGAAGAGCAGGCGCATAGTGGCGTCGGAGCCGTCCTTCAGATCCATCTTCTCCAGCGCGGGGTTGGAGATGGGCTGCACGCCGGCCTGTTCGGCCTCGTTCCAGAAATGGCCGCGGACGAGGCGCTCGGCCACATCCTGGTGCACTTCACGGGAGAACTTCTGGATGAGCACGGTCTTGGGGGCCTTGCCCGGGCGGAAGCCAGGGATGCGGGCCTTGGGCGCGAAGGAGGAGACCACGGCCTCGAAAGTGTCCGTGACTTCCTTGGCCGGAACGCTGAACTCCAGGCTCATGCGGGTGGGGCTGTGCTGGGTGAGAGTCGCCGTCATGGGGGTCGTGCTCCTGATCGGTCTTGCGTCTTCTATTGGGTAGGCCGTGATGCGGGTTCGTGGTGCGAGCGGCCGGGGTCGAACCGGCAAGGCTGTTAAGCCGCTGGAACCTAAATCCAGTGCGTCTGCCAATTCCGCCACGCTCGCCCGGGAGGCCGTTCGCGCGCTGCTTCCGAAACGACCAGTCTACCCGGGAAGAGGGCGGGCTACGAGGCCTCAGTCCGGGGGGCGAGGCACCAGGCATCAGCCGCCCCGAAGGCGTCGAGCTTCGTGAGCTCGGCCTCCGTGAGCACCATGGCCGCGGCCTTGGCGCGTTCGTCCGCCAGGTCACAGGAGATGAGGCCCGGATCGTCCGTGCCCAGGGCGCAGCGCACACCGGCGCGGAGCATGCGGGGCAGGGGGTGGGGCGTGACATCGGCCGCCAGCGCGGCGTTGGAACTGGGGCAGACATCCACGGGAATGCCGCGCTCCGCCAGCAGGGCCAGTGTGGCGTCATCGGCTCGGATGCCGTGAACGATGCGTTCAACGCCACCTTCCAGGACGGCCTCGCGCACATTCGATCCAGGCCCGTTCTCACCGGCGTGGGCGGCGATGCGGAGGCCCGCTTTCCGCGCCCGGTCGAAGACGGGCGCCCATTCGCGGAAGGGCACCTGCTCCAGCCCGCCCGTGGAGAAGCCCGCGACGAAGGGCGGCAGATCCCGCTCCACCAGGTCCAGCACCGCATGGCCGTGGACAGGGCCGAAGTGGTTCACGGCATCCACCACCGCGCAGGCGTGGACGCCTTCGCGCGCGGCGTCCGCGAAGCCTGATTCCACGCCGCGCCAGAACGCGTCAAGGCTCAGCTGTTTCAGGTGCGTCACGAGGAAGGCGGGGCTCATCCAGAGGTCGAAGCCGGCGGCACCTGCGGCCTTCGTGCGCCGCGTCGCCGCGCCCACGGCCGCGCGGATGGCTCCTTCCGAATCCAGCAGCTTTGATCCGAAGAGGAAGGCCTCGATGAACGCATCGAAGGCCACTGCCTCCCCGCGCCAGAGCGACCCCAGCGGGGCGGGCAGGGTGAGGCCCCGGCGGACCGACTCCGCCCGCACCCACGCCGGATCCAGGGACCCTTCGAGATGGCAGTGCCGGTCGATCAACATGTCGCGACCGGCGTGCCGGACCTACTCGTCGTAGTCATCCATGCGCAGGTCGCCGGGGTCGATGCCCTCGCGGCGGTGGTCCAGGCCCACGGCGTCGGGGCTGAACTCCTCCGCCTGCTCGGCCTGCTCGCCTTCCGGCGTCTCGTCGTCCTCGATGACATGGACGCTCTTCTCCTTCTTGGGAGCCTTCACCTTGGCCGGTGCCGCCTTTTGATTGGCGTTGCACTTCGGGCACAGGGCTTCTGGCTTCTTGAAGTCGTAGAACTTCGTTCCGCAGTTGAAGCAGATGTACTTTTTCCCCAGATCGGCCGGCATCCGGTCCCCTTCCGTGACTCAAAGGTAGGGAAATACCAGGTTCGCGCGATTTTGTCAGCCAATCTTTACGGGGCGGTCACTTCCAGGGCGTAGTGCCCAACTTGGTGGCGTCGCCATCGCAGAGCAGCGATACGACCGTCTCATGGAAAATGCCGTGATCCTTTTCCAGCTCGGCGCCAAAGCGATCCAGGAAGGTCTGGCGGCTGCGCTCCAATTCGTCCCGCAGGAGGCCGTAGAGGTTTCCCGTGGTACGGGCCTGGGCCACCTTGGCCGGGAAGTAGAGCTCGATATCGCCCGTGAGCACCCGCGCCAGGCGCTCGGCGGCGGAGCGGACCTTGGGATCCAGACCCACGGCGAGTCCGGGATTCGTGATCTCCATGGGGCCCGCATGGGCCGTGATGGGCGTGGGCAGGGGCGGCAGCGGGGGCGGACGCAGGGCGTTCATGGTGATCGGGCCCGTGGTGGCCGAAGGGCTCACGGGCAAAGGCGGTGCCGACATCGGGATGGGTGGCGGCGGGATGGGCGGCATCGGGGCGGGGATGGCGGGCGGGGCAGGCGCCGGCGCAGGCACCTCGGGAACCTGCTGCGTCACGGAGACGCGATCCTCTGGCGCGGCGGTGCCCAGATTGCCCAAGGCGGCGGCCCCGCACTGGACGAGGGCGCGGACCAGTTGCGGATGCGGCAGGCCGGAGTGGGTGCCGGAATCGGCCAGGACCACGGCCACGGTGCGGCGCTTGAGGCGCAGCGGGAGCACGCGCAGGGCGGGCGCGCGGATGGGGCTGAGGGAGGCCATGAGGGCCTGGTAGCCGGGACCGGGCGTCTCCAAGCCTTCGCCGCGGCCCATCACTATGTCCAGCAGCTCAGGCGGCGGGACCACGGGCGTGCCGCTTTTGGGGCTTTCGGAATGGAAGCCGCGCCAGGCGTAGAGGTTCAGGATCCCCTGCTTGACGATGAACACAGCGGAGCGGGGCGCGAGCAGCGCCATGCCGTCCAGCATGCGCTGGAGGCATTCCGCCTGGCTCGTGGCGCCGCCCATGCCGTCCAGGGCAGCGCCGATGGCGGCTTCGCCCTCGGCGCTGGAGGCGCCGGGCTCCGGGATGGCGTCCGCCAGCCGTGCCAGGAGGGCCTCATCAGGCTCCAGCCGCTCCAGGCTCAATTGGATCGTGGCCGCCAGCTCTTCCTCGACCACTTGCCGCCGACCCTTCAGCCATGCAGCCAGGGTGTCCCGGATTGCATCGAGGTCCATGGGGTCCGTGGGCATGTGTCTCACCTGAGGCGGGCTTGTAAAAGGAAGTGTAAGAGCCTGGAAGACTCATTGGAACAGATGCTTCACGCGTGCAGAGCCTATTTCGGGATAGGGATGCGCCGCGGCGGTGGTCAGCCGGTTCTCCAGCACGGAAGCGGGCGCGGGGCTATGTGGTGCCATCGTCCAAGCCCGCTGACACAGCCGGGGGACCGGCCGGCCATCACCCTGAAGGGCGCGAGCGGCAGGCGGCACAGGATCTTCGTCAGGCGGTCTTGCCGTATGACGGATACAGCTGCGGCCGCCTTCCTCGACCTGTTTGCCTGACACTTCGCGCGCGATGCATCCCTATCCCGAAATAGGCTCTATGATGGGGATGGACACCCCCGGGAGCGGACGGATGCCAGATCTTTCCATCGAGGTGCGGAACGCGGGCGGCGTGACGGTCGTCCTGCCCGCGGGCTTCATCAACGCGCACACGGTGCGGGATTTCGAGTGCGCCCTCGAGAAGCTCGTCACGGACCGCCGCTACCTGATCCTGCTGAATTGCCAGAACCTCAGCTACATCTCCTCCGCCGGGCTGGGCGCCATCATGGGCCTCATCGAGACGGTGCGGGAGAACGGCGGCGACATCCTGCTTTCGGACCTCTCCGAGAATGTCTTCGCCATCTTCGACACGCTCGGCTTCACCCAGCTCTACCGCGTCTTCAAGCGGGAGGACGAGGCGCTCGCCGCCGCGGCCGCTCCCGGCCAGGAAGCCTGAGATGGGCGCCGCGCCCAGCCTCGGCGCAGGCCTGGCCGAGTTCCAGCTCGTCATCCCGAGCGAGACGAAGTACCTCAACCTCGTGACGGGCCTGGCCAAACGCGCCGCGCTGGTGGCGGGCCTGGACGACTCCGCCGCCGCCAAGGTGAGCATCGCCGTGGATGAGGCCGTCACCAATGTGATCCTGCACGCCTACAACGGCGAAGCCAGCCACCAGGTGGAGCTGGACCTGCGCTTCACGCCCCAGGCGCTGGAGGTCCACATCTTCCACACGGGCCAGGGCATGCGCGAGGACCAGATCGTGCTGCCGGACCCGAAGGAGTATGTGACGCGCCCCCGCAAGGGCGGGCTCGGCCTGCTGCTCATGAGCCGTTTCATGGACGAGGTGCGTTTCCGCGAGGCGGCCGGCCGCAACGAGTGCTGCCTCATCAAGAAGATCTCCTGACGGAGGCGCGCGCCGTGAACGCGCCGGAAGCGTCCCCTTTCGACCGGCTCCGGGGCCTTTCGCTGCGCATCCCTGAGGGCGCCAGCGAGCTGCTGCCCCTCATCGATTTCCTGGAGGCCTTCCCCCAGCAGGGCACGGAGGAGGATCTCGTCCATCTCGTGGGCGTGACGGCGCTGGGCATCGCCCGCGCCTCCCAGGGCGGCATCTGGGACGGGCAGCGATGGATCTTCCTGCGAGGGCAGGCGCCGGCCTTCCCCACCAATCCTGGCAAGGGCTGGAGCAGCTTCGGCTGGGTCTGGCAGGAGGAGACGCTGGGCACTGTGGCGCTCAAGGCCGATACCGTGCCCCAAGCGCTGCCGCTGCTGTTGTCCGTCGCCGCGCCCTTGCTCATGTGGCGGCGCATGGAGCACCTGCGCAGCGACCAGAACCGCGCGCTGGCTCTGCAGCTCTCCCGCCTCAACACGGTCTTCGACCTCACCCGTTCCCTCGGCGAGGTGGAGACGAAGCAGGAACTCATCAGCCTCATGGCCGCCACCATCATGGGCGAGTTCCGCATCCCGCGCCTGCTGGTGCTGGACAGCGACGGCTCTGTCATCGTGGCCCGTGGCGTGGGCCAGGTGCCGCCCGCGCTAGAAGGCGAGGCCCTCCGTTCACTGGTGGAGGAGAAACACCTCTCCCATGCGCTGGAGCTGCGGGACGCCTCGCACAGCCACGGCTTCGCCTACGCCGCCGATCCCACCATCGGCAAGCTGTCGGAAGAGGACGACACCTTCCTCCAGACGCTCATGAACCTGGCGGCGGGCCAGCTGTCGAGCCTGGAGATGCGCCATGAGCGCATCCAGAAGGAGCGGATGGAGAAGGACATGGATCTCGCGCGGAACATCCAGCGCCAGATCCTGCCCAAGCGCCTGCCGGAGCCGCCGGGCTGGGAGTGCGCCGCCGCGAACCTGCCTTATCAGGCCGTGGGCGGCGACCTCTACGACCTCTGGCTGGCCAGCGACCCGCCCGCGGGCGGCTGGGAAGACGAGCAGGAAGGCGAGCGCCTCCACTTCGCCGTCGCCGACATCAGCGGCAAGGGCCTGCCCGCGAGCCTCATGATGACCCAGCTCAGCGCCTACCTGCGCGCCCGCGCGGACCGGCGCGTGAAGAACTGGGGCCGCCTCGCCACGCGCCTCAACACGCGCATGAACGAGGTGCGCGACCGCCAGCGCTACGCCACGCTCTTCGCGGGCAGCATCAACCCCGAGACGGGGGATCTCCGCTATGTGAACGGCGGCCACAATCCGCCCCTGCTGGTGAAGGCCGACGGCGCGTTCAAGCGCCTCGACCCCACAGGCCCCATGGTGGGCCTGCTGCCGGGCGCGACCTGGGAGCAGGGCCGCACCCAAGTGGACCCCGGCGACACGCTCATCGTCTTCACGGACGGTCTCGTGGAAGCCGAGAACGCCGTGAGTGAGGAGCTGGGGGACGAGGCCCTGGCCTGTGTCGTCCGCGACCACCCTGGCGCGGGCGCGGATGATCTGCTGGAGCATCTGCTCGTGGCGGCCTTCAAGCACCTTGGCACCGGCAGCTTCCGCGACGATGTGACACTTGTGGTGGTGAAGCGGATGGGCTGACTCAGCCGCCCTTGCGCCCATCCGTACACTGGAGATGGAGACAACACCCCGCCCATGAACGCCGCCAAGACCTTCTTCCTCATCGTCCTCATGACCGCCGTGCTCGTCGTCATCGGTGAAGTGGCCTATGGCAAGACCGGCCTCTACATCGCCATCGTCATCGCCCTGGTGATGAACTTCGTCAGCTACTTCTGGAGCGACAAGATCGTCCTCATGAGCACGGGCGCGAAGCTGGTGACCGAGGCTGAGGCGCCGGAGCTCTACGCCATCGTGGCCAACCTCGCCCGGCGCGCGGGGATCCCCATGCCCCGCGTGGCGATCATCCCCGATGAGACGCCCAATGCCTTCGCCACCGGCCGCGATCCCGAGCACGCCGTCGTGGCCTGCACCGAAGGCATCCTCAAGCTGATGACCCGGCCGGAGCTGGAGGGCGTGCTGGCCCACGAGCTGGGCCATGTGAAACACCGCGACATCCTCATCGGCAGCCTCGCCGCCGTGCTGGCCCAGGCCATCATGTTCATCTCGCACATGGCCATGTGGATCTCGCCGCGGGATGAGGAAGGCCGCGCCAACCCCATCGCAGGTCTGCTCATCGCCATCCTCGGCCCCCTGGCGGCCATGCTGCTTCAGATGGCCATCAGCCGCTCGCGCGAATACGACGCCGATGCCTACAGCGCCCACATCACCGGCCGCCCGGACCTGCTGGCCAGCGCCCTGGAGCGCCTGGACGCCTACAACCGCCAGGAACCCATGCAGCACGCCCAGCCTGCCACGGCCCACCTCATGACCGTGAGCCCCCTCAGCGGCGGCGGCCTCAGCGGCATGTTCAGCACCCACCCCCCCATCCAGGAGCGCATCGCGCGGCTGAGGGCCATGCCGGTGCAGTTCACCTAAGGGCTTGAGGTGTAAGGCCTGAGGCTTGCGTCAAGCGCTCAGGCCTCGGGTCTACACATTGAACAGGAAGTGCATCACATCGCCGTCCTGCACGATGTACTCCTTGCCCTCTGTCCGCATCTTCCCTGCGTCCTTGGCGCCCTGTTCGCCGTTGCAGGCGATGAAGTCGGCGTAGGCGATGGTTTGGGCGCGGATGAAGCCCTTCTCGAAATCCGTGTGGATGATGCCTGCGGCTTGGGGGCCGGTGGCGCCGATAGGGATGGTCCAGGCGCGGACTTCCTTCACGCCAGCGGTGAAGTAGGTCTGGAGGCCCAGCAGCTGGTAGCCAGCGCGGATGAGGGCGTTGAGACCCGGTTCTTTGAGGCCGGCCTCTTCGAGAAACATGGGCCGCTCTTCTTCAGGCAGTTCCTGGATCTCGGCTTCCAGCTTGGAGCAGATGGGAATGGCGGGCGCGTGGCGCTCAGCGGCCAGGGCCTTCAGCTTCTGGAAGTGGGGGTTGGCATCCGGGTCCGCGATATCGCCTTCGCCGATGTTGCCCACGAAGAGGACCGGCTTCAGTGTGATGAGGCCGAAGGACTTCACGAGGGCGATTTCGTCCTTCGTGAGCTTGGCTGCGGTGGCCCAGCGGCCGTCGTTGAGGACGGCGAAGACCTTCTCCAGCACTGCCACGAGGGCCGACGCTTCTTTGTTGGCGCCGCTTTTGGCGGCCTTGCGGTTGCGCTCCAGGCCCTTCTCGACGGAGTCGAGGTCTTTGAGAATGAGTTCCGTTTCGATGATCTGCACATCCCGCGCGGGATCCACGCTGCCCTCGACATGGGTGATGTCCCCGTCTTCGAAGCAGCGGCAGACCTGGACGATGGCGTCCGTGTCGCGGATGTTGGCCAGGAAGGCGTTGCCGAGGCCCTCGCCTTTCGAGGCGCCCCGCACGAGTCCCGCGATGTCCACGAACTCCTGGGCTGCGGGAAGGATCCGCTGGGGTTTCACGATGACCGCCAGCTTTTCAAGCCGCTCATCGGGCACATCCACGACGCCCGTGTTGGGCTCGATGGTGCAGAAAGGGTAGTTGGCGCTGGCCGCGCCCGCCCGGGTGAGGGCGTTGAACAGGGTGGACTTGCCGACATTGGGCAGCCCGACGATGCCACAGGCGACAGCCATGCGGACCTCCAGCCCTCCAGTGTCTCAGACACCGTCGGCGCAGAAAAGCGGGAAGGCCCTTGCGCACGGCTCCAGCCCGCCATAACCTCCAGCGCAACGCAGTCCGTAGAACCCTCCTGGAGGCCGCATGAGCACGACGGTTCGGGCCGAGTACCCCGGCTATGTGATGGACATCCTGGTGCGCCCGGGCGACGCCGTGGAGGAAGAGGAGGCCCTCATCCTCATGGAGAGCACGGACCAGGACCACACGCCGTTCTATGTGAACGCGCCGGAGGCCGGCAAGGTCCGGGAGATCCTCCTGGAGGAAGGTGATTTCGCGGACGAGGACGACGAGCTGATGGTGCTGGCCGATGTGGAGGCGGAGGACGACCACGGCTGATGCGCGCCGTCTTAGCTACACTGGATGCTTACTGGAGGCGTCCATGGCGGTGATCCGTGCGGAGATGGCGGGCAAGGTGCTGGAAGTGTGCGTGGCGGCGGGCGATGCCGTCTCCGAGGACCAGGACCTGATCATCGTGGAAAGCATGAAGATGCAGATTCCCGTGGGCGCGCCCGAGGATGGCACGGTGGCGAAGGTTTTCGTGGTCGCCGACCAGTTCCTGGATGAAGGCGACCCCATCGTCGAACTGAGCTGATGCCGGAACTCCGCGTCGAAAGACCCGGGGGCCAGGACGCGGGCATCGTGCGTCTCGGCCTGGACCGTCCCGCGGCGAAGAACGCGCTGGGGCGCCAGCTCCTGGGCGAGCTCCGCGCGGCGCTGGACGGGCTCCGGAACGACCGCTCGGCGCGGGTGGTGATCCTCCACAGCCTCGTGGAGGGCGTCTTCTGCGCTGGCGCGGATCTCAAGGAGCGGGCGGGCATGGCGCAGGCGGAGGTGGAAACCTTTGTCCGTGGCCTGCGTGCGGCGTTCACGGAACTGGAGGATCTGCCTCTGCCCACGATCGCCGCCATCGAAGG
This sequence comes from Holophagaceae bacterium, assembly GCA_035687325.1. Lineage (GTDB taxonomy): Bacteria > Acidobacteriota > Holophagae > Holophagales > Holophagaceae > JAFDVN01. The sequence continues at coordinate 92,839 of DASRXV010000061.1, forward strand.
CGCGGCCCTGGGCGGCGGGCTGGAGCTGGCGCTCGCCTGCGATCTCCGCATCGCGGGGGCGGATGCGAAGCTTGGCCTTCCCGAGACGGGCCTCGCCATCATCCCCGGCGCGGGCGGGACGCAGCGGCTGCCTCGCCTCATCGGGCGTTCCAAGGCCAAGGAATTGATCTTCACGGGCCGCCGTCTCGATGGCGAGGAGGCCGCGCGGCTGGGGCTGGCGGATCATGTGGTCCCGGCGGGCCAGGCCATGGACCGGGCCCTGGCGTTGGCGCGGGAGATCCTGCCTAACGGGCCCATCGCGCTGCGCGCTGCGAAGGAGGCCATCAACGGCGGCCTGGAGATGGACCAGGAATCCGGGCTCGCCCTGGAGCGCGCCTGTTATGGCCAGGTCATCCCCACAAAGGACCGGCTGGAAGGTCTCGCCGCGTTCCGCGAGAAGCGGAAGCCTGTCTACAGGGGTGAATGATGGGCGCGGGCCACGATCACGACCGTCATCACGATCACGGCCACGGCCACTCGCATGGCCACGACCACGGGCCTACGACGGCCGGGCGGCTGGCCTCCAGCGCGGGCATTTTCTTCATCAGCTTCCTGCTCCAGGGCCTCGGCGGCTTCTGGAGCGGCTCCGTGGGCCTCGTCAGCGATTCGCTGGAGAACCTCAACGATGTGCTGGTGAACCTGCTGGGGCTGGCCAGCCTCGCCATCGCCAACCGCCGCGAGCCCTGCGACCGCTACGCCTTCGGCTTCCACCGGCTGGAGGTCATCAACAGCCTCGTGGGCGTGGGCTTCCTCCTGGCGCTGGCGGCGGGCGTGGCCGTGAAGGCCGTGGACCACCTCCGCCACCCCCAATCCATTCTCACGGGCTGGGTGCTGCTCTTCGCGCTGGGCGGCCTCGTCCTGAACATCCTGGCCACGCTCGTGCTCGTGCCCAAGGACAAGAGCCAGCTGGAGCGGGATGCCAGCCTGAAGGCAGCCTATGTGCACGCCTTCTCCGACTCCCTCACCAGCGTGGGCCTCGTCATCTCCATGGTGGTCATCCGCTTCACGGGCTGGCGCTGGCTGGACCCGGCCGTGGCCTTCGCCATCCTGCTCGTCATCCTCCGGGGCGCCTGGGTGCTGCTCAAGGATGCCGTGGCCATCCTCATGCACAAGGCGGCCTTCGATCACGACGAGGCCCGCGCGGAGCTGGCGGGGATCGGCGGCATCCTGGGCGTGAACGACCTGCGTAGCTGGAAGGTGTGCAGCCACCTCACCGTGGCGACGGCCCATGTGGTGGTGGCCGAGGAGCGGCTGGACGGGACGGCCCGCATCCTCCATGACATCGAGCATCTGCTGGAGGACCATTTCGGGGTCCGGCATGTGACGATCCATTTCGAGACCGAGGCCATGTCCTCCACGCACCACCACCGGTTCATCCACCAGCACGAGGCCCGGGCCCACGAGCATCACCAGCATTGAGGGCGCTCATGCGCTAAGCTCGTGGCCGGAACGCCCCATGGCCGACGGCACCCTGCTCATCGTGGATGACGATCCCCTCCAGCGGGAGTACCTCGCGACCTTGCTGGGGCAGGGGGGATATGCCGCCCTTCACGCCGGAAACGGCGAGGAAGGCCTGAAACGCCTGAAGGAAGACCCCGAGACCGTCGACGGAGTCCTGCTGGATTGGCGCATGCCGGGCATGGACGGCCTCACGATGCTGCGCCGCATCAAGGCGGATCCGAGGATCTCGTCCATCCCCGTCATCTTCCAGACCGGGTTGAACGATGAGGCCCTGCTGGCGGAATGCCTCGCCGCGGGAGCGCATTACTATCTCACCAAACCCGTGAGGGAGGATGTGCTGCTGGCGACGGCCTACTCCGCCGTCCAGAGCCGGCGCCGGCACCGGGAGCTGTGGTTCCAGGTCCGGGAAGCCGCACGCACGCTCGCGCTCATGGATCTGGGGCGCTTCCGGTTCCGGACCCAAGAGGACGCTGAGAATCTCACCCATCTGCTCGCGGCCGCCTGCCCCGATCCGGACCGCGCCGCCATCGGCCTTTCCGAGTTGCTCCTCAACGCCGTCGAGCATGGGAATTTGGAGATCACCTACCAAGAGACGAGCGAGGCGATCGAGCGCCGGAGCCGCGCCGAACTCATCCGGAACCGGATCAAAGATCCGCGCTACAGCTCCCGGTTCGCGGAAGTCCGTTTCGAGCACCTGCCCGACCGCTACCGTTTCCTGGTGAAGGACCAAGGCAACGGTTTCGACTGGAAGAAGTTCCTCCAGCTAAGCCCCGAGCGGGCTTACGACACCCATGGCCGCGGCGTGTACATGGCCTCCAACTGCTTCGACCGGATGGAATTCATGGGCAACGGGAACACCGTCACGGTGGAGATCCTGCTGCCGGAAGGCTGGCCTCACACATGAAAAGGCGCCGCTTACGCGGCGCCTTTCCGGAGGAGCGATGCTGGTTCAGGCCATGCCGTGCTTGGCCATGATGGCCCCTCGCTGTTTGTCGAACTCGGCCTGGTTGATGAGCTGGGAGTCGAAAAGATCCTTCAGCTCGGAGAGCTCGTCCTTGAGCGACTTGGCGGGCGCCGCGGCCGCCGCGGGCTGCTGCATGCCCTGCATCGCCTGGCCCATCTGGGCGCCCATCATGTTGCCCATGCCGAAACCCAGGCCCGCGCCCATGCCCATGCCGGCGATGCCGCCAGGGTTCTGCGCCGCCAGCGGGATGGAATCCGCCACCTGCATCTGGGTGTAGGCGCCCATCACCGGCGCCATCATCCCGACGCCCGTGCGCTTGTCCATCATCTTCTCGACTTCCTCGGGGAGGCTGATGTTCTCCACGAAGAACTTGGAGAGCTCCAGGCCCATGGTGCCGAACTCGTCGGCGAGCTTAGTCTTGGCAAGGTCGCTCAGCTCGTCGTAGTGGGCGGCGAGATCGAGGGCGGCGATCTTGGACTCGCCCAGCACATCCGTGAAGCGGCTCATGATGGACTTGCGCAGCTGCTCGGTGATGTCGTCCAGCGTGTAGACGCCGTTGGTGCCCACGAGCTGCTTGAGAAACTTGCCGCTGTCGGCCACTTTGATGGAGTAGATGCCGAAAGCGCGGATGCGCAGCATGCCGAAGTCGGCGTCGCGCATCATGATGGGGTTCGAGGTGCCCCACTTCTGGTCGTTGAAGAGCCGCGTGCTCGTGAAGTAGACCTCGGCCTTGAAGGGGCTTTCGAAGCCGTACTTCCAGCCCTTCAGGTCCGCGAGGACGGGCAGGTTCTGCGTGGTGAGCGTGTGGGTGCCGGGCTTGAGCACATCCGCCAGCTGGCCCTCGTTGACGAAGACCGCTTCCTGGCCTTCGCGCACGACGAGCTTGGCGCCGTTCTTGATCTCCTGCTCGCGCACGGGGAAGCGCCAGGCCAGGGTGTCGTTCGAATCATCGAGCCACTCGATGATCTCGATGAATTGGGCCTTGCCCCAGTCCATCAGGCTCATGTGTCTTCTCCTCGCGGCAGCGGCCGCAGATCATTATTTTACGAGCGGATGCAAGCGGCGCTTAGCGGGAAGGCCAGTTCCAGCTTTTCCAGGCTTCATTCGGCAAAGCTTGGGGCCTGGCGTCGGCGTTGGCGATGCGAAGGGCGAGGCGGCGTAGCAGCTCGGCCACATTCGCCAGCTTCTCTGGCTCGATCTTGTCCGGCGTGTCGGTGGCCTGGTGGTAGTCCGCCTCCATGCCGCCGAAGAAGAAGATGGCGGGAATGCCGGCCTGGGCGAAGGTGTAGTGGTCGGAGCGCTTCCAGTACTCGTCCGCTTCGTCCGTGAGCGTGAATCCCAGGTCCGCCCCGATGGACCGCGCGTCGCGGGTGAGCGTGCCCGTGGCCCCCTCGATGCGCGCGGGCGTGACCGCGATGGTGCGGACGCCGTTGCGTCCCACCATGTCCGTGTTGAGATCCGCCACGATGGACTTCAGCGGCAGGGGCGGGTCCGCCACGAAGGCCCGCGACCCGAAGAGGCCCAGTTCCTCGCCGCTCACGCTGAGGAAGAGGATGGAGCGCCGCGGCTTCGCGTCCTTGAGCAGCCGCGCCGCCTCCATGAGCACGGCCGTGCCGCTGGCGTTGTCATCGGCTCCGGGATGGAGCTGGCCGTTGGGCATGCCAAGGTGGTCCTCGTGGGCGCTGAGGACGACGATCTCGTCCTTCAGGACCAGATCGCTGCCAGGCAGGAGGCCCGCCACATTCACGGCACGGATCGTCTTGATGGTCATGCTGGGCGCGATGCGGAGGACGCCGAGTTCTTGGGGTGCCGTGGCCTTCATCAGGGCCGGGAGATCTAAGTCCAGGGCCTTGGCCGCGGTCTCATCGAGCGCGGCCAAGGCGGGGCCCGATGGCGCGGTTCCATCGGCGGGGAACCCGTAGCGGCCCCTCAGGCTGAAACGCCGGGTCCGCTCGTGGAAGGGGCCGAGCGCGTCTGCGCCAGGGCGGGGCAGAAGCAGGAGGCCCGTGGCGCCGGAGGCCGATCCGGCCTTCATCAGCGCGTCCGCATCCAGTGCCGGCCCGGCGGGCGCGAATCGCGCGAGCCATTGGCCCTTCGCGGACGCGCTCGGATCGATGCCATCTGGAACGAAGAGGAGTGGGGTCTCCAGCGGCGCGAGCCTGAAAGAGGTCGCGCCGGGACCAAACGGAACGCGATGCCCGTTCAGCGTGAACGCGGAGGCCCCCTCCTCCACGGTGCGGAGTTCCAGCTCGTAGGGCAGGAAGAACGGCTCCGCGCCCTTGCCCAACGGTTGGAGGCTCAGTTCCTTGAAGCGGTCCGCCACGAGCCGCGCGGCCTTCATCTGGCCCGGCGCGCCCGTGAGGCGCCCTTCGAAGGCGGGACTGGCGAGGGTGTAGACATCCGCCTTCATGCGCGCGGCATCGGGCGACTGGGCGGAGAGGAGGGCGGCGGACGCGGCGAGCGCCGCGTGAAGGCGCTTCACTTCCGTTTCCGCCCATGCGCGGGCAGCGCCGGATTCGGGATGCGCTCCTTGCTATGGACCATGCGAGTGTCGTCGTCGATGACGCAGCGCCAGCCCCGCGCTTCGTTGGGCATGTGGACTTCCACTTCCCATCCGCCGCTGGCGGCGTTGAGGGGGATCTCCCGCGCGCTCACGGCCACGCCGCCCGTGTCGCGCGCGGCGATGGCCTTGGCGTCCTTCTGGCTGACCAGGGGGCCGCGGCGATGCCCGCGCCCTCCCGCGCTGAGCGCCAAGACAGGGACGAGTAGCAGAGCGGCTGCGCGGATCTTCATGGATGCTCCGGTTGGATGCGGAAGAGTCTATCGCGCTTCCGGCAGGTCCAGGGCCCGCAGCCAGGCCGCCTGCTCATGGGGGTCTTCGCTGCGGACGCCATCATTGCGCAGGGCCGCGATCCGCAGGGCGCCGTTCGAGAAACCCAACAGGACGCCTTGGTCCGTCTCGCGGAAATGGCCATTGAGGCAGGGCGCTTCCGAGGGCAGGGCCCAGGCGACCTTCACCTCGCCCCGTTCCGTGCGGAGGAAGGCGTTGGGCCAGGGATCGGCCACGGCGCGGATCTGGTTGAAGGCCTCCTGGGCCGTCATGGCGAAATCGAGACGGGAATCCTCAGGCTTGCGACCGCCGAAGTAGGTGGAGGGCCCCAGTGTCTTCTGGTCCACGCGGGGCGCGGTGCCATCCGCCAGCCGCGGCGCCAGATCGCGGATGAGGGCGCGGCCAGCCTCCGCGCTGCGCAGCGTCAGTGAGAGGGCTGTGTCATCCCAGGCGATGGGCAGCTTCGTCTGGCCGATGATGGCGCCGTCATCGGGCTTGGGCGTCATGGCGTGGAGCGTCACGCCGGTTTCAGCCTCGCCTTTCACAAGCACCCAGTTGATGGGCGCGCGGCCGCGGAATGCCGGAAGCAGGCTGCCGTGGAGGTTGTAGGCGCCGAGCCGGGGCAGCTCCAGGAAGCGGGCCTGGATCATCTCCCGGAAATAGAAGCTGAAGAGGAGGTCCGGCGCCAGCGCGCGGATCCGCTCGTAGACGGCATCCGTGTTGAAGGAGGGCTCCATGAAAACCGGGATGCCGCGCTTTTCCGCCAGGGCCTCAGGCGCCTCGAACCACCGCTCGTCTTCACCTTGGGGATAGGTGAAGAGCGCTTTCACCCCTATCCCAGCCTGAATCACCCCTTCCAGGGCCGCCCTTCCGACCGGGCTGTACGCGCACACCACCGCAGTTGCTGCCATTTCTCCACCCTAACTGAGAATTGTCACAGATTTACACGCATCTTGCGGATCTCAAGAGCGGGGCTATCGTTGCGTCAGCATCGTCCGGTGAGGTTCCCATGCGAATCCGAACGTTCCTTCTCGCGCTAGCCCTGACCGGGCCGTCCGCCTTCGCGCAGATCGCGCCCGCGCCGCAGTCAACGTCCTCAGCAGTCATGGATGACGAGGACATCCTGGGAACGCCGAAAGCGTTCCGCGAGTTCGTGGTCAAGGCGACACTTCCCTACCAGGGCTACACGATGAAGACGCGCGCCCTGGTGCGGGCCGTCTTCTCGAAACCGGAGGACGGCGGCCTCGGCATGGTCTACGCCAATGACAAGACCCGCACCGTGTCAGAGGTATGGAAAGACCGCAAGGCGAACTGCCTGTCCCTCACCGCCTTCTATGTGGCGGCCTGCCGGGCCATCCAGGTGGATGTGAAGTTCGCGGATTCCGAAGGGATCAACCATTGGGTGCGGCAGGGAGATCTCATTCTTCATGAACGGCATGTCGTGGCCGTGCTCCCCATCAACCCTATCGACACCATGGTGGCTGATTTCAGCGCGGAACCCCGGATGGGCGCCCACCGCATCGTGTTCCTCTCCGAGGAGCGGTTCAAAGCGCTGTACCACAGCAACCGCGCGGTCGAGCTGCTTCAGGCCGGGCAGACCGGCGAAGCCATGCGGGAAGCCGAGGCTTCCCTGCGCGAGGATTCCAGGAGCGGCATCGGATGGAACATCTACGGCGTGATGCTCAAGGCCAGCGGGCAGGCGGTGAAAGCCGAGGCCGCCTTCCGGAAGGCGCTGGAGGTGGATCCGAAGGACGGCGCCGCCTGCGGGAACCTTGAGGAGCTTTGCCGTTCCCAGGGCCGCGACTCGGAGGCCGTGGCGTTCCGCGATCTGGGCCTCCGGCTCCGCGACCGGGATCCCTATTTCCACGCTTTCATCGCGAAGGAGAACCTCGCGGCCGGGAAGGTGGACGATGCGCTGGCCCAGATCCAGCGGGCTCTGAAGCTCCAGCGCATGGAGCCGGACTTCTACCTCATCCTCGCGCAGGCGGAGCTGAACCGGGGCGAGCATAACGCGGCCACGAAGGCCGTGCAGAAGGCCATCCACTGGAGCCTGCCGGATCAGCGGAAACGGATGGAGTCGAAGCTGGCGCTCATCCAGAGCCAGACCTAGGCGATTCGGGCCTCAGTTCGCTTCCAGTTCCGCCAGCCGGTCCTGGGCGTCGGCACTGTCGGGATAGTGGACGAGACATTCCCGCAGGTAGCGGCGGGAGCCTTCCATGTCATGCAGTTCGCGGCGGGCATCGGAGAGCTGGATGAGGGCCTCCTCGCTGTCCGGCTCCAGCTCCAGGGCCTGCCGCCAGTGGGCCTCGGCCCGGGACCACTCGCCCAATTCCGCGCACGCGTGGCCCGCGTCCAGCAGATGGCGGATGCGGCCCGGCTCCATGCGCGCGGCGCGTTCCAGCTCCATGCGCGCGCCCAAATGGTCGTTGAGGTGCGCCAGCGCGAGGCCCCGCAGATGCCAGTACGCCGCCTGCTCGCGGCAACGCAGGGGCAGGCCGTCGAGGAAGGGCAGCAGCTCCGGCCAGGCTTCCATGCCCGCCATGCAATCGGCCTGAAGCAGGAGGAGCGCGGGATCTTTGGGCTTTTCCGAAAGGCGGGCCTTCACTTCCGTGAGTGCCTCTTCATGGCGGCCCAATGCCGCAAGCAGCTGGAGGCGCAGCGGCGGATGTTGGTCGCCCTGGAGCTGGGAAGGCAGGCCCTCGAGCAGCTGCCAGGCGGCTTCGGCATCGGCCTCGATCCACCAGGCGGCCTCGGCCCGGCGCAGGGCCCATTCCTGGCGTGGCCCTTCGCCGTCTTCCGGCAGGCATCGCTCGGCCTTGTCCAGGGCCGCCAACGCTTCATCATCGCGCTGCAGGTCCAGCGCCAGCTTCGACCGTTCCATCCAAAGTGGGAAGGCCAGAGGCAGGCGCTGGAGCCCGGCATCCAGGGCGTTCCAGGAGGCTTCGGGATTCCCCAGCGCGCGCAGCGGCACAGACTCTCCCAGCCAATGCAGCGGGTGGCCGCGCAACTCCGGCGGCACGGGGCGCGCCAGGGCCAGGGCGTCCAGCATCCGGCCCTTCTTCAGGAGGAAATGCAGGGCGGCGGGCCGGTCCCAGAGGATGCGAGGGTCGCCATGGCGGGCCATGAGCAGGGATAGCGCGCGTTCGCCCAAGGCCTCGCGGTCCAGGCTGAAGCCCGCCCGCATGAGGTCATCCAGCAGCAGCGGGTCTTCGGAGGCAAGAGGCAGCGCCTTCTCAAACCGTTCCCAGGCCGCTGCGCCCTCATCGCGACGAAGGTGGAGCAGTCCGATGATGTGATGGAGCCGCGCCGAGCGTGGCGCGAGCCGCGAGAGGAAAGACGCGGCGCGCATGCGGAAGATCGAAGGCGCTTCCGGCAACGAGCGGAAGAAGGGGCGGACGAGCGTGCGCAGCGGCCAGGCCATCCGCGCGAGGTCGGCCTCGCGGAACGCGGCCCAGGCCGCGTCGCGATAATTCAGGGCGGCGTAGGCCCGGCCGCGGAGCAGATGGACCTGACGGCCCAGTTCGCCGCCGCCCGCGTTCGGAAGCAGGTCTAGCACCTCCGAAGCGGGCGTTCCACCGGCCCAGGCGGCTTCAGCCTTTTTCAGCCGAGGCAGGATGATGAAGCGTTCACGGATCCAGGTACCTGCCGCCATCGCGGCCACGGCCGCTGCGAGGCCCCACCAGCCCAGATCCTGGATGAGGATCGTGCTTGAGACTGCCAGCAGGATGGCCGACAGGACCATGCCGATTAGGGGCGGAAGATTGGGACCGAAGGAGCGTGTTCGCATCGCCTCCAGTATGGGGCCAAGCGAAAGGCCCCGCCGGAGCGGGGCCTTTTCCGGTGATGGCCGGGTCTAGTTGCCCTGCTGGATCTCTTTGGCGATGACGAGCCGCTGGATCTGATTGGTGCCCTCATAGATCTGGAGGAGCTTGGCGTCGCGCATGCACTTCTCGACGAGGTAGTCGCGGCTGTAGCCGTTGCCGCCCAGCACCTGCACGGCGTCGGTGCTCACTTCCATGGCCGTGTCGGTGGCGAAGGTCTTGGCGATGGCGCTCTGCTTGGAGTTCTTGATGTTGTTGTCCGTCATCCAGGCCGCCTGCCAGGTGAGGAGGCGGCTCGCCTCGATCTTCTTCGCCATGTCCGCCAGCATGAAGCTGATGGCCTGGTTGGCGAAGATGGGCTGGCCGAACTGGATACGGTTCTTGGCGTAGTCCAGGGCGATCTCGTAGGCTGCGCGAGCCACGCCCACGCCGCCCGCGGCCACAGCCGCGCGAGTCTGGTCCAGCGTCTTCATGGCGATGATGAAGCCCATACCCTCCTTGCCGAGGATGTTCTCGGCGGGCACTTCGGCGTTCTCGTAGTGGACCTCGACCTGGTTCGACGCGCGCTGGCCCATCTTGTCCATGGCCTTGCCCACGGTGAGGCCGGGCGTGTCGCGGGGGACGACGATGCAGCTGGTGCCGCGGGCGCCCTTGTCGGGATTGGTGCTGGCGAAGAGCGTGTAGAAGTCCGCGTAGCCGCCGTTGGTGCAGTAGCACTTCGTGCCGTTGATGATGTACTTGTCGCCCTTGAGCTCCGCGCGGCAGGTCATGCCGCCGGCGTCGGAACCGGCATTGGGCTCGGAGAGCGAGAAGGCCGCGAAGACGGGGGCCTCCACGAGCTTGCCCAGCCACTTCTTCTTCTGGTCGTCGCTACCGGCGATGAGGATGGGCGTGATGGCGAGGCCGTTGGCCATGATGGAGGTGTAGAGGCCGCCGCAACCCCAGGCCAGCTCCTCGCAGACCAAGGCTTCTTCCACCTGGTTCTTGCCGGGGCCGCCGCAGAACTTGGGCACGAGGGCCTGCAGGTAGCCCAGCTCCCAGGCCTTGTCGTAGACCGAGGTGGCCCATTCGCCGGTGTTGTCGTAGTGGCGCGCCACGGGCCGCATCACATTGACGGCGAAGTCATGGGCCTGATCCTTCAGGGCCTGTTGTTCGGGGGTCAGAGTGAAATCAAGCACGGACGACCTCGCAGCAAAGGGCTCCAGTCTATCGCCCTCCCGCGCATTCCCGTCCCGGGAATCCTCGGACCTTGGGTAGACTGGGGCGTTTGCCTGGAGATCCCATGCGCGTCGGCTGCCCGAAGGAAATCAAGAACAACGAGAACCGCGTGGGCCTGACGCCCGCCGGGGCCCGGGCCTTCTCGGGCGCCGGGCATGAAGTGCTCGTGGAGGCCGGGGCGGGCCTGGGCAGCGGTTTCACGGATGCCGAGTACGCCGCCACCGGCGCCAAGCTGGTGCCGACGGCCGCCGAGGTCTTCGCGCAGGCCGAAATGGTCATCAAGGTGAAGGAGCCCCAGAAGGGCGAGATCGCCATGCTCCGCAAGGACCAGATCCTCTTCACCTACCTGCACCTGGCGCCGGATCCGGAGCAGACCCAGGGCCTCCTCAAGAGCGGCGTCACAGGCATCGCCTACGAGACCATCACGGACGCCCAGGGCAAGCTGCCTCTCCTGACGCCCATGTCCGAGGTGGCTGGCCGCATGGCAGTCCAGATCGGCGCCCAATATCTGCAGAAGACCAATGGCGGCCGCGGCATGCTGCTGGGCGGCATCCCCGGCGTGCTCCCAGCCCATGTGGTCGTCCTCGGCGGCGGCGTGGTGGGCGTCAACGCCCTCAAGATGGCCGTGGGCCTGGGCGCGCGCGTGACGGTCCTGGACCGCAGCCTGCCGACCTTGCGCTACCTGGATGACATCTTCGGCAACCGCATCGAGACGCTGTGGAGCAGCGATGCCCATGTGGAGGAAGTCCTCCCCAGCGCCGATCTCGTCATCGGCGCGGTGCTGGTGCCCGGCGCGGCCGCGCCCAAGCTCATCAAGCGCGGCATGCTCAAGCTCATGAAGCAGGGCAGCGTCATCGTGGATGTGGCCGTGGACCAGGGCGGCTGCGTGGAGACCACCCACGCCACCACCCATGCGGACCCCATCTACTTCGTGGACGGCGTGCTGCACTACGGCGTGGCCAACATGCCTGGCGCCGTGCCCCGCACTTCCACCATCGGCCTCACCAACGCCACGCTGCCCTACGCGCTCAAGCTGGCGAACATGGGCTGGAAGATGGCGCTGGCCAGCGACAAGGGCTTCCTCGAAGGCCTCAATGTCCACGCGGGCCAGCTCACTTGCAAGCCCGTGGCCGAGGAACAGAAGCTGGCCTTCGTCGACCCCCTCACCTTGGTCTAGATCTATGCGGCTTTCTGAGCGTGCGGTCCATTTTCCCGACAGCCCCATCCGCAAGCTGGGACCGTTGGCGGACCGCGCCCGGGCGCTGGGACGCAAAGTCATCCCCTTGAACATCGGCCAGCCGGACATCGCCACGCCGACGGCTTTCCTGGACGCGCTACACGGGTACAAGGATGCCGTCGTGGCCTACGGCCGCTCGGAAGGCGAACCCGAATTGCGGGAAGCCCTGGCTGACTACTACCGTCAGCTCGATCTGCCGCTGGAGGCGGATGACATCGTCATCACCGTGGGCGGCAGCGAGGCGCTGCTCTTCGCACTCCAGATCGCGGCGGATCCCGGGGATGACGCCCTCGTCATCGAACCCTTCTACACGAACTACACGGCCTTCGCCCGCATGAGCGGCATCGAGCTGCGGGGCCTGGCCGCGGACCCGGCTTCCGGTTTCCGGCTTCCGGAGGACGAAGAGCTTATCGCCGCCATCGGCCCGCGCACCCGCGCCATCCTCCTCTGCTCGCCCAACAACCCCACGGGGACCACGCTGTCGGCCGAAGAGCTGGGCCGCTTGGCGCGGATCGCGGTGAAGCACGACCTCTTCCTCATCGCGGACGAGGTCTACCGCGAATTCGTCTACGAGGGCGCCCATGTCTCCGCGCTGTCGGTGCCTGGCATCGAGGACCGCGTGATTCTCGTGGACAGCCTCTCCAAACGCTATTCGCTCTGCGGCGCGCGGCTGGGCTGCATCGCCACGCGCAACAAGGACGCGCGCGCGGCCGCAGGCCGCATGGCCATGGGCCGCCTCTGCCCGCCCGTGCCGGAGCAGCGCGCGGCCGCCGCCATGATCGCCGGGCTGCCCCGGGATTTCTTCTCGCCCATCCGCGACGAGTACCGCCACCGCCGCGACGCGTTGCTGGACGGATTGTCCGCCATCCCCGGCCTCCGCTGCGAGAAGCCCGCGGGCGCCTTCTACCTCATGGCCTCTCTGCCCGTCGGGGACGCCGAGGCCTTCGCGCGCTGGGCGCTGACAGACTTCGAGCGGGACGGCGAGACATTCATGGTGGCGCCGGGCCCCGGCTTCTACGCCACGCCCGGCCTGGGCGCGGACCAGGTGCGGCTCGCCTATGTCATCGAGGAGAGCCGCCTCCGCCGCGCAGCGGAGCTGATGGCGGAAGCCGTGGCCCAGTTCCAGACCGCGAGCGTGTGAGCATGCGCCCCGACCGTCCCGTCGCCCTCGTCACCGGAGCCAGCAGCGGCATCGGCGAGGCCATCGCCCGAACGCTGGCCGAAAGCGGCTTCGATCTCGCCCTCGGAGCCCGGCGCATGGATCGCGTGGAAGCGCTGGCGGCGGAGCTTCGCGCGAAGGGCGTGCGCGTGCATGCGGGCGCGGTGGACACTCGCGACACGGAGAGCGTGCGCGCCTTCGTGGAAGGCGCGGCCTCGGCTCTCGGCGCCCTTCATGTGGTGGTCGCCAACGCGGGGCTCGCTCGCGGCCTCGACAAGGTGTGGGAGATTCCGGACGAGGATCTGGAGGCCATGCTGCGCACCAATGTGGAGGGCGTGGTGAAGACCATCCGCTTCGCGCTGCCCCATGTGCGGAAGTCGGGCTGGGGCCACATCGTCTTCATCGGCTCCACCGCAGGCCATCAAAGCTACGAGGGCGGCGGCGTCTACTGCGCCTCCAAACACGGCGTGAAGGCGCTCTCGCACTCCCTGAGGCTGGAGCTCTGCGGCGAGCCCATCCGCGTGACGAGCGTGGATCCCGGCATGGTGGACACGGAGTTCAGCCTCGTGCGTTTCCACGACGCCGAACGGGCCAAGAGCGTGTATGCGGGCATGGAACCGCTCAGGGCTTCAGATGTGGCCGAGTGCGTCCGATGGAGTCTGATGTTGCCGGAGCGGGTCAATGTGGATGAGGTCATCGTCAAGCCGAGGGACCAGGCCTCTCACACGGGCGCCAAGGTGGCCCGCCGGTCCTGAGATCCGGGCGGTAAAAAGCACGGCTCCTTCCCAAACGCGCGCGAAGCTGGAAGGCTGAGACCCGTGTTGCCCCGTCCGTTCAAGCGGTTGATCGTCAGCTTGGCCTTGACCTTCCCAGCCCTGGCCGCTGGCCTGGCCCTGGCCTCTCGCGAGCAACCCTCCCGCGCATCGGGAGTCTACGGCTTCAAGTCCTATGGCGGCGACCAGGGCCTGACGACCCTCGCCGTGTCGGTGATGGCCCAGGACGAGAGCGGGTTTCTCTGGGTGGGCACCGAGGATGGCCTCTTCCGTTACGACGGCGAGGCCTTCCACCGCTTCGGCGTGAAGGACGGCCTGCCAGATGAGGGCATTTACGCCCTCGCGCCCGCGCCAGACGGCAGCCTCTGGGTGCTGACCCGGACCGGCTTGGCTCGCTTCGAAGGCGGCCGCTTCCTGGCCGTGGGCAAGGCTTCCGGCCTTCCGCCCTTGGAGAACCTGATCCTGCTGGGATCCACAGTAGCCTGCGATGCGCAGAGCCGTCTCTGGATCGCCACCCGGCAGGGTCTTTACCTCGGCGGCCCCAGCGGGTTTTGGCCTGTGGATGGATTGCCGAGGGTGCCCACGGCCTGCGTTTGGATCAACCCTTCGGACGGGACTGTGGTGACAGCGCAGAGGCAGGGGCGCGTCTTCCATAGCCTGCCTGGGGGAGGTTGGGCGGAGGCGAAGCTCCCGCCCCCCCACGACCAGGGTGTGGCCATGGCCCTGGTCCAGGACACCGGAGGCCGCACCTGGGCCCGCGGCGCCACCTTCCTCGTGCGGTTCGACCGCGATTGGAAGCATCCGGCTCAGGACCTCAGCAAGCTGCTCCCCCTTAAGGCGCTGCGGGACTTCGCGCTCTTCCCCGATGCCCAGGGCTGGATCTGGGCACCGACCCAATCGGGGCTGGATTGCTTCCAGGGAGACAACGGCTTTCTTTTAGATGATTCCCGGGGTCTGCCGGGGAGCTGGGCCGGTAGCGTGCTTGTGGACCACGAAGGCAGTTTGTGGGTCGGGAGCGAGGGCGTCCACCGCGCGTTGGGGCGCATGCGCTGGAGCTCGTCCACGCGTCGCCAGGGACTGCCCAGCGACACCATCTGGGCCCTGGCGCGGACCGAGGACGGGAGGATCTGGGCCGGCACCCAGAGCGGCTTGGCCGTGGGTGGTTCCAACGGCTGGTCCGCCGTGCCGGAAACCAAAGGACTGCCCGTGAACGCGCTGCTGGCTGACGCCGCGGGAGGCCTCTGGGCTTCCGCGAATCCGCCGGGCGCCAACAAGCCCGGGGCCTGGCATCTCATGAAGGGCTGGCGCGGTTCGTGGGTGGGGTTCCCGGGCGGGAAGACCAACGATTCCATTCAGAGCTTCTCGCAAGCGGAGGACGGCACGATCTGGGTGGCCTCCGCTTTCGGAAGCCTCTGGCGGATTCCTCCGGGCGGATCACCTGTGCCCGTCACCATCCCCGGCCTGGACCTGCGCGCGAACTTCTTCAAGGTGCTTGCGCAGAAGGGGGCTGTCTTCGTGTCCACCGACCACGGCTTGGCCCTCTACGATCAGGGCGCCTGGCGGGTCCTGGGCAGGCCGGAGGGGCTGAAGAGCGCCAACGCCCAAGCCATGGCCATGACGAGCAGCGGCGAGTTGTGGATCGCCTACGGCAACGCCCACGGCCTGTCCATCCTGAGGCGGAACGGAGGTGCCTGGGCCGTGGCAGCGCAGGTGGAGGTGCCATCTCTCATCGAGGACAGCATCGTCTCCATGGCCTTCGATGCTAAAGGCTGCCTCTGGCTGGGCACCAGCCGGGGCGTGAAGCGGTGGGACGGCCAGACCTGCCTGCGCTTCGGGCGGGGCGAGGGTCTGCCGGGCGAGGATGCCGATGGCAACGCCGTGTGGGTGGACCCGGATGGCGTATGGTTCGGCATGAGCAATGGTCTCGCCCATTTCGATGCCCGTGGCGGCTCCACGCCCGATGTGCCTCCGAGCGCCCGGATCATGGAAGTCACCGATGGCGGCGGGCATTCCCTCGCCCCGGACGGCAACCTGCTGCGGATCCCTTATGCCTACCGCACGATGGACTTCAACTATGCCGTGCCGAGCTACCTGAACGAGAGCACCGTGCGGCTCCAAGTGCGGCTCCAGGGCTTGGAGGACGAATGGCGGGACACGAAGTTCCGCGAGGCGCGCTACACCGCGCTGCCGCCGGGGGACTACCGTTTCGAGGCGCGGGCGGCCATCGGCGCCGGACCCTTCGGGAATCCGGACACCCTGGACTTCCGCATCCTGGCGCCCTGGTGGCGCGCTTGGTGGTTCTACGTCTTGTGCTTCGTGTTCGCGACGGCCCTGGTGCTCGTCTCGGTTCGCTGGCGCACAGCCGTGCTCGAGAAGCGCAACCGCTCGTTGGAGGCCCTCGTGAGGGCGCGCACCCTGGACCTGGAGCGGGCCAATGAGCAGCTCCAGGAATCCAGCATGGTGGACGCGCTCACGGGCCTCAAGAACCGCCGCTACCTGGGGATGAGCCTGCCAGAGGAGGAAGGCCGCGTCTTACGCGCCTTCCGCACACTGCAAGCCTCAGGCCGCCAGCCCAGCGGCGAGGATCTCGTCTTCCTGCTGGTGGACCTGGACTATTTCAAGACCGTGAACGACACCCACGGCCATGCCGCGGGCGACGCCGTCCTCAAGCTCGCCGCCGAGGCCATCCGTTCCGCCACCCGTGAAACGGACACGGTGGCGCGCTGGGGTGGTGAGGAATTCCTCGTCATTGCCCGCCGCGCGGACCGCCATACCGCCGATGTCATCGCCCGCAAGATCCTGGACGAGGTGAGGAGCCGCGTCTACCCCTTCGGCGACAACCAGGAGCTGCGGCTCACCTGTTCCGTGGGATACAGCGCCTTCCCCGTGCTCGTGGGCGAGCCCGGCGCCTTCGGCTGGGAGGAAGTCGTGGAGATCGCCGACCAGTGCCTCTACGCGGCCAAGCGCACGGGCCGCGACGGTTTCGTCGGTGTCTATCTCGACACGCTCGAGGAACAGCCGGACCTCATCCGCCGCCTCTTGCACGATCTACCTGAGCTGGTGGGTGAAGGGAAGGTCGTGCTCCGCAGCTCTTTCGGGGAAGGCAAGCCCCTAGCCTGGAAGCAGGGCCACTGATGGAAGCGTCCCGTCCTGAGCCCACGCCCTGTATCCATGTCTGCGAGCTGGACCCGCGATCAGGCTTATGCAGCGGATGCCACCGCAGCGCGGAGGGGATCTGCAGTTGGCCTGGCAGTATGGGAAGCGTGCTCGGGGCGCCGGAGCAGGAATGAAAAGAGGCCGCTCTCGCGGCCTCAGGAATTGGTTGGCGCGGGCGGTCTCGAACCGCCGACCCCCACCGTGTCAAGGTGGTGCTCTACCGCTGAGCTACGCGCCAATACGAACAGCTATTTTACCTGAATGGCGGGGGTTGTCCATCAGGCCTTCGGAGCGGCGCCCTTGGCCTTGAAGGACCAGGTGAGGCGGAAGACGGCCACTTCGTCGCCCGCCTCGTCCCAGCCGGTGCTGGTGCAGAGGACGGTGCGGCCTTCGCCGGTGGCGCGGGTTTCATCCACGGCTTTCGCGATGGCGGGGCCATCGGGGCAGGTGAAGGTGATGCGGCCCACGGCCTTCTTCGTGAAGGCGCCTTCCAGACCCACCACCAGCATGGAGACGGGCGATCCTTCCGCCACGCGGACCATGCCCTGCACGCCGCTGGCCAGCTCGGCGGCCATGGCGAGGCAGGCGAAGTAGATGCTGCGGAAGGGATTCTTCGTGAGGTAGCCGAAGCGGATGCTGACGGCGGCCATCTCCTGATCGAATTCCGTCACGCGCAGGCCTGCGAGCAGCCCCATGGGCAGCTTGCCGAGCATGAAGAATTTCAGTTTCCAGGGATTCCGGATGGAGCGGCGCATGGCCTCGGCGTTCACGGTTCACTCCACCGTCACGGACTTGGCGAGGTTGCGGGGCTGGTCCACATCACAGCCTCTCAGCAGAGCGATGTGGTAGGCCAGCAGCTGGAGTGGCACCACATGGAGTATGGGCGCCAGCCACGCGTTCACGGCGGGCAGAGCCAGGACGGATTCCGCGATGGTGGCGAGGCCGTTATCGCCCTCCGTCACGAGGCCCAGGATGCGGCCTTCGCGGGCCGCGGCTTCCTGGAGGTTCGACAGCGTCTTCTCGCGGTGCTGGTCCGTGGGCAGCAGCGCCACCACGGGCAGGTTCTTGTCAATGAGGGCGATGGGGCCGTGCTTCATCTCGCCCGCGGGATAGCCCTCGGCGTGGATGTACGAGATCTCTTTGAGCTTCAGCGCGCCTTCGAGGGCGATGGGGTAGAGCGGGCCGCGGCCCAGGTAGAGGAAATCGTCGGCCTCCTGCCAGGCCTGGGCCCAAACCTTGATCTGGGGTTCCAGTCCGAGGGCGCGCTCCAGCTGGGCGGGAAGCTCGCGGAGGCCTTGCAGAAGATCTTCACGCGTTTCGGGGTCCAGGGTGCCTTTCGCCTCGCCGATGCGGAGTGCCAGGAGCAGGAGGACGGCGAGCTGCGTCGTGAAGGCCTTGGTGGAGGCCACGCCGATCTCCGGTCCCGCGTGGGTGAGCAGCGTCGCGTCCGCCTGCCGCGTGGCGGTGGAGCCCCGGGCGTTGCAGATGACGAGGGTCTTCGCGCCGCGGCTGGCGGCTTCCTTGAGGGCGGCCAGCGTGTCCGCGGTCTCGCCGCTCTGGGTGATGCCCAGGGCCAGCGTGCCCGGCTCGATGACGGGTTCGCGGTAGCGGAATTCGGAGGCGTAATCGATCTCCGTGCCCACGCGGGCCAGCTGCTCCAGGTAGAACTTGCCCACGAGCCCCGCATGCCAGCTGGTGCCGCAGGCCACGATGCTGACGCGCGTGATGGCGCGCAGCTCGTCATCGCTCCAGGGCAGGTCCAGGGGGATGGGCTCGCTGTCCGCGGGCAGGCGGTTGAGCAGCGTGTTGGAGAGGGCCTGGGGCTGCTCGAAGATCTCCTTCTGCATGAAGTGCTTGTAGCCGCCCTTCTCGGCAGCCACGGGGTCATAGGGGATCACCTGGACGGGGCGCACAGCGGTCGTCCCGTCCAGGCGGAAGATGTCCGCGCCACCGCGGGTCAGCTCCGCGAGATCGCCGTCTTCCAAGAAGATGATGCGCCGGGTGTGGGCCAAGAGCGGCACCACATCGGAGGCGAGAAAGGTCTCGCCCTCGCCCAGGCCGATGCAGAGCGGGGGGCCGGAGCGCGCGGCCAGGATGCGGCTGGGGTCATCCGCGTGGAGGCAGGCCAGCGCGTAGATGCCGCGGACCTTCTTCACGGATGCGATGAAGGCGTCCTGGAAGGAGAGGCCGTCCCGCCGCATGAGCAGCGCCACCATCTGCGGGAAGCATTCCGTGTCCGTCTCGGAGGCGAAGGAGACGCCCGCCGCCTGCAGTTCCTCGCGCAGCTCCAGGAAGTTCTCGAAGATGCCGTTGTGGACCGCCACGACCTTGCCGTTCTGGCTGCGGTGGGGGTGGGCGTTCTCCTCTGTGGGCCGCCCGTGCGTCGCCCAGCGGGTGTGGCCGATGCCCAGCGGCGTTGTGTCGGAACGGTCCACCTTGACCGCGAGGTTCGCGAGCTTGCCCGAGGCGCGGACGATGGTGAAGCTCCCAGTGCCAGGGGAGAGGGCGATGCCCGCGCTGTCGTAGCCGCGGTACTCCAGGCTCCGGAGGCCGTCCACGAGGATGGACGCCGCGCCCTGCTCACCGATGTAGCCCACGATCCCGCACATGAATGTGTTCCTCCTTGAACCTGTCCGCCCGATGCAAGTTCTCACGATATGGGCCAGGACCGGCTCTGTCCAAGGTGGTCCACTCGCCACAGGGTGTGGCGAGTGCCACGCCGCGCAGTGCGGTTGAGGCGACCCGGCCCCTATTCATTTGGGCCCGATAGTGGGCTGGGATGGGTGGATCGGGGGTGGACAGAAGGCGGCATTGGGACGAGACTTGTCTCTGAAAATTCCGCCATTTCCCTTTTCTGCCCTCCAAGGGTCGGCTTTTTGGAGTTCCCAAATGCCTGTCTGGGTCGAGTTTGGGTTCCTGAGCACCTTCAGGGATGCGGCTGGCTATGTTCTCGGGATCCGCCGGCATGGGCGCCCCGGTCACAACTTGGTGGCAGCCGCTTGCGCCGTTTGGACCTTGCCTTCACCAGCCCGGCAGGCTCCTCCACCCCCGCAGCAGCCCACTCCCGCCTCCCTCGCAGGGATGAGCCTTGAAGACCTCACGAACATCGAGGTCACCTCGGTTTCTAAGAAACCCGAGAAGCTGTCCGAGGCGCCCGCGGCGGTTTTTGTGATCTCCCGCGAGGACGTCCGCCGTTCCGGGGCCACCACCCTCGCGGAAGCGCTCCGGCTCGCGCCGAACCTGGAAGTGGCGAGGCAAAACTCAAACGCCTACGCCATCAGCGCCCGGGGGTTCCAGACCGCGCTGGCGAACAAGCTGCTGGTGCTCATCGACGGGCGCAGCGTTTACACCCCCTTCTACTCCGGGACCTACTGGGATTCCCAGGATGTGATGCTGGAGGATGTGGACCGCATCGAGGTCGTCAGCGGCCCTGGGGGCACCTTGTGGGGGTCCAATGCCGTCAACGGCGTCATCAACATCATCACCCGCGGTGCCAAGGACACACAGGGCGCCTTGCTGACTGGAAGCGCGGGCAGCAAGGATGAGAAGGCCGCCGCCGCCGCGCGCTACGGCGGGAGTCTTCCCGGCGACGGCGCTTACCGGATCTACGCCAAGTATTTCGAGGACGCCAGCACGGCGCTAGCCAGCGGCATGGCGTTCAACGACGCTTGGCACATGGCCCAGGCCGGATTCCGGACGGACTGGAGCGGGGTGGCGGACACCTTCACGGTCCAGGGGGATGGGTACAAGAACCAGATCAGCCAGCCGCTCGGGTATCCGGATAAGACCACGGAGGGCGCCAACCTCCTGGGGCGCTGGGGGCGCACCTTCTCCAAGGATTCGAATCTGCAGGTGCAGTTCTACCTGGACCACACCCGCAGGGACTACCCGGGCTCGTATAAAGAGCGGAGGAACACCCTCGATCTGGATATCCAGCACCGGTTCAAGATCGGGGACGGGAACGAGATCCTGTGGGGCGGCGGCTACCGGACCTCCAGCGACCAGGCGGAGAACCTGACCCCGACTTTCGCCTTCATTCCAGATAGCAAGGATCTGCGGCTCATCAACATCTTCGCCCAAGACGAGATCGCCCTGGTTCTGGACAAGCTGGACCTGACGCTGGGCGCCAAACTGGAACACAACGACTACACAGGTTGGGAAACCGAACCCAACGCCAGGCTGGCTTGGAAGCCGGCGGCGGGGCAGATGCTCTGGGCCTCCGTGTCAAGGGCGACCCGCACGCCCTCGCGCGTGGATCGCGATCTTTTCGCCCCCGCGCTACCCCCTTACTATTTCGCAGGCGGCCCGGATTTCCGCTCCGAGATCGTGACGGCTTACGAATTGGGCTACCGCCTCAAGATCCAGGACCGCTTCTCCTTCTCCGTCTCGCCCTATTACAACGCGTACAGGTATCTGCGCACCGTCGGACTCCCTCCCGGAAGCGCCGCGCTCACGATCGCCAACAACATGGAGGGGAAGACCTACGGAGTGGAACTCTGGGGGGACATCAAGGTGACCGACACCTGGCGGCTCCGTCCGGGTTACGCCTACCTCCGGGAGCACCTGGAACTCACCGCGCCTTACGCGCTCCCCACCAGCCCTTCGGGCGAGGCCAACGATCCCCGGCACCGGCTGCTGCTCACCTCGCTCCTGAGTCTCGGTTCCCATGTGGAACTGGACGGGACGATCCGCCACATCAGTTCGTTGCCGGACCCGGTGGTGCCCGCTTACACCACCATGGATGCGCACATCGGATGGAAGCCCGCGCCGGGCTTGGAGGTGGCCATCATCGGCCAGAGCCTTTTCGGGAAGCAGCACATCGAATTCGCGCAACAGCAACAACCTGGAGCCGCGCTGGAGCGCGCCGGACTGGTGAAAGTCACATGGACATTCTGACGCCCGCACGCTCTCCGGCAGACCACTCCCGGTGGAGCGGACGGTGGCTCAAGGTCGTGGTCATGATGCTGTTCCTCGGCGTCGCGGCCGGGGCGCAGGGGCCCACGGAGTACGAGGTCAAGGGCGCTTTCATGTACAAGTTCGGCAACTTCGTCGAATGGCCTCCGGCCGCTTTCGCCGGGGCCGGAACGCCCTTCATCATCGGGATCCTTGGGGAGGATCCCTTTGATGGCGGCTTGGACCAGATCGTGCAGAACCGGACGGTCCAAGGGCGGCCCGTGGCGGTGAAGCGGTTCCGCCGGGTGGACGAGGTCCAGGGCGTGCAGATCCTCTACCTCAGCGCCAGCGAAGCTGAGCGGTGGCAGAAGGACCTCGCGAGTCTGCGGGGCATGAACATCCTCACCGTGTGCGATCAGGCCCATCAGCCTGGCGCCGTCATCACATTCGTGTTCCAGGGCAACAAGGTGCGGTTCGCCATCGACCAGGCTGCCGCGGACCGCGCGGGCCTGAAGCTCAGTTCCAAGCTGCTCAGCCTCGCAGCTTCTGTGAAGAGGGCAGGGGAGGGAGCATGAACGCCCTGAGGCTGGCCGATCTCTCGGTCAGGGCGAAGCTGCTTGGCGTCGCGGCGATCGCCTCCGTCGTGGCCCTGCTGCTGGCGAGCGCCGCCATCGCGGTCCGCGACCGGGTCACGTTCCGGGCGCAGAAACTGGAAGATCTCACCACCCAGGCGCAGATCCTGGGGTCCATCAGCAGCGCGGCCCTCGCCTTCGACGACCCCAAGTCCGCGGGGGAGTATCTGGCGACGCTCAGGGCCCGACCGGACGTCAAAGCCGCAGTCCTCTTTAACGCCAGCGGCGATCCTTTCGCCACCTATCGCCGGGAAGGCGCGGATGCGCTTTTCCCGCCGGTCGAAGGTGATGGTCATCGCTTCGCGGGCGACGATCTGCTGCTGTTCCGGCGCATCACCCAGGGCAGGGAAGTGCTTGGCACCGTGTACCTGCAGGCCAGCCTGGGGCTGCGCCAGCGGCTGTGGCGCTCACTCGGCATCCTTCTCATCGTGACGGTCTGTTCCCTGGGTGTCGCGCTGCTGCTCTCGGCAACCCTCTCGGGCAGGCTCTCGAAGCCGCTCCTGGAAGTGGCGCAGGTGGCACGCGATGTGGTGGAACACCAGGACTACTCGCAGCGGGTCATGAAACGCGGCGAGGACGAGGTGGGCGTCCTCGTGGAGGCGTTCAACCAGATGTTGGGCCGGATCGAGCAGCGTGAGGTCGCCTTGAGTGCCGCCAACGGGGCGTTGCAGCAGGAGGTCGAGGAGCACATGGCCGTGCGCGATGAGGTGGCTTCGCTGAATGTCACCCTCGAACGCCGGGTCGCGGAGCGCACGGCGGAACTGGAAGCCGCCAACAAGGAGCTGGAATCTTTCTCCTACTCGGTCTCTCACGACCTGCGAGCGCCCCTGCGCGCCATCGACGGGTTCGCCATGCTTCTCCAGAAACATGCGGGCGCCAGCTTCGACGCCACCGGGCAGGGCCATCTCGACCGCGTGCGTTCCGCCACTCAGCGGATGGGGCACCTCATCGACGATCTTCTGCGGCTATCCCGCACGACTCGCAGCGAGATGTCGCGCCGCGAGCTGGATCTGAGCGAACTGGCCCGTGGAATCGCCGCGGACCTGAAAGTCGCGGCGCCTGAGCACGAGGTCGAAGTGTCCATCGCTCCCGGCATGAGGGCCTATGCCGACCCGACCCTGATGCGGACCGTGCTGGAGAACCTGCTGGGCAACGCCTGGAAGTTCACAGCCAAGCAGGCGGAGTCCCGCGTCGAAGTGAGCTCCGTGGAAAAGGGCGATGAGACCATCTATTTCGTGAAGGACAACGGGGCCGGATTCGATATGCGCTATGTCGACAAGCTCTTCGGGGCCTTCCAGCGGCTCCACGCGATGACCGAGTACGCGGGCACGGGCGTGGGCCTGGCAAATGTCCAGCGCATCATCCATCGCCATGGCGGCCGTGTATGGGCCAAGGGCGAACCCGGCCGCGGCGCGACCTTCTGTTTCACGCTGTCCAACCCAAAGGAGAGGGTTCATGAGCAAAGTCATTCTGCTGGTTGAGGACAATCCTGATGACGAGGAGCTGACCCGCGTCGCCTTCCAGGAGAGCCACATCGCCAATGAGCTGGCGGTGACCCGGGACGGCGCCGAAGCCCTGGATTACATGTTCGGAACCGGCGCCTTCGCGGGGCGGGACTTGAGCGCCATGCCGAGCGTGATCGTCCTGGACCTCAAACTTCCCAAAGTGGACGGACTCGAGGTGCTCCGGCGCCTGCGGGCGGAGGAACGCACGAAGCGGATCCCGGTCGTGATCCTCACTTCTTCGAAGGAACAGGAGGATGTCGTCCGCAGCTATGATTTGGGCGCCAATAGCTATGTGCGGAAACCCGTGGACTTCGCGCAATTCCTGGATGCGGCCCAAAACCTCGGTCTGTATTGGCTGGTGTTGAACGAGCCGGCGCGCTCGCCTATGTGATCTGTGTCTGAGGCCCGGCTGCTCTTTCAGCCCTGCCCTTCGAGTTCTTTACGGAGGTTCTCCATGGCCTGGGCGTAGAGCTGCGACACGCGGCTCTCCGTGAGGTTCAGGAGCGTGCCGATCTCTTTCATGGTGAGGTCCGCGAAACTGTAGAGTTGGATGACGAAGCGCTCTTTGCGGGGCAGGGCCTCCACGGCCCTCTGCACCAGCTCCTCGCGTTCCCGGGTCTCGATCTGGGCGTGGGCGTCCTCGGTGTCGAGATCCGGCAGCAGGCCCGCGAGGCCCTCGGCCGTTTCATCCAGCCCAGGCTCCGAAAGCGGGTCGCCAGGGCCTTCCAGCTCGTCCATCATGCGCTGGAGCTCTTCTTCCGAGAGGCCCATCTCCGCGGCCAGCTCCTCGCGGCTGGCGCCGCGGCCCAGCCGCTGCTCCAGCCGCTCCCGGGCCTGGCCGATGTCACGCTTGCGGCGGCGCAGGCTGCGGGGCATCCAGTCCAGCTCCCGCAGTCCGTCCACGATGGCGCCCTTGATGCGCAGCTCGGCGTAGGTCTTGAACTGGACCTCCCGGTCGGGCTGGTACTTCTTCGCCGCGTCCAGAAGGCCCAGCACGCCGAAGTGGACGAGGTCGTCCAGCTCCACATGGGCGGGCAGGCGGCTGGCCATGCGCCGCGCCACCATCTGCACGAGACGCAGGTGGTCCTGCACGAGCTGGTCCTGCTCGAACCGGTC
Source organism: Holophagaceae bacterium (assembly GCA_035687325.1). Taxonomy (GTDB): domain Bacteria; phylum Acidobacteriota; class Holophagae; order Holophagales; family Holophagaceae; genus JAFDVN01. The sequence continues at coordinate 117,643 of DASRXV010000061.1, forward strand.
TTCCGCCCGCTGCTGTGTGGCGGGTCCGAGGAGTGGGGGCTTGGGATCCTTGGTCATGCGGACATCAATGCTGGGGTGTCTCCCACAGCGCCGGGAGCGACGCGGGATCCCATTGTCCGCCTTCGATGAGGATCCGCGCTAGGGATTCGAAGGCCTTGGCCGAAGGGCTCTGCGGGAAGCGGTCCACCACGCAGCGCTGCTCGCGCACGGCCTGGAGCAGCCAAGGATCATGGGGGATGGCGCCCAGCGCCTCCACGCCGCGGCCCAGGAAGCGGCGCGTGGCGAGATCCAGCTGCTGGATGGTCTCCTCGGCCTCCTCCGCGGACTGCGCGTTGTTCACCACGAGGCGCACGGGCTTCTCCGCGTCGCGCAGGTGCAGCACCTTGAGCACGGCGTAGGCGTCCACGAGGCTCGCGGGTTCCGGGGTGGCCACCAGCAGCACCTGCTGGGCGGCCATGAGCAGTTTCACGACGGAGTCGTGGACCCCGGCGGCCGTGTCCACCAACATCCAGTCGGCGTCCTCCGCGACGCGCTGGAGGCCCTGCACCAGCCTCAGTTCAGCGGCGCCATCCAGCCGCGTCAGTTCCTGCACGCCGCTGGAGGCGGGGACGATGCGGATGCCTTCGGGGCCTTCGAGCAGGATCTCCTCCAGCACCCGTTCGCCCCGCAACACCTGTTCCAGCGTGTGCTGCGGAGCCAGGCCCAGGAGGATGTCCAGATTCGCAAGGCCGAAATCGGCGTCCACGATGACCACGCGCTGGCCATGGCGGGCGAGGGCGATGGCCAGCCCCGCCACCACATTGGTCTTGCCCACGCCGCCCTTGCCGGAGCTGATGGCCAGCACCCGGTTGCGGAACAGGCCCTCCGCCGGCACCCGCAGGGCCCGGGCCAGGAGGCTCGTGGGGGGGGCCTGGGCGATCACGCGCGGGGCTCTGGGAGACATAGGTTGGGAAGGGTCATCATGCCGACACCATTGGCTGACGAGGCGAAGAAGGTGCCAGCGCCGCCATTCCCCAGATGCGATGTGAAGCCTCTAAGCTTCCCGGCGAAAATCTCCCAGCCCGTCCCATCGCTCCAAGGGATGGAACCGGCACCGCCATCCGGCCCAGCTCACCCGTTGGAACCGCAGGCCTCCGGGCCAGGGCGTGCGGCTCAGCCACCGTTGGAGTGCCCGCTGCAGCCTCAACCGTTGTTCCAGTGTCAGGGCCGTGTCGCCGCCCACCCAGGCGCCTGCGGCCCTGGCCTTCACTTCCAGGACCCGCAACTCGTCGCCGCGGGCCATGAGGATGTCCAGTTCGGCGCGGCCCAGTTTTTGGCGCCAGGCCACGAGCTCGAAGCCCCGCGACCAGAGCAGCCAGATGGTCAGCCGCTCGCACCAGCGCCCGTAGCGGGCCGCGCGGCGGGCGCGAGCCGAACCGGCTTCCATCAGAGGTTCCGGCGGTAGAAGACCGTGTCCACGGCCACGCGGGGGAAGTCCGGCGGCAGGGTTTCCAGCTCGACCCGCACAAAGCCGTTCCGTTCGTAGAACCGGTGGGCCGCGTGCATGTGCGGCAGTGTGCCCAGCCAGAGGCCCGGCAGTCCCGCGGCGGCCGCGTGCTCCACAAGTGTGTCGAGCAGGGCCTGGGCCAGGCCCGAGCCGCGGTGGTCTTTGAGGAGGAACATCTTCCGCAGCGCGCCGCCGCTGCCGAAATCGATGAGGCCGATGCTGCCGGCGATCCCGCCACCCACGAGCCCCACCCAGAACCCGCCCCGGCCCCGCTGGTAGACATCCTGGATCGCCGCCAGGTCCGGCTGGTCCGCCGCCGTGATGGGGACGCCGAATTCCTGCTGCTGGATGGGCAGGATGAGGCCGAGGATCTGGTCTTCCTGCCCCGGCATGAAGGGCGCGATGCGGAACGCGCTCATTCATCCTTCCGCGGGAAGAGCAGGCTGCGCTGCACGCGCTCGAGATTCCCCTGGAGCCGCACCAGCTTCCACGCGATGGCCATGGCGTAGCCCAGCCACACCCAAAGGAGGCGCGGGTCGCAGGGCGTGCGCTTCAGCACATTGCTTCCGAGATCGATCTGCAGCCCATAGAGGAACCACACCACGATGCCGAATCCGATGAGCAGGTGCCCCCAGCGGATCCAGTAGGGGCGCAGCCCCTCCTTGATCTTCCAGCGCGTGAGCAGCCACCGCGCGAAGGCCTCGCTCTTCTGTTCCTGGAAATGCAGCGCGATGACCCTGTCCACCAGGGGCGCGTAGTGGTGCACCTTCAGCTCCGAGATCTCCTCCTCACCGTTCAGCTTGCGCAGGAAGGCGCTGCGGATCTTGCCGACACATTCCTCCCAGGGCGCGTCCTCACGGCGCAGCGCGAAGTGCAGCCGCACCAGCAGCACCCACATCACCGCCTGCGCCGCCAGCACCAGCCACAACGCCATGCCCTGCCATCCGGCCGAGCGCACGAGATCCAGGAAACGGGAGAGGTCCATGGGATTAGCATAGAGGCTCCTATGCCGCCGCGCTTCCTCATCCCCGTCCTGCTGGCCCCGGCCCTCGCGGCCCAAGGCGCCTTCCAGGGCGACGCGGCTGAAACCCGCATGGCGCAGGTTAAAGGCAGCCAGGACCCTTCCGCGCCCGCTTTCACCTGGCTCCACCCCAAGGATCAGCGCTTCCAAAGCGCGTGGGAGCTGGATCCGGACTACAGCCGCGTGGCGTCCGATCGTGAGATCGCCTATGCCGAGTTCCGGGAAAGCGAGGTGGAGGCCTGGGCGCAACGCTTAGGGTGGGAGCCTGGCAATCATTGGCTGTTGCTTTCGCCCGAAGGTCAGCCGCTCCTTAGCGGCATGACGCCACCCAAGGCCGATGCGCTGCTGAACGCCATGCGCGGTACGGGGTGGACGCCGCGCTTCGTGCGCCTCGACCAGTTCCTCCGTGAGCACCCAGACAACGGCGATGCCTGGACCGAGGCGTTGCAGGGCGCGGCGATCTTCGCGAGCCGAAGAACCAATGTGGAGCAGCGGTTGTCGGGGAAGCCCTTCGATCTCAAGGAACGTATCAAGGAATTGGATAACCCGGCTCTCCTTCCACAAGACCAGGAGCAAGCCCGATGGGGCTCCACCGCCGAAGCCCTGCGGAGATTCATGGGCGTCGAAGGCTGGCAGACCCGTCAAAGCCTATTCCCGATCCTTACTCGACTGTATGTGGCAGGTGCGAAAGCGGCACTCATCATGAAAGATCCACTGTGGAGGATTGAACAGGGCGTCGAAGCTGCGCTGAAGGAGCACCCCTCCAACCGGAGCCTTTGGGACCTCTGGGATTGCTTCGATAACCTCCTCCCCGGCACCGATCCTGAAACATTGTTGGCAAGTCTCGCGTCTCCGCCGCGCTCCCCTTGGCCGCCCGAGGCCGCTTGCGGCCCTCTGGTTAGAGCGTTTGTCCAGCGAGGCGACTGGGCCAGGTTGGAAAGCCTCGCCGGTCGCGCTTACGTGCAAGGGGCGGATCCGGTCGTCGTGCAATATCAGGGGGCGGATTTCCGCGTGCGGATGATCCAGAGCTGGGGGGCTACGCGCCTTGCGGCTCTGGCGCACCTGGGCCGGAAAGGCGAGGCCGCCAGTTTCGCAAAAGAGCTACGGCTCCAGGCGGGTGGTGCTTGGCCTGACTTGGCCAGCGATTTCCTTGCGAAATCGCTGGAGTATGACCTCGGCATGGATGATCCGCTGGTGCTTTCTCTGAAAGCCGCCAAGGACGAGAAAGCGCCGCCCGATCCGCCCAAACTTACCTTCCCACCCGTTCCGCATCTGGCGTTGCTGGGCCATCCCGCATGGGAGCGCGCGTGGAACGCCTATGCGGCGCTTCCCGCCTACGATGCGTGGGAGCCGGGGGAAGAACTGGGCTGGCAACCCCTCAGGCCGAAGGATGAGAAGGCCCTCCGCGCGCGCATGGGTTGGGGACCGGAGCCCCGTTGGGTGCTGCTGCGGGGCGATGAGTTGCTGGCCTCGGGCACGGAATTGCCGAAGCCTTCCCTCCTCGCTGACCGTCTGCGCGCGGAGGGACTGCCCTACCTCGAACGGCTCGATGCTTTCATCCGGACGCACCCCGATCATCTCGAAGCGCGGGAGGCGCGTATGGAGGCTCTCCGCAGCCGCATGCCCAACGAGCGGCTGGAGGCCACGCTGCTGGAGGACGCCCGCTCCACCCTCGCTCCGTTCATCCATGGTGCGGAAGTGCGCCTCCCAGCTGATTGGAAGCCGCGCAAGGAATTGTGGGAGCCCGCCGCCCGCCGAGTCCTGCCCGAGCTGGAGGCCCGCCTGCGCCGCTGGCCTGAGCGCAAGGAGCTGTGGGAAGCCTGGCTGGACTGGGCGCAGGTCTCTGGAGATCCGCCCAGCCCTGCGCGGCTCATGGAGAGTCTCGCCATTTGGAAGACGCGCGCAGGAGGCGGCGCGGGACCACTGCCGGATGCCGTGCTCGAGGCTGGTTCCAAGCATTTGATGGATGAGGAGCGCTGGAAGGATCTCGCCGACTGGTGCCGCGCCTTCTGGGAGGGCGGCGTGCGAGATGAATTGGCTCACTTGGCGCTGTCCCTTTCCGGCGGCGGACCCCGCGACCGCGCACGCCGGGGCGAACAGACCCAGCTCTACACCCGTTCGTTGTTGGCGCCCTACCGCACCGCCCTGGAGAAACTGGGCCGCACCGCGCAACTCCGAGCATTCCTCGAGGATGTGAAGGTGGCTGATCCCTCGCTCGCCCACTCGCTCACAGCTTACTCCACGCCACCTCACCCAGGCTGAGGAAGCCTTCGGCATCCAGCCCGCGTTCTTCGGCGCGCGCCATGAGGTGCTGGAGCAGTTCCGCGGTGGCTTCGGCGTCGGAGAGCGCGCGGTGGGCGCGGGTGTTGACGATGCCGAAGTGGGCGCAGCATTCGCCGAGGCTGCGCTTGGGCAGCTCGGGCGCCAGCGCCTTCACCAACAGCCGCGTGCAGATGAGGCGGTGGCGGCCCCACAGGCCTTCGGGCAGGTAGGCCTTGAGGAAGCTCCCGTCGAAGGGCGCGTGGTGCGCGACCCACACGCGGCCCTCCATCATGGCCGCCAGCTCGAAGGCCACACGGGCCCATGTCGGTGCGCCCGCGAGCATGTTTGGCGTGATGCCTGTGAGCGACTGGATGACGTCTGGCAGCAGGCCCTCGATGGCGCAGAGCCGCTGGAAACGGTCTTCCAGCACGGGCCCGCTAAGGGTGACCACGCCCACCTCCGTGATCTCTGACGCTGGCTGGAAGCGCTCATGCCGGTCCCAGAACGCCTTCGGAGCGCCGCCGCTGGTCTCGAGATCGATGACGGCGAAACGGAGATTGCGCAGACCGAGAGGGGATTCCGTCAGGAATGGCTCCACGCATCATCCCATCGCTTCCACTCGCACCGGCACGGCCTTGAAGGCGGGCGTCTTGGAGCGCGGGTCGAGGCGTGGCGGAACGAGGATGTTGGCCTCGGGGTAGTACATGGCGCAGTTGCCGGGGCGGATATCCACGAACGCCACGCGCACCGCCATGGCGCCGGTCTCCGAGGAGACGCGCACCTTCTGGCCTTCGGCGAAGCCCATGCGCGCGGCATCCTCTGCCGCCATGAGCACCGAGTCGCGCCGGTCCACGCCGCGGTAGAGGTCTTCTTCCTCATAGACGACGGTGTTGAACTGGCCCTCGCTGCGGAGCGTCATCATGCGCAGTTCGTCGGTGCGCAGCGGCTCAGGCAGGGGCGTGAGCGCGAAGTGAGCCTTGCCATCCGGCGTGGGGAAATTGGGCGCATGGAAGGTGCGGTTGGAGACTTCGAACTCCTTGCCGGAGGCGGCCTCCTCGTAGCCTGGAACGCAACGGGCGATCTCCGCGCGGAGCGCCGCGTGGTCCCGCAGCTCGGACCAGTTGAACCGCCCCGGTGGCAGGATGCGCTCCGCCAGATCGGCGAGGATGGCCACCTCGCTGCGCATCTCGCCTTCAAGAAAGGGTTCGCCGCCCTTGGAGAGGCGCACGAGGTTGAACATGGATTCCTGGCTCGTGGTCTGGGCTTCTTCGTCGCGGGCCAGCGCGGGCAGGATGACGGTGGTCCGGCCGCGGCCGTGGACATGCCCTTCGTTGAGCTTGGTGCTGACCATCGCCGTGAACGGGATGCGCCGCAGGGCATCCGCCGCCCAGGCCCGGTCGGGGTTGGAGCCGAAGAGATTGCCTCCCAACTGCAGCGAGGCGTGGATGCGGCCCTGGTGCGCCGCCAGCATGGACGCATGGGTGTCCTGGCCCGCGGGTTGCGCCTCGATGCCGTAGAGGTCCTTCAGCTTTTCGGCGAAAGCCTTCTTGAGGCCTGGCGCCACGCCCACGGAGCCCACCCCTTGGACATTGGAATGGCCGCGGATGGGCAGGAGCCCCGATCCTTCGCGGCCCAGCCATCCCTTCGCCAGGGCGAGGTTCGACAGGGCCAGGATGTTGTCCACGCCGTGCACATGGTGGGTGAGGCCCATGGCCCACATGAAGATGCCGCGCTTGGCCTTGAGCAGCATCGCGACAGCGGCCTCGATCTGCCCTTTGGGCACGCCGGAAGCCGCTTCGATCACATGCCAGGGCGTGTTCTCAATGTCCGCGCGCACCGCGTCCCAACCAGTGGTGTGCGCATCCACGAAGGCGCGATCCACGCCGCCGCCCTCCATCACGCCTTTGAAAAGGCCCTTCAGCAGCGCGATATCGCCGCCGATATGGGGTTGAAGGTAGAAGTCGCTGACCTTGGATCCGAAGACGAGGCTCGCGGCGAGGCTCGGCACGCGGAAGCGCACGAGGCCCAGTTCCTTCAAGGGGTTGATGACCAGCACCTTCCCGCCGCGCCGCCGCAGCTTCACGAGCTGCGTGATGAGGCGCGGGTGGTTGCTGGCGGGGTTCGCGCCGATGACGAGGGCGAAGTCGGCCTTGTCGAGATCATCCAGCGAGATGCTGGCGGTGCCGCTGCCGTAG
>DASRXV010000062.1:0-6682 GCA_035687325.1 Holophagaceae bacterium
TTCAGAACGATCAAACCGCCAGGACTCTCATCCTGACCGCTCGCTCGGTTCTTAAATCTAGGTTCGTACTGCACATCCAGGACCTTAATCCCGGAAGCGCAAGGCTCTCATCTTCTCTCCATCCGGTTTTCAAAGACGCCCAGAGCGGCTTTCACCGCGCCGCGCAGCCTCAACTGCGCAGGAGAATCAGACTATCAGGCTTCAACGGGGGCGCAAGCGGAAATTGCGCGGTTCACGCGAGGCCCAGCCGGACAAGGGTCCGGCGCTTGCCAGCCTCTACCGCCGGCTGGTCGAAAGGATCGATTTCCAGCGCGAATCCCGTGAGTCCCACAATGAGCTGCCAGGCCATGAGGAAAGCGCCCAACCCGCGTTCATCCAACGCTTCCAAATGCCAGTGGCGCACGGGAACACCTGCGGATTCCAGCGCCTCACGCGTGCCTTCCGCCTGGGCGGAGAGGATCTGAGCGCCGTTCCAGCGGCCCAAACCACGGAACGGGCACTCCGGGGGAGGATCGCTCGGATCCACCGGAGCTGTGCCGTTGGCGGTGACGAGCACGACGCCCACATTGCGGGGACCGTCCAGCCAGCGCTGCAACTGCGCGTGCTGGTCCTGCGGACCCACGGCCCGTACAGGCATGAGGCCCCGCCGGACGCCGTCCTGAGCGAGTTTGCCTAAACTTTCCGCCACGAGCTGAACCCACCAGGCGCCGCAGGCTTCCATTCGCAGCGCGTAGGGCAGCAGCACCCATTGATCCACGCCGGAGAGGAAGCCCTGGTGAAAGGCTCGCACCATCTCCCAGACGCGCGTTCCCCATTCGCCCTCACCGCGCTCCGCCTGGGCCAGCGCTTCCCGTGCGCCCTCCAGGAACGCATCCCCGTCGCGCCCCATCCAACGCAGGGGCAACGTGCCGATAGCCGTGAACGCCGAGAAACGGCCACCAACATCAACCGGGAACGGAAGGATCCGGAATCCCTCGCGCCGCGCCCAGGCAGCCAGCGGATTGCCGTCGTCCTGTGTGATGACAAGGGGCGCCTTCCGCCACTGGCCCCAACCCGGCATCTTCCGCAACCGGCCGATCCAGGTCCACAGCTCCAGCGTGCGGCCGCTCTTAGAGGCGAAGACGAGCTGGTCGTCGGGACGCAATTCCAGCTCCATCGGTTCCGGGGAGACAAGAGGCACCCAGCGGGTCGCCGCCTCGCCGCCCAGGGCCGCCACCAGTGCCTCCGAAGGCAGCCAGGAGCCCCCGATGCCGCACCAGAGCAGGCGGGACGCGCCCTCGATGGCCACATCCGGCGCGAGGCCCGGCCGCATCCACCCCGAAAGGGGGTGCTGGGTCAGGGCAGTCCAGAGCCGGTTGTCCATGAGGCCTCGAAGAATCCGACCATCTTAGCCATGCTGGGGACGGGAGCCTTCATGAACCCGTTGAAGAAAGCCGTCATCCCCGTCGCCGGTCTCGGCACGCGGTTCCTGCCCGCCACCAAGGCCCAGCCCAAGGAGATGCTGCCCCTGGTGGACAAGCCTGTGATCCAGCATGTGGTGGAGGAGGCCATCCGCGCGGGCGTGGAGACGCTGGTGATGGTGACCGGCCGCGGCAAGCAGGCCATCGAGAACCACTTCGATGTGGCCTACGAACTGGAGGACACCCTCGCCCGCCGTGGCAAGGATGCGGATCTGGAGCAGGTGCGCACCATCACGGCCATGGGCCACTTCGTCTATGTGCGCCAGGGCGAGCCGCTGGGGCTGGGCCATGCGGTCCTCTGCGCCCGGCGGGCTGTGGGCGACGAGCCCTTCGCTCTGCTCCTGGGCGACGATGTCTTCGACGAGACCGAGCCCGCGCTGGACGCCCTCATCGAAGCTCATCACGCCACAGGAAAGAGCGTGGTCGGCGTGCAGGAAGTGCCGCTGGAGCATGTTCACCGCTACGGCATCGTGAACGGGCCGAGGGGTGATGAAACTTCATGGTCCGTCACCCGCATCGTGGAGAAACCCGAGCCAGAAGCGGCCCCGAGCCGCTTCGCCGTGGTGGGCCGATATGTGCTCACACCGGAAGTGTTCGGGCATCTGGAGCAGCTGGAACCCGGCGTGGGCGGCGAGTACCAGCTCACGGACGCGCTCATGAAGCTCGCCGAAGAAGGCAAGCTCGTGGCGGCGCGCATCCCCGCCAAACGCTTCGACACCGGCGACAAGCTGGACTACCTCAAGGCCAATGTGGAGTTCGCCCTGAAGCGGGACGATCTCGGCCCCGCCTTCCTCGACTACCTAAAGGGCGTCGTGAAACGCTGAGTCCTCACGCGCTGCGCCTTTTTTCGATCATCAGGTGCAGCAGCGTGACAGCGGCGGGCGTGACACCGGGGATGCGACTGGCCTGACCCAGCGTCTCGGGACGGTGACGACCCAGCTTTTCGCGAACCTCGTTGGAGAAGCCCGGCCAGGCTTCGACAAAAAAGTCCTCCGGGATGCGGATGGCATCCCAGTCGCGCTCGCGCTGAAGGAGGCGGACCTCGCGGTCGCGGTAGGCGCCGTAGCGCACTTCGAAGAGCAGCAGATCCCGCTCCAGCTCCGCGTCCCAGCCGGTCGGCGCTTCCGGGCCATCCAGCATGGCTAGCGCGCGATCGGCTTCCATCGGCCCGATCTGCTGCCGGCGGAAGAGGTCCGCGAGGCTCATCCCTGATTCCAGGCGCAGACCCGCCTCCGCCGCCAGCGCGCCGAAGGCATTGGAAGGTGTGACGCGCGCGGCTCCGATGGCTTCACGCAGACCCGCCCGATGGGTGACGCGCGTTTTGAGGCGGTCCAGCTCGCCGCCATTCAGCGCGCCGATCTCCCGCGCCACTTCCAGCAGCCGTTCATCCGCGAGATCGCAGGCCAGCGACAGCCGGTGCTCGGCGCGGGCCGTGAGCATACGGTAGGGCTCATCCGTGCCCTTGGTGACGAGGTCGTCCACCATCACGCCGAGGTAGGCCTGGTCGCGGCCGAGGATGACGGGCTCGCGCCCCAGAAGGGCCCGCGCGGCGTTGATGCCCGCGAGAAGTCCCTGCCCCGCGGCCTCCTCGTAGCCCGTGGTGCCGTTCACCTGGCCCGCGAACCAGACGCCATCGAGCCCCTCCATGGCGAGGTCGCGGCGCAGCTGGAGCGGATCGAAGCTGTCGTACTCGATGGCGTAGCCAGGCCGCAGGATCTCGGCCTGCTCGAAGCCCGGCAGCGAACGGACCATGGCCCGCTGCACCTCCACCGGCATGCTTGTGCTGAAGCCGGAGAGGTAGATCTCCTCCGTCTCCAGACTCTCAGGCTCCACAAAGACCTGGTGCTGAGCATGGTGAGGGAACTTGACGAACTTGTCTTCCAACGACGGGCAATAGCGCGGGCCCACGCCCTCGATGTGGCCCCCGTAGAGTGCGGACTTCGAGAGGTTCGCCCGCACGATGGCTTCCGTGGCCTTGGTCGTGTGGACGATGTGGCAGGGCACCTGGGGCTGGGGTATGCGGTTGCTGAAGAAGCTGAAGGGGCGCGGCGGATCGTCGCCGGGCTGGGGCTCCAGCCGCGTGAAGTCGATGCTGAGGCGGGCGAGGCGGGGGCTGGTGCCCGTCTTGAGGCGGCGGTGGCGGAGGCCCAGAGCCCGCAGCTGCTCCGCCAGCTCCGTGCTGGGCGGCTCTCCCGCGCGGCCCGCGGGCGTGCGCGCCTCGCCCAGGAGGATGCAGCCGTTGAGGAAGGTGCCCGCCGTGAGGACGACGGCATCGCAGGGAATCACAGAGCCGTCCAGCAGCTCCACACCGCGCAGCCCGCGGGTGCCTTCGCGCCACAGGAGTTTCGCCGCTGTGCCTTCGCGCAGGCTGAGGCCCGGCGTGTCTCCCAGCAGCTGCCGCGCCGCGCGACGGTACTTCACCTTGTCGGCCTGGGCCCTGGGACCGCGCACGGCCACACCACGGCTGCCATTGAGGATGCGGAAGTGGATGCCCGTGGCATCGATGAGCTGGCCCATGGCGCCGCCCAGCGCGTCCAGTTCTCGCACCATGTGGCCCTTGCCCACGCCGCCGACGGAGGGGTTGCAGCTCATCTGGCCGATCTGGTCGAGGCTGATCGTCAGCAGGGTCGTGGGCACGTCCATCCGGGCCGCCACATGTGCAGCCTCAATCCCGGCATGACCTCCACCAATCACCACGAGATGCTTCGAGCCGTTCATGCACTCTCTCCCACGGGCATGGGATTGAGGCTCTCCCCTCTATCGCGAAGGACATTCAGTCCTTCGCTCCCGCGGACCGGTTCCCGGCCCGCGGAGTGCGGGACGATCCCGGCGTGGCCGCCGCCGATGACGACGAGGTAGGGCAAGGTTCCTCCGAACCCTTCATTATCCGGGCGCGGGGAGGTGGACCGAAGCTAAACTTTCGGGATCATGAAGCCGCACCTGACCCCTGAAGAACGCCGGGAACTGCGTCGCGAGCGCCGCCGCCGGGCCATGCGCCGGTCCAAGTTCGCCCTGCCCAACGGCATCACGCTGCTCTCCATCCTCTGCGGTTTCTCTTCCGTGGTGATGAGCCTCAACGCCGCCGCGGACCACCCCGAGTATTACTTCCGGTGGGCCGCGGCCTTCCTCGTGCTGGCGGGATTCTTCGACGGCATGGACGGCCGCGTGGCCCGCATGACGAACACCGCCTCCGAGTTCGGCGTCCAGCTGGACAGCCTGGCCGATGTGGTGAGCTTCGGCATGGCGCCCGCCATCCTCGCCTACCGCTACGGCTTCTTCGACCTGGGCCTCACGGATCCCCGGCTCCGCGCCGTGGGCTGGGCCGCCAGCTTCTTCTTCGTGGCCTGCGGCGCCATGCGGCTGGCGCGCTTCAACGTGCAGGTGGGCAGCGTGGACAGCCGCTTCTTCGTGGGCATGCCCATCCCCGCCGGCGCGGCCTGCGTGGCCGCCGTGGTGCTGGCCTGGCCGAGGCCGCCCGCGGCGACCGCCCACGCCTACGCTTTCGCGGCGGAACTCTTCCTCGTGGGCCTGCTCATGGTCTCCACCGTGCGCTTTCCCAGCTTCAAGAAGCCGCCTCGCCGAACCAGCGCCGTCATGGCGAGTCTCGTGACGGCCGCGGCCCTGGCCTGCCTCCTCATCATCTTCCCCCAGCGCTTCTTCGTGGGGGTCTTCGCCATCTACATCGGCGTGGCCTTGCTCATGAACCTGGCCTGGAAGCTGGGCTGGCGCGGCGTGCAGCCGCCCTCGGATGGCGACGGCGACGAGCTGGCGGTCAACTGACTGCGGCAGTTCCTAGAAGACCGCCACATTTTGCTTGCCGAAATCCATCAAAGGCGTCACCTCTCCATTGGGCTTTCGCAGCAACAGGAAGGGCATCGGGTCATGACTGAACAAGATCAAGTTTCCCAAGCGATCTTCTGAAAGCTGCACAGGAAAGATGCCCGGCTGCCTTTTGCCAAAAGAGCCTGAAAGGGTGCGGATCTCCCCAGAGGGTTCGATCCGGCGCAGAACGCCTTGACGGCCATCCGCCATCAGCAAAGTCCCGTCCGCTGCCAGGCAAAGACCAGTGGGTCCCGTCAATCGCCCCTGAGACCGGTCCCCATCTTCGTTCCCCTTCTGGCCTAACATTCCCGCGACTGTGCTCACCTCTCCGGATGGATCGATCTTTCGGACCACCCGGTTACGGATATCCCCGACGAAGAGCGACCCCTGCTTATCCATTACGAGTCCACCAAGCCAATCAAACCGAGCTTCAGCGAGTGATCCATCTTGATGGCCGCGCCGCTCAGAGGAGCCAGCCAGTCGCTCGAAGCGGCCATCAGGGCCCAACTTCCAAAGACTGCTGGATTCCGCACCCAGCGCAAGATAAAGCGTGCCGTCTTCGCCCGCCGCGGCCCCTGATACGAGATAGAGCCCAGGCTCCTCTTTCCAGGGTTTCCGGACCAATGTCTGAACCTTGCCTTCAGGTGTCACCTTGCAAACAAGAGATACTGTCTTTTCAGGATCAAGGTTGAATTCCGTCTCTTCGAGATAGGCATTGCCATGGGGATCAACTGCGAGGAGGCAGGGATCTGAGAGCACCGCCTGGTCTCCCACACCATCCTTCGGAGGGTCCATAACATCGCGCCCGAACCAACTTGGCAAAGCCCGGCCTGCCACTAACTCCATCTGCCCACTCGGAAGCCGACGCCATAGGGCCCCGCCAACATCCGATATCAGGAGGCTTCCCCTCCCATCTTCCAGTGCCCCGGTAGGGCAGAGCATCCTCGTGCGCTTGAAGACGAGATGATCGGCCATCGCCCGATAGAAGTGATTGCCGGTCCTGTGGTCAACGATGCGGAGGCCCGCCCAAAGGCCGACCCACAGCGCCAGAAAGACCCCGAAAGTCCATTTCGCGAAGCGCTTCATGTCAGCGTCATCAGAGCAACACGCCTGCCACGGCGGCGCTGAGGAAGTTCGCGAGGGTGCCCGCGATCATAGCCTTGAGGCCCAAGCGGGCCAGGTCGCCGCGGCGTTCCGGAGCGAGCGCGCCGATGCCGCCGATCTGGATGGCGATGCTGGAGAAGTTGGCGAAGCCGCAGAGGGCGAAGGTGGCGATGATGCGCGACTTGTCGAAGGCCATGGCGGGGACGAGGCCCGTGCCCATCTTGCCGAGGTCGATGAAGGCCACGAACTCGTTGGTCACCATGCGCTCGCCCAGGAGCTGGCCCACGCGGCCCGCG
>DASRXV010000063.1:0-6249 GCA_035687325.1 Holophagaceae bacterium
AAGCCCGCGCTGGGCGCGGGCTTGGTGCTGGTAGGGCCAACGGGGTTCGAACCCGTGTTACCGCCGTGAAAGGGCAGTGTCCTGACCACTAGACGATGGCCCCAGTGAACGCTTGCGGTGGTGGGTCCGGCGGGACTCGAACCCGCGACCAATGGCTTAAAAGGCCACTGCTCTACCGACTGAGCTACAGACCCATGCCGCATGCGGCAGGTCTACCAGTTTGACCTTGGACGGGCCCGGGATCAAGTTCAGGCTTCGGGCGGGGAAGGGCTGAGCCGGATCGCGGTGGCCTTCACGAGGGCGGTGACGGCGAGGCCGGGTTCGAGGCGGAGGTCTTCGCAGGCCCAGGCGGTGACGAGGGCATCGAGGGGGAAGCCGGCGTCCAGGCGGAGCCGGACGAGGGAGCCTTCGGGTTCCAGGGCGAGGATGCGGGCGGCGAGGCGGTTGCGGGTCGAACCTTGCGCGGGCGCTTCGCGTTCAATGGCCACACCTTCGGGGCGGATGGTGGCGTGGGCCCACTCGCCGAGACCACCCGGATCCGGCGCCCAGAGTTCGGCGCTGCCCGCGGCCACGCGCACAAGGCCATGAGCGCGTTCAAGCGCGCGAACCTTTACGACGGTGCCCTCCTCCACGAAGCCCCTGGCGGCCGGATGGCTGAAGACCTCCTCGGGACGACCATGCTGGAGGATGCGACCATCGCCCATGAGCAGGAGCTGGTCGCCCAAGGCCAGGGCTTCTTCGCGCGCGTGCGTCACGAGAAGCGCGGGCGTGCGCGAGGCGGCGAGCGTGTCGCGCAGACGGGCGCGGAGTTCCACTTGGGCCGCGCGATCCAGGGCCGCGAAAGGTTCATCGAGGAGGAGCAGGCGGGGCCGGGGCGCGAGGGCGCGGGCCAGGGCCACGCGCTGCTGCTGGCCGCCAGACAGCTCGCCGGGACGGCGGTGGGCGAGATCCGCGAGGCCCGCGAGCTCCAGCAGCTCGGCCACCCGATGCACGCGATCCGCCTTCACGCCGAAGCTGATGTTCGCGGCGACGCTCAGGTGCGGGAAGAGGCTGGGGCGTTGGGCCAGGAAGCCCACGCGGCGACGGTGGGCGGGCACGAAACGCTTCGCGTCCGCGTCGAGCCAGACTTCGCCGCCCGCGGTGATCCGCCCTGCCTGCGGGCGATCGAGGCCCGCGAGGGCGCGGAGGATGGTGCTCTTCCCGCAGCCGGAGGGGCCGAAAAGGATCGTGAGCGAGGTGCCCTCCAGCGGCAGCGAGAGCTCGCCGAGGATGTCGGGGCCGCCCTCGAAGCGGCGGGTGAACGAAGCTAGAAGCTCCACGAACGCCTCGCGCTCTTGAGCAACGCCACGGCCGTGAGCACGCCGAAGGCCAGCGCGACGAGGAAGATGGCCGTGCGGTGCGCGCCCGCGAGATCCAGCGACTGCACCTGGTCAAAGACGGCGATGGAAGCGGTCCGCGTGCGGCCCGGCAGGTCGCCGCCCACCATGAGCACCACGCCGAACTCGCCCATGGTGTGCGCGAAGCTGAGCACGGCGCCGGAGACGAGGCCGCGCCAGGCCAGGGGCAGGGCGATGCGCCAGACCCGCGCGATGGGCCCCGCGCCCAGTGTGGCCGCGGTTTCCAGGTAGCGGCCCTCGACACCGGCCAGGGCAGAGGCGAGAGGTTGCACGAAGAAGGGCAGGTTGAGGAGGAGCGACGCGACCACCAGGCCGCTGAAGGAGAAGACGAGGCCCTGTCCCGTGAGCGCCGTCCAGAACCGCCCGATGAAGCTCTGCGGCCCGAGTGCCACCAGCAAGTAGAAGCCCAACACCGTGGGGGGCAGCACGAGCGGAAGCGTGACGAGCGCGTCCAGGATCGCCTTGCCGCGGAAGCGGCCGAAGGCCAGCAGGGCCGCCAGCAGGATGGCGATGGGCGCCAGCAGCAGGACCACTGTGATGGCGAGGAGGAGGCTGAGGCGGATGGCTTGCCAGTCCATCAGGGCTTCCCGAATCCATACTTGGCGAAGATGGCTTGGCTCCCCGCGCCGCGGAGAAAGGCCGCGAAGGCATCCGCAAGCGAGGGCACGGAGCCGTTCGTAAGGAGCACGCCGCCTTGGGTGAGGGGTGGATGCAATGAGTCGGGCACGGTCCATTCCACGCCCTTCGCCTGCAATTCCGGATGCCGCGCCTCCGACGCGGCGATGAAACCGGCCTCCGCCGCGCCCACCTGGAGGTACTGGGCCGTCTGCGCGATGTTGCCGCCGAAGACGAGCCGGGGCTGAAGCGTGTCCCAGAGGTTCGCGGACCGCAGCGCCGCCTCCGCGGCCGCGCCGTAGGGCGCCAGTTTCGGATTGGCGAGGGCGATGTGCGCGAGACGCGGATCCTTCAGCACGGCCAGGCCGTCCTTTGCGGGGTCGACGCAGAGATCCTTCCGCACCCACAGCACGAGACGGCCCGAGGCAAACGCGAAGACGGGGCCGCGACCGTGGCCGTTCTCCGTGGCCTTCGCTGGGTAGGCCATGTCCGCCGCCAGGAAGAGATCGAAGGGCGCGCCCTGCTGGATCTGGGTGGTGAGGCTGCCGGAGGCGCCGTAACTGATCTGCACCTTCGCACCGGGGTGCGCGCCCTCGAAGGCGCGCGCCACTTCATCCAGCGAGCCTTGGAGGCTGGCGGCGGCGGCGATGCGCAGCGGCTGCGCGAAAGCGGCGCAGACCGTGAGGGCCAGCAGCGCGGCGCGGAGTCGTTTCATCGAGGCGGTCTTCATCCGCCTGATGATACTCAGTTGATGAGATCCGCCAGGAAGGTGCCGGGGTAGACGCAGCCCTCGACGCGGTCGGGGCCGGTGCTGAGGTAGGCGATGGGCGTCTCGATGGCTTCAGCCAGCGCGTCCAGGTAGGCCTGGGCCTCGGGCGGGAGCTGGGCGTGGCTTGTGGCGCCGCGGGTGCTGGACCAGCCCTTGAAGCGCTTGACCTCGGGCTTCAGCTCCGCCCATTCCTGGGGGCAGGCGGGCAGGGTCGAGGTGAGGCGGCCTTCGCCATCGCGGTAGCCCACGACCATGCCCACTTCTTCCAGGCCGTCGAGCACATCCAGCTTCATGATGGCCACGCCGTCCACGCCGTTGGTGCGGCAGGCGTGGGCCGTGATGGGCGCGTCGAACCAGCCGCAGCGGCGGGGGCGGCCCGTGGTGGTGCCGAACTCGCGGCCCACTTCGCGGATGCGGTCGCCGGTGGCGTCCAGCAGCTCGGAGGGCATGGGGCCCGCGCCCACGCGGGTCGTGTAGGCCTTGGCGATGCCCAGCACCTTGTGCAGCGCCTTCGGCGGCATGCCGGTGCCCGTGAAGAGGCCGCCCAGTGTGCAGCTGGAACTGGTGACGAAGGGATAGGTGCCGTGATCGATGTCCAGCAGCGTGGCCTGGGCGCCCTCGAAGAGGATGGGCTCCTCCTTTTCCCAGGCCGCCATGAGATGGCCCTGGGTGTCGCCGATGACCTTCAGGAGCGGCTCGGCGGTTTTCAGGAGCTGCTCGACGATGGATTCAAGAGATGGCAGCTCGCTGGCGGCGCCGATGCGGAGCTGGACCTCGTCGTAGCCGGGCCGCACGCGGTCCAGGAGGATCTCGGGGTGTTTGAGATCGCCCAGGCGCACGCCCATGCGGGCCACCTTCATCTCATAGGCGGGGCCGATGCCACGGCCCGTGGTGCCGATCTTGCCGCTCACGGCCTTGGAGGCCCGCTCCTCGCGCCACAGGTCCAGCGCGATGTGGTGGGGCAGGATGAGATGGGCCTTCTGGCTCAGCAGCAGGCGGTCCATCACATCGAAGCCGCGGGCCGAGAGGCGGTCCAATTCCTGGCGGAAGACCTCCAGGTTCAACACGACGCCGCTGCCCACCACGAGGAAGCAGCCGGGATGCAGGGCGCCGCTGGGCACCTGGTGCAGGGCGATGCTCTGGCCGTCCACCACGACGGTGTGGCCCGCGTTGTTGCCGCCCTGGAAGCGGACCGCGTGGCGGTAGCGGGAGGCCAGCAGGTCCACGACCTTGCCTTTGCCTTCGTCGCCCCATTGGAGGCCCAGAATCGCCAGGTTCGGAGTGGCTTGGTTCATGGCTCGCTCCAAGCCGCCCAGTGTATCTGTCCTCCCCTTGGATTCCCAGTGGAATCGCGGGAAATGACGCCGGGACAACCCTCCTTTAAGGCGCTACCCTTGTGGACTGCCCGGAACCGAAGCCCGTTTCGGCGCAGGAAGCCCTAGGGTGCCCCTTGTTCGAGAAATTCACGGAAAAAGCGCGTCGCGTCATGTTCTTCGCCCGCTACGAGGCGAGCCAGTTCGGCGCGGAAAGCATCGGCAGCGGCCATCTGCTGCTGGGACTGCTGCGGGAATCCGAGAAGACCTCGACTCAGCTTTTGGAGCGCATGGGTGTGCAGACCGGCCCTCTGCGCGAGCGGGTGGTGGGCGCGCTCACGCCCAAGGACCACAAGGTGACGCCCTCCTCCACGAGCATCGACATCCCCATGGAGGAGGAGGTCAAGCGCATCCTCCAGCACGCCGCCACTGAGAGCGCCAAGCTCAACCACAAGCATGTGGGCGCCGAGCATCTCCTCCTGGGCATGCTCAAGGAGGACACGGGCCTGGCGGGCCGCCTGCTGAAGGAAGCAGGGGCCGACCTCATCGCGGCCAAGGAGATCCTCCTGGAGGCCACGAAGGAGGAGAAGATCGCGAAGAAGAAGAAGGAGCACCCGCTCCTCTCCGAGTTCGCGCGCAACCTCTCTGAAATGGCGGAGCGCGGCATCTTCGACAACCTCATCGGCCGCGACACGGAGATCGAGCGGATCATCCAGATCCTCAGCCGCCGCCGCAAGAACAACCCGATCCTCCTGGGCGAGGCGGGCGTGGGCAAGACCGCCATCGTGGAGGGCCTGGCCCAGAAGATCTTCGAGGGCTCCTGCCCGCCGACGCTGGCGGACAAGCGCATCTACGCGCTGGACCTCAGCCTCGTGGTGGCCGGCACCAAGTACCGCGGCCAGTTCGAGGAGCGGTTGAAATCCATCATCGCCGAGGCGAGCAAGGACTCGAGCGTCGTCCTCTTCATCGACGAGATCCACTCCCTCATCGGCACCGGCGCCGCCGAAGGAAGCCTGGACGCCGCCAACATCCTCAAGCCGGCCCTCAGCCGCGGCGAGATCCAGTGCATCGGCGCCACGACGCACAAGGAGTACGCCAAGTACATCGACAAGGACCGCTCCCTGGTGCGGCGCTTCCAGCCCGTCACGGTGAACCCGCCGGACGAGGCGGAGAGCTTGCGCATCCTGGAAGGCATCCGCGCCCGCTACGAGCTCTTCCACCGCGTGAAGTACCCGCAGAAGACGCTCGAGGCCTCCGTCTACCTTTCCAACCGCTACATCACGGACCGGTTCCTGCCGGACAAGGCCATCGACCTGCTGGATGAAGCCGGGGCCCGCGTGAAGCTGCGCCTGGGCGCCGGCGGGGGCGAGGCGCTCAAGGCCGAGGACGAGCTGCACCGCGTCGTGAACGAGATGAACGAGGCCGTGCTGGCCCGGGACTTCGAGCGCGCCGTGCTGCTGCGCCAGAAAGAGGTCCAGCTCCGCGAAGAGGTCCAGAAGAGCCGCGGCGAGCTGAGCGAGGAGGACTACGCCAGCTTCCCCGAGGTCTCCGAGGAGGATGTGGAGGAGGTCGTCGCCTCCTGGACCGGCATCCCCGTGAAGGCCCTCAAGAGCGAGGAGAAGCAGAACCTCGCCCACATGGAGGAGAAGCTCGACGACCGCGTCATCGGGCAGAAGGAGGCGGTGTCGGCCGTGAGCCGCGCCGTCCGCCGCGCACGCACGGGCCTCAAGAACCCCAACCGGCCCATGGGCAGCTTCCTCTTCCTCGGCCCCACGGGCGTGGGCAAGACGGAGCTGGCGAAGACGCTGGCCTCCTTCCTCTTCGGCGACCCCAAGAAGATGATCCGCTTCGACATGAGCGAGTTCATGGAGAAGCACGAAGTCTCCAAGCTGCTCGGGGCCCCTCCGGGCTATGTGGGCTACGAGGAAGGCGGCATGCTGACCGACCGCGTGCGCCGCAACCCCTACTGCGTGCTGCTCCTGGACGAGATCGAGAAGGCCCACCCGGACCTGGTGAACATCCTGCTCCAGATCTTCGATGACGGGCAGGCCAGCGACGCCTTCGGCAACCAGGTGGACTTCAAGAACACCATCATCATCATGACTTCCAATGTGGGCAGCCGCGAGCTGCTCAACGAGAAGAGCATGGGCTTCGG
>DASRXV010000064.1:0-15124 GCA_035687325.1 Holophagaceae bacterium
CCGCCGTCCCCGAAGGTCCAGCTGTAGCTCAAGGTGGCCGTGGAGCTGGAATCGGTGCCCGTGCCCACGAAGGACTGATTCGTGCCCGAGGCAATCGTCACATTGGAGGCCGGTGTCGTGATCGACGCCGCCACTGTGTTCGCCGGGGTGGTGTTCGTCAGCTCCCAGAAGCCGCGACCGAAGGTCGAAGCGCGCATAAGGCTGGAGTCGGGCGCCAGGTAGAAGTCGGTGACATCCACCAGGGGCAGGCCGGTGCCGAAGCGGGTCCAGGTGCTGCCTCCGTCCGTGGACTTGTAGACGCCCAGGTTGGTGCCGGCGTAGAGGGCGTTGGAATCACCCGGATCGTTCTGGATCGCGTTGACGGGAACGCCTCCAGGGAAGCCGCTGCCGTCAATGGCGGTCCAGGACCCGCCGCTGTTGCTGGACTTCCAAAGGTGGGTCTTGGTGCTGTCCGGAGCCACGGAAGCCACATAGACCACGGAGCTGTTGTTGGTGTCGAACCAGATGTAGCTCATGTAGTTGCCGGTATTCGGCAAAGCCGCGGGTGTCGTCCAGGACGATCCCCCGTTCGCGCTGAGGAAGACCCGGCCGCCGCTGCAGACCACGCCGAGCACGCTGCCGTTGGACTTCGCCACGCCGATCTCGCGGATGGCGCCGGTGGTGATGGGCGCGGCGGGTAGCGCGGACCAGGAGCCGGCGTAGTCGGTGCTCCGGTAGACATTCAAGTTCGAGAAGGTGTAGACCGTGTTGCCGGTGGAATCGGCCAAGCTGGGAACGATCCGGGTGGCGAAGGGCGCCGTGCTGGAGTTGTTGCTTTCGGCGATGCCGGTGCTAGCGTCAGCGAAGGTCGACCCGCCGTCGGTGCTCTTGTAGACCCGGGCGTAGTAGAGGCTGCCCAGCATGGTGGACGCGTTTGCGGCGTTCATGTGGGTGCCGAAACCGTCACCGCCGATCTGCTGGTTGAAGGTGGAGGTGGAGCCGCTGCGGACGCGGGTCCCGTTGTCCTGGAAGCCGCCGATGATCGCGTTGCGATTGTTGAGGCTGGAGCCCACCGAGTAGATCAGGTGGCTGACGATTCCGATGTTCAGGTCCGAGGTCCATGTGTTGCTGGTGGCGCTCGTCTGCTTGAAGATGCCTCCGTCGGTGCCCATGTACATCGTCCCGTTCCGGTCGATGGTCCCGGCGTGGAAGTCCGCATGGACATAGGGCAGGCTGAACTGGGCCAGCCAGTTGCTCACGACGGAGTAGGACGGCGCCGTGGAGGCGTTCGTGATCTTGATCAGCGCCAGGTTGCCGCCCGCGTAGACCGTCGACGGGCTTGAGGGGTCCACGATCAGCATCTGGTTGTACCAGGCCTGCCCGCCCAGGACATTGCGGACATAGGTGGAGTCGGAGTTGGGATTCGTGTACTGCGTGCTGCTGCCGCCGACGCCAAAGGCGCTCCAGGTGCGACCGCCGTCGGTCGAGCGGTAGAAGTCGGCGAGATCCTGGCCAGCGTCGGTGCTGGACCAGGACTTAGAGCCGGCCGCGTAGGCGTACATGGTGGAGGGAAGGCTCGGGGCCGATGCGAGGGTGGCCCGGTTGACACCCACAGTGGCCTGGCTGAAGCCGGTGGACTGGGTCCAGGTTGCGCCGTCGTCCGAAGAAGACCAGATCTGGCCGGAGCCCGTGGTGACAGTGGTGTCGGACTGCAGGCCCATGGCCCAGTTGGTCCCGCCACCCCAGGCGATGGACCAGCAGGACGGATCCACCGCCGCGCCGGTGGCGATGGAGACTTTGGCCCATGTCGCGCCGCCATCGGTGGAACGGAAGAAACCCTTATCGGTAGCCGCGAGGACGACCTGGCTGTTCGTGGAGGAGACCTTCACGTCGCGGATCATGGTGGAAGCGCCGAGAAACACGGGGGCGGACCAGGTCGTGCCGCCATCGGTGCTCTTCACCAAGCCGATGCCCGTGCCGTTGAACGAATCGCCCAGCCCCAGATAGAGCGTGCTGGAATTGCCGGGATCCATCACCAGGCAGCCGCAGGACAAGCTGCCCAGCGTCTCCGTGACTGGCGTCCAGTTGGTTCCTCCGTTGGTGGTCTTCCACACGCCGCCTTCTGCGGTCGCGTTGTAGATGATGTTGGCGTTCGTGGGGTCCACCACGATCGACACGGGGCGGCCGCTGTCCCGCACGAAGAGGGTGCTTCCGTTGGTCTCGCTGTCGGCATTGGTGGGGCCGAGATTGACCCAGGTGGTGCCGCCTGCCGCCAAGCCCATGAGGCGCTGGCCGAATGCGGGAGGCATCTTGTCCGCGTACCGCTGGCGCTCAGCCGCGGCGGCGTGGAGCATGAACTTGCGGTACGCGGGCGTCCATTCGCCGTACCACTCGCGCTGGAAAGCGCGGCGGGCTGTCGCGTCGTCCTGCTCGGGATCCCCGGGAACGAGCGCGTGATGGCGGTTGCCGCGGGGGTTCCTGTCATGATCGCGGTCGCGGTTGGGGTTCTCGGCGAACAGGCCTGAGCCGAGGCTGCTCGCGACCAGCAGAAGAGCAAGGGGACGGAGGTTCATGCAGAGGCTCCTGAAAGATGCGGCTGGCGCGGAAGCGGGCCTATCAAAAGAAAAAATGAGGTTGTGAAATGGACGAGGAATGCTTCGCGAATCCTAGCAAATGCCTTTTCATCGATATGGCCCGCCAGACCCTGCATTCAAGCCGTGCCCGGGATCTTTGGGATGGCGCTCCCATTCGCGGTTTTTGACCCTGAGCAGGCAAACGAAATGCGCCAACGAGGCGGGTCGTCTGAACATCAGCACGGGGATTGCTGGAATCAGTCATGCCGCTTTTTTGCCGCGGTGTTAACCCCACATTAAGAAGCATGAAATGTTGTGAATTTTCGTACCGAATGCTTGCAAAAACTTCACAGCCCGTAGGCTGCCGGCGACGGGGTGTGTGATGCGAAGGGCCTGTTGGATTCAAATCGCATGGGCATCCAACAGGCTTTTTCACTATCAAGTCGTTCCGCATCAATGCGCGGAGCCTAGGTTTGTGTCCGATTTACAGGAAAACGGGCCCAGGGGGCCCGTTTCGAGTGTGTGGTGAGGCCGCTACTTGTCGAAGCGCTTGGAGACCTCGGACCACTTGATGTTCTCGACGAAGGCATCGAGATACTTCGCCCTCGCGATGCCGTAATCCACCATAAGGGGCCCGCCTCCGCGCTGATGCGCGGGAGGACAGCGCAGGGCGCTGTCCGGTAGGCGGGAGCGTGCGACCAGGAGAAAAAGGAAGGCCCCCGTGAGGGGGCCAACCACGAGCATGCGTGGAGGATCAGGCGCCGAAGCGCTTGGAGACCTCGGACCACTTGATGTTCTCGACGAAGGCATCGAGATACTTCGCCCTCGCGATGCCGTAATCCACCATGAACGCGTGCTCCCAGCTGTCCAGCACGCAGAGCAGATCCTGCTCGATGGGCAGGCCCAGGTGGTGCTCGGCCACGAAGTAGGTGTGCAGCTTGCCATCGCGGCGGTTGCGGGTGAGGAGCGCCCAGCCGGGGCCGGTCATGGCGCATGCCTTGAGATCGGCGATGACCTTATCCTTGCCGCCGAACGCGTCCAGCGCGGCCTGGAGCCCGGCGCTGATCATGGCGTCCGCGCCCAGGTTCTCGAAATACAGCTCGTGGAGGAAGGAGCCGTTGAAGGCCACGGCCTCGCGGCGCTTCAGCTCCGTGTACTCGTTGAAGGAGTAATTGGGCTTGGTGTTGTCGGCGGAGCCAAGCTTCTCCTCGATCTCGTTGAGCTTGGTGATGTAGCCCTTGTAGAGCGTGAAGTGCTGGTCCAGCTGCGCGTCGGACAGCCCCTTCACGGCGCCGCCCTTCAGGTGGTCATAGTTCTTCGCGGTGTAGGCCATGCTCATCTCCTTGTCAGGCGCCGCTCGGCGCGGAGGGTCAGTGTAGCGAAGGTCCTTTGAGTTCCAGCGTGTTGCCTTCTGGATCCGTGAGGTACAACGAGAGGCCATCGCCTTCGGCGCCGAAATTGGAGGTGGCTTCCGAGGCCTGGATGCCGAGGGCCCTCATCCGGGCCTGGATGGCCGCGGGGTCGAAGGGTTCCACGCGCAGGCAGAGATGGGCGACATTGTGGCCTTCGGCCCCAGGCGCGGCGCCGCCCTCGCGGCCCAGCTCGCCATCTATCGAGATGAGATCCACCAGCGAACTCCCCACGCGGATGTGGACGAGGCCCAGATCCTCCCGGCGGCGGATCACCCCGCACCCCAGCGCGTCGCGGTAGAAGGCCTCCATGCGGGCCAGGTCCCGCACGCGGAAGACCACATGATCGAGGCCGAGGACCGAGAACGCGTCTCCGCCCATCAGGCCTGCATCTCGCGGAGGAACCAGGCCTCCTTCTGGTGGATCTGCACGAAGCGCGTGAGGAGGTCAGCCGTTCCGGGATCCCCGGCCTGGTTGGCGATCTCGATGCCCTTGTGCATGAGTGTGACGATCTTGTCCTCGCCGGCCAGCGCCTCCTTCACCATCTCCGCAGCGACCATGCGCTTCTTGGTGTCGGAGGGTTTCACCACGGAGAGGCTCTCCATCTGCGCGGGCGTCGTGATGGGCGTGCCGTCCAGCATGCGGACGCGCTCGGCCAGCTCGTCCACGGTGCCCTCCACGGCGTCGTAGAGGTCGGAGAAGCGCAGGTGGTAGTCGCGGAAGTGCGAGCCGGAAACCATCCAGTGGTAGCGACGGGCGTTGAAGCTCTGCACAAAGGCGGTGGCCAGCTCCAGATTCAGGTGTTCGATGACGGCCTTGGACATGGGCGGCTCCTTGGGTGGCTTGGAAACAGCGAAGGCTGTGCCAGATGTGGAAGTGCATGGTGGAACGGGGGCTGTGTCAATGCGCCGGGTAGCGATCCGCGGTGGGCCGGGAAAGGGATCGCGGCGGATCGGGGATTCAATGGCCCAGGCAGCTCCGGATGGCCAGGACCACCTGGTCTGCGAGATCTTGGCGGCAGATGAGCGAGACGGGCGTGGCCCCCGCGATGACCTGGTGCTTGCCCTGGGTGCTCATTTTCGAGAACAACTCGTCCATCTGGAGGCGGCCCGCCTGTGAGCCTTGGCCCCAGGGGCCGTCGCTGCCGTCCTTGTCGAGGGAGGCGGAAGTGAGGATGGCGAGCGGCTTCTGGCCCATCGTCTGCAGTGCCTGGATCTCCTCGAAGCTGCGGGGGAGGGCCTTTAGTTCCCGGGCCTGCGCCTGGGCCATCTTCACAGTCTTGAGCGACGCGAGCACCGCGACCTCGTCCTGCGGGGGGAGGCCGAACTCGGGATCGGGCTCCTTGTTCCACCAGGCGCGGAGCCGGTGCCAGCTGAAGCGCCGTTCCGCCGCCCGGCTCCCCAGCGCTTCGATGCGCGGCGCCGCATCCGCCATGAGCGGCTGGTGCCAGGGATCCAGGAGCACCATGCCTCCCACTTCATCCGGATAGCGGACGGCGAAGGCGCGAGCCTCCACGGCCCCGAGCCCCGAGCCCACCAGCAGGTAGGGTCCCGTCACCTCATAGGCGTTCATGGCGGCATGGATGCGCTCCGCCTGGCTCGTGGCATCGGCCGACGCCTCGCCCAGGCCGCTCCAGGCGTAGCCGGGGGGGTCCCACCGGACCACGAGGGCGCTCTGGGATACCTGCGACATCACCCGGCTCCAGCTGGAGGATGGCATCCCCCAGGCGTTGAAGAGCACCACCACGGGCTTGGAGGGCGGACCAGCCACCTGCATGTGCATGTCGAGCCCATCGGCCTGCACGACGCGTCCCGGGGGAGGCGAATTGCGGAGCTGCATGGCCTCCGTGAGCGGCTCGTAGATCAGCCCCGCGAGGGCCGCCACGATTCCGAGGAGGATCAGGAAGACGAAACGCCGCCCCCAGCGCCGTTGCCAAGGGACTGGAACGGCGCGCCACGACTGGTCCAGGCGAGGATCCACATTGGCCTCCATGGGAATGGGAGAAAGCATGGGCATCTTGGCGCTGATGCGGGCCGCTTGCAATCTCAGATAAGCGGGGATTGCGTCCTCGCTACCGGAAGCAGTCCGGCGCCTCGGCCTTCCATGCGCCGCCCAGCAGCTGGGTCGTCACGGGCACGCCGGGCGTCTTCACGCCGCGGTGGGCCATGCAGGTGTGCTCGGCCACGAGCCTCACGCCCCAGGCTTGGGGCTGGAGGTAGTCGCGCAGGGCGTCGAAGATCTGCTGCGTCATGCGCTCCTGGACCTGGAGCCGTGCCGCGAAAGTCTGGACGACCCGCGTCAGCTTGCTGAGGCCCACGGTGCAGCCTTCCGAGGGCAAGTAGCCCACGGTGGCGAAGCCTTCGAACGGAGCCAGGTGGTGCTCGCAAGTGGAGACGAAGGGGATGCGCTCCAGGATCACGGGCACAGGCGTGAGTTCTCCCGGCAGGGCCCGCAACTCGCGGTCCAGGTCCACGCCGTAGCCCGCCAGGCGCTCCTGCCAGAAGGAGGCCACGCGGGCGGGCGTGTCCCGCAGCTCGGGGCCGTCGGCATCCACATCGAAACTCTCCAGGAGGAGCCGGATGGCCTGGGCGGCGCGGGACTCATCAATGGGCATGGGCGGGCCTCCGTGGGACAATAGCAGGCTTCGGGGGACGAGATGACGGACGCCAAGACCAGCTATGCCGCTTCGGGCGTGGACATCAACCGCCAGGACGAGGCGCTGCGCCGCATCAAGCCCCATGTGAAGGCCACGAAGACGCCCGGCGTCCGCAGCGACATCGGCCTTTTCGGCGGGCTCTTCGCCGCTCAGTTCGAGGAGGCGAAGCCCATCCTCGTCTCTTCCATGGACGGCGTGGGCACGAAGATGAAGGTCGCCCGCCGCGCGGGCATCTGGGACACCGTGGGCCAGGACTTGGTGAACCACTGCCTCAACGACATCCTCGTGCAGGGCGCGCGGCCGCTCTTCTTCCTCGACTACATCGCCGCTCAGCGCCTGGAGCCGGAAGTCATCGAGCAGATCGTGAAAGGCATGGCCACGGCCTGCAAAGATTCCGCCTGCGCCCTCATCGGAGGCGAGCTGGCGGAGATGCCCGGCGTCTACGCCGAGGGCGAGGTGGATGTGGCCGGCACCATCGTGGGTGTCGTGGACGAGGCCGACCTGCTGCCCCGCGGCGAGGCGATGCAGGCGGGCGATGTGCTCATCGGCCTGCCCTCCTCCGGCCTGCACACCAACGGCTATTCGCTTGCCCGCAAGGTCTGCTTCGAGACCGAGAAGCTGGATGTGAATGACGCGCTGCCCGACGATGGCCGCACAGTTGCCGAAGCCCTGCTGGCCATCCACCGCAGCTACCTGAAGCTCCTCTGGCCCTTTGTGAAGGCTCACCGCCTGCTGGGCATGGCGCACATCACGGGCGGCGGTCTCACGGACAACATCCCCCGCGTGCTGCCGGAGTCTCTGGACGCCGTCATCGACACGAAGAGCTGGGAGATCCCGGCCCTCTTCCGCTTCCTCATGGCCAAGGGCGGACTCGACATCACCGACGCGCGCCAGGCCCTGAACCTGGGCGTGGGCATGGTGCTCATCGTGGCGAAGGCCGAGGCGGACGCGGTGCTGGCCGGACTCAAGGCCGCGGGCGAAGCCGCGTGGATCCTGGGCGAGCTGGCCCCCGGCACGGGCAAGGTCCAATACCGCTAACTAGCGCGACAGGACCTTCCTCACGACCCGTTCCAGGTCCGCGAGGCGGTAGGGCTTCTGCAGGAACCCGTCCAGGCCTTCAGCCTGGAGCGTGTCACCCACTTCTTCCTCGCTGAAACCGCTGGAGAGGATCACGGGCAGGCCGGGCCGCAAGCGGCGCATGGCGCGGAAAGCGTCGGCCCCGCTCATGCGCGGCATGGTCTGGTCCACGATCACGAGGCGCAGGCGGTCCACATGCTCCAGGAACCGTGCGATGGCGGCTTCGCCGTCCTCCGCTGTGACCACTGTGAAGCCGAGGGACTCCAGGAGGGCTTGGCCCGCCTCCAGGACACCAGGCTCGTCATCCGCGATCAGCACCTCGCCGCCGAGTTCATCTCCTGGTGCGGAAGCCACGACTCCCTGTGGGAGTGGAACCGTGGCGCGGCGCGGGAAGTAGAGGCCGAAGGTCGTGCCTTTGCCTGGCTCGCTCTCGATCAGGAGGCCGCCCCGGTGGCCGCGCATGATGCCCAGCAACGCGGCGAGGCCTAGGCCGCGCCCCGTGGCCTTGGTGGTGAAGAAGGGGTCGAAGATGCGGGCCACGGTCTCTGGCGGCATGCCCGCGCCCGTGTCGGAGACTTCGAGCACCGCGTAGGGCCCGGGCGGGAGCGGATCCCCGCCCGGCAGGCGCGGGGCGGGGTCCTTGCCCAGCTCGGCCATGCCGGTGGTCACCTCGATGCGGCCGGGCTTGGAGCCGATGGCCTCCGCCGCGTTGGTGATGAGATTGAGGAGCACCTGCTGGACCTGGGTGCTGTCGCCTTCGATGAAAGGCGCCTCGGGAGCGATCCGCGTCTCCAGGACGATGTCCTTGGTGAGGCCTACCTCCAGGAGATCCCGCATCTCCGACACCATGGCGTTGAGATCGATGGGCCCCACCGTCAACCGCCCCTTGCCGGAGTACGCGAGGAGCTGGCGGGTGAGGCTCGCTGCTTGCTGCACGGCCTGCTCGGCCTTGCGGATGTGATCGGCCGAGCGCGAGTCTTCCGGAAGGCCGAGGCGCGCCAGACTGAGATTGCCGAGAACGGCCGTGAGGAGGTTGTTGAAGTCGTGGGCGATGCCGCCCGCCATCAGGCCGAGGCTATCGAGCCGCTGGGCCTGCCGCAGCCCCTCCTCCGCGCGTTTGCGCGCGTCGATGTCCTGGACGATCCCTTGGATGCGGCCTGCTTTGCCATCGGGGGCGAAACCGGTGACCCGGCCCCTCACATGGACCCAGAGCCAGGAGCCGTCTTTCCGGCTCAGGCGGAACTCCGTGTCGTAGATGCCGGCGTCGCCATCCAGGAAGGGCTGCAAGATGTTGAAGGTCTGGTCGCGGTCCTCGGGATGCAGGTGGTCGAACCATGTGCTGATGAGGCGCGGCAGCTCGCCGGCCCCGTAACGGAGCAGCCGGTCCACAGTGGTGTCCAGCTCCAGCACACCGGTAGGGATCTTCCAGTCCCAGTAGCCGACCCCCGTGCCGTCCAGGACCAGGGCCAGCTGCTGTTCCTGCTCCTTGCGCTCCCGCTCGGCGCGCTGGAAGTCCGTGAGGTCGCGGGCGATGTTGCAGGCGACCCTCATGTTCCCGGCCTCCACGAGGGTGGAAAGGATCTCCACGGGGACTTCGGTCCCGTCGTTCCGGATCAGGCTCGCGTCCGCGAGTCGCGTGCCGGAATGGGAAAGCGTGCGCCAGATCTCCCGCCAGCGCTTCTCGTTCATCCTCGGGCTCCGGTCCCAGACGCGCTGCTGCCGGAGGCTGTCGAGCGTGAGGCCGTAGAGGTCCAGCAGCGTCCTGTTCCCGTAGAGATAGCGGCCTTCCTCGTCCACCCAGGAGATGAAGTCGTGGGCCTGGTCCGCCGCGTGCTGGGCCAGTTGGAGTTGCTCCTTCTCCCTATGCAGTTCACGGGTGCGGGCCCGCACCACCCGGCGGAGGAAGGTGATCCACGCGAACGCCGCCACACTGGCGCCCAGCAGGGCGATCAGGGCGATGAGGATCCAACGGAGGATCCGCCGCGGGATGCCGGCGGTCGCGGGCGTGTAGAGGAACCGGTCCAGCTTCATGTCCGGCGGAAGGAGCCCGAGAGTCTGATAGGCGCTGAGAATGCGTTGCCAGCGGTCGGGGTTGATGTGCCCCACGGGGATGATGTCCGCGAGGACCATCGGCTGCATGGCGCGGGCCTCGTAAGCGAGGTTGTCGAGGCCGATCCCGCGGTCGCGGACCCCGGGCTGCTCCAGGATCCAGGGGATGACCTGGCCCGGATCGCGCATGGCCTCCATCCACCCCGCGCGGGTGGCGCGCAGCACGGCCTCCACCTCGTCGGGATGGTCCCGGATCTCATCTTCGGTCGTGAAGAGGCAATCGCCGTAGAAGTCGATCCCGTAGTCGCTGGGCCGCATGATGCCGGGGGAGACGCCAAGCTTTTGCAGCTGGTAGGGCTCCACCGTGAGATAGGCGCTCATGCCGTCCACCTTGCCTGAGACCAGATCCTGGAGGTTCCAGGAGTGGGGGAGGAAGGTGACCTTGCCGGGGTCGATCCCCTCCGCCAGCAGCATGGCCCGCAGCTGGGTCTCACCCTGGTCGCTCTGACCCATCAGGGTCTTTCCGATCAAATCGGAGGGCCGCGCCAGATGGTCCTTGTCACGGGTGAGGAGGATGTACGGGGAATGCTGGAACACCGCTGCCAGCACCACGACAGGTTTGCCTTGGGCCCGGGCCAGGAGCAGATCCGGATCGGCCACACCGAATTGGGCGCGGCCGCTGACCACCTCTGCCACCGGGTCGATGCCCTGTTCGCCTGACTTGAGCGAGACATCGAGCCCCTCCGCGCGGTAGAACCCCTGGTGTTCCGCCGCGTAGTAGCCCGCGAACTGGAATTGGGGATACCACTTCAGCTGGATGGCGACTTGGCGGCGGGTGGCAGGAAGGACCGCGCCGGGCGGCGCCGCGGCCAGCAGCCCGAGGAATCCAAGCAGCATCCAGAACCGGGCGGGTGGACCAAAGCGGCGCATGGCGGTTTCGTCGGCGGAAGGAGTGAGCCTTAGAAGGTGCCCCGGAGCGGGCGGCGGAAGCCTCTTCTCATGAATGAGGAACGCCCGTTCCCGAGCGTTCCTCATTCATGCGTGCGGATCAGGGTCAGTTGCCGTTGGGTTGGGGCGCTGGCGCGGGCGGCTGTGCCGCGGGCGTGCCGGCCAGGACGGAGGGCGTCACCACACCGGTCCTGCTGGTGTCGGCGGCCGCGGGGACGGCACGATTGAAGGCCTGGCGGTAGAGGAGGTATTCACCGAAGAAGACGGCCATGGTCTCCGCGTGGTCCTTGAGGAAGGCCGAGCCGTGGTCGGAGCCGGGGTAGAGAAGCACGGACACGCCGGGCATCGTCGCGAGCGCCGTGGCGTTGGCGGCCGTTTCCTTGTCATCCGCCGCCGCGAAGACGAGGTTGGCCCCGCCGCCCCGCGTCACATCGCCCTTCAGCGTGTCGAGCGGCTTGTCGCCGAAGGCTTCGTTGCCGGCGGGGCTCAGCGCCAGCACGGCCTGGGGACGCACCTGGCGCGAGGCCATCAGCGCGGAGAAGGCGCCCACGCTGGCGCCCGCGAGACCCACGCGGCGGCCGTCGATGCCGTGGTGTTTGCGCACCCAGGCGGCGGCCTGGGCGAGGTCGGAAGGGATCTTGTCGAAGCCCACGGCCTTCGCCGAGGCCATGAAGTCATCTGTGATGGCCACGGTGCTGCCGCCCTTGTCCGTGCTTTCGCCATGGCCGCGCAGGTCCAGGGCCAGCGTGGCGATGCCGCGCGCGTTGAGCCGTTCGACCAGAGGCGCGAAGCTGTCGCGGGTCTGGTGGAACTGGGGCGCGAAGATCACCACCGGGTGCCGCTTGGGGCCCGTGGCGGGGATGGTGAGCGTGCCCTTGATGGTGAATCCGTCAGGGGTTGTGAAGGACACGGGCGTGCTGCTGGGCTCGGTCGCAGCCAGGGGCGCCGCGAGGAGGAGGGCGGGAAGGGGGGCCAGCAAGCGGAGCGCGCGCATGGGAACCTCTGAGTCAGGGATAGGGGCCGCCAGCGTATCAGCCTGGAGATTTCCGGCGCAACGGGATAAAACAGTAGATCCAAGTAGGAGTTCCCGTGAGCCTCGACAGCATCCTCGCTGAAGCCAAGAAGAAGATGCACGCCTCCGTGGAGACGCTGAAGAAGGAGCTGGCCACGCTGCGCACGGGCCGGGCCAACCCCTCCATCCTGGATTCCGTGCAGGTGGAGTACTACGGCGCCATGGTGCCTCTCAACCAGATGGCCTCCATCACGGTCCCTGAAGCCTCCATGCTGGTGCTCACGCCCTTCGACAAGAGCTCCATCAAAGCCATCGAGACCGCCATCCTCAAGAGCGAGCTGGGCCTCAACCCCGGGAATGACGGCAATGTGATGCGCCTGCCCATCCCGCCCCTCACGGAGGAGCGCCGCAAGGATCTCGTGAAGGCCGCCCACCGCATGGGCGAGGAGATCCGCACCGCCATCCGCAATGTGCGCCGCGACGCCAACGATGATGTGAAGAAGCTGGAGAAGGACAAGGCCGCGGGCCTCAGCGAGGACGCCGCCAAGAAGGCCATGGAGGATGTCCAGAAACTCACGGACCAGCATGTGAAGGAAGTCGAGGACGCGCTCAAGCACAAGGAAGCCGAGATCATGAAGATCTGAGACGCCGCCAAGGTAGGCTGGTGCGAATGCCGTCCCACCGCCCCCATCCGGTCCTCGACCTGCTCACCAGGTCCGCGCGGTTCCTCTACCTGCTCTGGGGTGGCATGTTCCTGCTCTCCATGAGCCTCTTCGGGCATCTGAGGCTGCCGGGCTTCCTCTGGCACTGGCCGGGGGCCGTGCGGTTCCTCCTGGGCCCCTGGGGCCGGGGCCTGGCCCTGGGATTGGGCCTTGTCATGGCCACGGCGGCCCTCGTGGAGATCTGGGAGCTGGTGGACCGCCTCCTGGGCCGTTTCTTCGAGCACGAGGACCATTAGGGGAAACCCGTGCTTGGCCGGGAGGCGCCCCTTTGCGATGCTGGATGCTTTGAACCCTCGGGGGCTTTGAGGCATCCCTAGGCGTTCCCTGGAGGTTTCATGGCAGTTCGCATGTGTCGCTGGAGCGGGTCTGCGCTCATTTCCGCGCTCGTCCTCGGGCTGGGCGGCGCGTTGCACGCGCAGGCGCCTTCGCTCCCGGCCGCGGATGCAGTGGGCGTGGGCCGCGCGGGCACAGGCGCGGCCTTCGGCCGCAGCCTGGAGGCGGCGACGCTCAATCCCGCGCTGCTGCCGACGCTCCAGGACAAGCTTTCCGTCTATGTGTCCGCGGGGTTCGAGCTGCAGGAAGCGCAGGTGACGCTCCAGTCCAACCAGATCATCAACGAGACCTCGGACCGCAACCGCCTGCTCGCGGGCTTCGGCCTGGCCTGGAAGGCCTCGGACCAGCTGGCCTACGGCCTCAAGCTGGATCAGCCCTGGGAACGCCACGGCCTGCTGCCGGACAACGCGCCGGGCCGCTTCCTGGGCCGCGAGTGGAACTTCTCCGCCCGCCGCCTGGAGGCGCAGGCCGCCTATGAACCCGCCTCGCTCCCCGGCTTCAGCATCGGCCTCGGAGTGGGCGTGACGCGCCTCTCCTTCACGGGCACCAACACCGTCCGCGCGGTCGTCCCGCAGGACGGCACGCAGCCCGCGAGCGGTACGAACCCCGTCATCGCGCTCGCCGAGCAGAGCCTCACGGAGAGCGCCAGCGCCACGCGCCCCAGTTTCACCCTGGGCGCCCGCTGGGCCATCAATCCCCGCTGGACCCTGGGCGCCACCTACCAATCCGCCGTGACGGGCGATCTGGCGCTGTCGTCCGGCTATTTCAGCGGCCCGTCCTATGTGGGCACGAACGGCTATCCGCCGGTCCTGGCGGGTTCCGGCACGCAAGGCGCGGCCATGCTGGCCCGCTCCACGGTGCGCGCGGGCGATGGCAGCTTCAAACTCCCGGCCAAGGCGACACTGGGCGTGCGCAACCGCTTGAACAACCTCTTCACCTGGGAGTTCGACCTCCACGCCACGCAGGGCGGCCTCCGCATGCCGTCCTGGGCCAGCCTGGACACGCCCAACGGCACGGTGTCCGCGCCGGGCGAGATCCCCGCGACGAAGAGCGCCCTCGGCTTCTCGGCGCTGGGCGAGGTGGATCTCACGAAGAAGCTCGTGCTCCGCGGCGGCATCGCCATCGATCCCTCGACGCTGGATGGAGGCCAGACGAACCCCGTTCTGGGCGGCGCCGCCAACGCGACCTTCACCATCGGCGGCACCTACCGCATCTGGGGCGGAGAGCTCAGCGTGGGCTACGCCTACCGCCAGTCCCGCAAAATCGTGGTGCAGCAGGGCATCGACGGCACCTGGGACCAGGGCGGATACCAGGCTTCCGGCACGCCCGCGCGCGTCGAGGGCATGGGCCACCTCATCAGCTTCGGCTACAAGTTCGCGTTCTGATGCGCTTCCACGGCCCCCACGCCTGCGAGGAGGCCCTGGCCCGCGGCGAGCTGCGCACGCTCTGGGTGGCGGAAGCCGCCTGGGGCCGCGTGGGCAAGCTGCGCGAGGCCGCCCGCGCCGCGGGCGCCGTCATCCACCGCGAGCCCATGGAGGCCCTGGACCGCCGCGCCCAGGGGATCCGGCACCAGGGCGTGCTGGGCGAGGGCTCGGCCTTCGCGTACACGGATCTGAACGACCTCCTCGCGACCGTGCGGGAGAAGGGCGCGAGAGCGCTGGTGCTGGCGCTGGACGGCATCACCGATCCGCACAACCTCGGCGCGGTCCTACGCTCCGCCGCCGCCGCGGGCGTGGACGGCGTGGTGCTCCCTGAGCGCCGCAGCGCCCAGGTGAACGAGACCGTGGTGCGCGCCAGCGCGGGCACGGCGGGCCGCGTGGCCGTGGCCCGGGTGGTGAACCTCGGTCGCGCGCTGGATGAGCTGAAGGAGGCGGGCGGCTGGCTCTACGGCCTCGCGGCCGGGCCGGGATCGGTGGACTACCTGGAAGAGCCTTTCGACCGCGCCGCGGTCCTGGTGATGGGGGCGGAGGGCGAAGGCCTGCACCAGAAGATCGCCGAGCGCTGCGACCGCCTCCTGCGCATCCCCATGCCAGGGGAGGTGGAGAGCCTCAATGTCTCCGCCGCCGCGGCCGTGGCGCTGTTCCGCGTCATCGCCGCGAGGGGCGCCTCGCGCTGAGGGTGGGGCCGCGCGGAAGTTTCCGCTTGAGCACCCCCCAACCGCGTGATACCTTGCGAGTTCCCTGTCAGGGAAGTTCTGCCCCGCAGACGCCCCGACAGAAGGCTCTCAGGGGCCTTCGGGAGCCGCGCCCTCGCGGGGGAGCGGTCCGTCTTTCAGCACGCCGAGATGGCCGAGTGGTTAATGGCAGCAGACTGTAAATCTGCCGCGGAAACGCTACGGAGGTTCGAATCCTTCTCTCGGCACCACC
>DASRXV010000065.1:0-7872 GCA_035687325.1 Holophagaceae bacterium
TCGAAGCGTTGCTCGTCGTACTGGAAGCGGGCTTGGCAGGCCGGGCACACCACGATCATCGGCAGCATCCGTGTTGGTTGGAGGTGAAGTTTACCGCTACTTGCGCGGCGTGGCGAAGAAGCTGAAGGACTTGGCGAGGGGTGTGCCCTCCGGCACCTGGAAGGCTGTCACGGCGGCCGGAAGGGGCTGATTGATCTTGAGGGCCCCCAGGTCCAGCTGCCAGCTGTCCCCGCCCCGCTCCACCCACAGCACGCGGCGGGGCAGCCAGGTCTTCTGGTCCACCCATAGGTCGATGGCCTGCATGCGGCGCTTCATGCCGAGCGTCTTGGGCGTGAGGGCCAGGAACCAGGTGCCAGGCACCTCGGAGGAGCTGCCCAGGGCGATCTCGAAATACTGGGAGAGGTAGCTGAGCTTCTGGCCCAGGCCCAGGAACTTGCGGTTCGCGTGGAGGATGTGGCCCACCTTGAGCTTCTCGCCCTGTCCTGCGGAGGGGCTGTAGGAGACGAGTTCCTTGGGCGTGAGGTGGAGGATGAGATCCTCCGGCGGAGCGAAGGCGAAGTGCGCGAACTCGGAGCCTTGCAGGTAGAGCGTGCCCTTGGTGGTCGTGGGCGTCTTCAGCAGCGCGCGCTTGGTGGTGAGGGTGAAGGGCGTCTCCAGCGTCTGGACAGCGGCTTGGGCGGCGTCGAAGCGCTCCACCACTTCCTGCAAGGAGGGCTGCGGCGCCGGAGCTTGAAGGGCGGGAGGGCAGAACAGCATCAGGGGGCTCCAGGCAGGCGGAACGCGGCGGCCGCGAGGGGGTGGTCGTCGCCGAAGCGCAGGCCAAGAGAGAGAAATAGCGGCGCCACGCGCAGATGGAAGGCCGCGCCGAACACCGTGCTCCGCGGCGCGCTTTCGTAGCGGCGGCGCTCGGCGCCCAGCGTGAAGAAGGCCGAGGGCGACACCTCCAGCCGCAGGCTCGCGGCGTCCACGCGCCGTTTGACGGGCAGGGGCAGGCGCTCGGCGGCATTGATGTCGGATTCGAGGGAGAGCTTCAGCGATTGCGTGAGATCCACCTGGAGCCCGGCGCGGGCCTGGGAGTCTTCCTTCAGGTCATCGAAGCGCCGCGAGGCGATGCGGTCCAGCGTGATCCCGAAACGGAAACGCTGGCTCACTTCCTGGATGAGACCCATGTCCAGCGTGGCGGAAGTGACGGTGTTCGCGAAACCCGCGCCATCCAGCGGCGCCTCAGGATCGCCCAAGGGTGTTTGGCCCGGCGCGGGCAGGAGCGCGAGCGTTTCCTGTCCCAAGCGCGCCCGCTCCACGCGCACGGTGAAACCCAGCGCCGTGCGGCCCGCTTGGCTTCCAGCTCCGGCGTAGAGGCGGTCCACCACGGCCTGGCGGGCATCAAGGGTGATCTGTGGCAGGGCCGCGTCCGTCATGGCGAAGGTGCCGCGCAGATCCTCGCGGGTGTAGCCGAAGCGGATACCTCCAGCCCAGGCCCAGGCAAGGCCGTAGGCCCTCTCGCGCGTGGACCAGGGGTGGGTCGTGAGGTCGGCCATGGCCGCGGACAGCGACGAGGGATCGCTTTCCGCGATGAGCACTTCGCTTGCGGCGTTGTGGGCGCCACGCGGTTTCAGATCGCCGAGATCCGCGCCCAGGTAGAAACCCTCCGGCGCCTGATCAAAGCGGGCGGGATTGGCGCGGGGATTCTCGCCGTTCGAGAAGACGGAAGAGCCGCCGAAGGGCGTTCCATCGGCGAAGCTCTGGGCCGCGGCGGGCGCGGCTGCGAGGACAACCAGGAGAACCGCGCGCTTCATCCGGCCCGTTCCAGGGTGATGTCCACGGCCATGGGCTGGGCCTGGGTGGCGAGATGGAGGGCCGTGGCCGCGCCCCCCAGGATCTCCTCGGCCGCCAGCCGCGCCAGGTCGGGATGGTTGTTCTGCTCGCTGAGATGGGCCAGCACGACGGTATGGAGCCGTGGCGAAAGCACCTTCGCCAGCAGCTCCGCCATCGCGGCGTTAGAGAGGTGCCCCACGCGACTGAGGATGCGGGCTTTGAGGACATCGGGGTAAGCGCCATTCCGCAGCATCTCGATGTCATGGTTGGCTTCCAGGGCCAGAAGGTCCAGGTCCGCGCAGTGGTCCGCCACCAGCGCCGTGCCGTGGCC
Source organism: Holophagaceae bacterium (assembly GCA_035687325.1). GTDB lineage: Bacteria > Acidobacteriota > Holophagae > Holophagales > Holophagaceae > JAFDVN01. The sequence continues at coordinate 2,147 of DASRXV010000065.1, forward strand.
CAGATCTGTCACCACGGCCGCGGCGAGTCCGCCCGCCTCCACGCGGAAGGCCACGGGGTCCACGGCGTCGTGGGGAAGCGAGAAGGGCAGCACCCGCCAACCGTCCCAGTCGCAAGAATGCCCGGCCCTCAGCTCGATCCAGCGGTGCGCGGGGATGGTCTCGCCCACAGCCGACTCCACCGCCAGTTTCGTCTCGCGGGTGGCGAGGAAGGCCCAAGCAGTGTTGCGCACCAGCACACCCACGGCCGCGCGGTGGTCCGAGTGCTCGTGGGTGAGCGCGACGGCTCCCACGGTGCACGCATCCAGCCCGCAGGCCGCCATGCGCGCGCGCACCTGCGTGAGCGAGATGCCTGCGTCGATGAGCAGCGTCCGCCCGCCTTCCGAGAGGGCGTGGCAGTTCCCTTTCGAGCCCGAGGCCAGGGCGGCGTAGCGCATGGCACTAGACTACCTCCTATGGACGCCACGATCCGCCCCGCGACGCTTGATGATTTGGAATCCTTCGTGGCCCAGCGCGGCGCCATGTTCCACGACATGGCTTACGGCGACGAGGCCGGTCTCGCGCGCATGGCGCCGGAGTTCCGGGCGCTGCTGCGGAGTTGGCTCACGACGGGCCAGGCGCGGGGCTGGGTGGCGGAACTCGCCGGGCAAGCCGTGGGCGGCGCGTTGCTGGAGCTGAAGGAGGCCCTGCCCTCGCCTCTCACGCCCCAGCGCGTGCGCGGCTACCTCTTCAATGTCTATGTCGCGAAGGAGGCGCGGGGTCAAGGGCTTGCCCGGCGCCTCACGGAGGCCGCGCTGGCGGAGGCGCGGCGCCTGGGCCTGGAGATGGTGGAGCTGCACGCCAGCAAGGACGCGGAGGCGCTCTACCGCGGCATGGGCTTCGAGCCCACGCCGGAATTCCGGTTGATCCTCAAGGAGGATTTCCAGAAACCCCACCAGTGGACGGACCGGCGCTAGGCATCCGCTTCTACATCAACGCCTGGCTATCGGCGTAGGCCTTGGAGATCTCCAGGTACACCTTCTCCTCGCCGGGCTTGGCGGCCACGGCTTTGGCGAACCAGTGCGCGGCCTTCTCACGGAGCCCCGAGCCCAAGTAGGCCCGGCCGAAGACGAGGAACTTCTCCCAGTCGCCGTTCTGCAGCTTGGCGTACTGCTCCATGAAGCGGTCCGCGTACTGGGGCATCACCACCGAGGCCAGGTCCACGGCGGAGTCCACGAGGGCGTCCTTGTTCTTGGGATCGCGCGTGAGGATCTTCTCGTAGGTTTCCAGCGCCTCGTTCTTGAAGCCGTTCCTCAGCCAGCCCACGGCGATGAGGCGGAGGACCTGCCCGTCATTGGATTCCCGCGTCTCGGCGTCCTTGAAGCAGGCCTTCGCCTTCGCCTGGTCGCCCGCGGCGAGGTAGGCGCGCCCGTACTCGGCGAGCCACTTGGCGTCCTTGGGCTTCATGCTCTGGGCCATCTGGGCGCAGCCTTCGAGCACGGCCTTCTTGTCGCCGTTGAAGAAGGCCTCGTCGAATTTCGGCGCTGCCTGCGCGAACAAGGGCAGGGCGAGGAGGGGAATCAGGGCGCGGCGCATGGCGGCCTCCGGGGTGGCCAGAGCCTAGCGCGTTGCCAGCGCTTTCAGGAAGGCGTCGGACTTGAGCGACTTCCCCACGGCGTCCATGAGGCTGTCGCAGATGGCTTCATGGTAGTTCTCCAGCTTGAAGGAGCGCCCCCAGCGCGTGGCCTCGCCCAGCACGGTGCCGCGCCAGAGGGTCTTGCCGCCGGACTTCACTTCCACCATCAGGTTCAGCTCGCCCTTGTAGGTGTCCTTCTCCGTCACCTTGCAGCGCAGCACCTCCACGCTCACCACGGCTGTGGCCTCTCCGGCCGTGGTGGCCATGGGCAGGCCCGCCTCTTTGTAGAGCGCTCTCATGTGCTCGCCGAGGAAGGCCGCCACATCATCCTTGGTGGTGATGGTGCGGGGGGTGCTCTTCTCCTGGTTTTCGCCCACGGCCGCCTTGTCGGGCCGCGTGTCAGTGAAGGGCTGGATCCAGATCTTCGCTTTGGAGAGGGGTAGGAGGTTCAGGGGGCCCGTGGACTCCGCGAGCGTGGAGGTGGGCGTCCATGCGAGCGGCACGCCGGCCATGTTCTTGTCGCCGGCCCAGGCCAAGGCGCAGGTGGCGGCGAGGCTCGCGATGAGCGCGGGGCGGAGGAAGATGCGGGTCATGGCGTCTCCTGTCAGAGGGGGATGTTGCCGTGTTTCTTGGGGGGCATCGTATCGCGCTTGGTGTCCAGGAACGCGAGGGCCTTGACCAGCTTGCGGCGCGTCTCACGGGGGAGGATGACCTCGTCCACGAAGCCGTGCTCGGCGGCGATGTAGGGATTGGCGAACTTCTCGTTGTAGTCGGCCACGAGCTCCGCCTTCTTCGCCACAGGGTCCTTGGCGCCGGAGATGACCTTGCCATGGAGGATGTTCATGGCGCCCTCCGCGCCCATCACGGCGATCTCGGCCGTGGGGTAGGCGAAGTTGAAGTCCGTGCGCAGATGCTTGCTGGCCATCACGCAGTAGGCGCCGCCGTAGGCTTTGCGGGTGATGATCGTCACCTTGGGCACGGTGGCTTCCGCGAAGGCGAAGAGCAGCTTCGCCCCGTGGCGGATGATGCCGCCGTGTTCCTGCGTGACGCCCGGGAGGAAGCCCGGCACATCCTCGAAGGTGATGAGGGGGATGTTGAAGGCGTCGCAGAAGCGCACGAAGCGGGCGCCTTTCTCCGAGGCGCTGATGTCCAGCACGCCCGCGAAGAAGGCCGGCTGGTTGGCCACGATGCCCACGCTGCGCCCGTCGATGCGGGCGAAGCCGACCACGATGTTGGGCGCGAAGGCCTCGTGCACCTCCAGGAAGTGCGCGTCGTCCACCACGCCCTTGATAATGAGGCGGATGTCGTAGGGCTTGGAGGGATCATCCGGCACGACCTTGTCGAGGTCCGGGTTCTCCAGTGGCATCTCAGCGCGCGGCGCGCGCCGAGGGGCCTCGCCCAGGTTGTTGCTGGGCAGGAAGGAGAGCAGCTCCCGGGCGTGGGCCAGCGCTGCCAGATCGGAAGCCGCCACGAAATGGGCCACGCCGCTCTTGGCGCTGTGGGTGCTGGCGCCGCCCAGCTCCTCCTTCGTCACCTCCTCGTGGGTGACGGCCTTGATGACATCGGGGCCCGTGACGAACATGTAGCTCGTGCCCTTCACCATGGTGATGAAGTCCGTGATGGCGGGGCTGTAGACCGCGCCGCCCGCGCAGGGACCCATGACGAGCGAGAGTTGCGGCACGACACCGCTGGCCAGCGTGTTGCGGAGGAAGATGTCCGCATAGCCGCCCAGCGAGACGACCCCCTCCTGGATGCGCGCGCCGCCGCTGTCGTTGAGGCCGATGACGGGGCAACCCACCTTCATGGCCAGGTCCATCACCTTGCAGATCTTCTGGGCGTAAGCCTCGGAAAGCGAGCCGCCGAAGACGGTGAAGTCCTGGGCGAAGAGGGCCACGGGCCGCCCGTCCACGCGGCCGAAACCCGTCACCACGCCATCGCCCGGGATCTTCTCGATGCCGTCGTTGCGATGCACCTTCAGCGCGTCCAGCTCCTCGAAGCTGCCTTCGTCCAGCAGGGCCGCGATGCGCTCCCGCGCCGTCAGCTTGCCCGTTTCATGCTGCTTGGCGACCCGCGCTTCTCCGCCACCGGCCAAGGCCGCGGCATGCCGGGCTTTGAGGGTCTCGATCTTCTTCTCTAAGGACACAGGAACTCCAGAATCGGGCGGCGGGCGCGAGGCCGTCGGCCAGTTTAGCGGGTGGGAGCCATCCTTAGTCCGAGAGCGCGGCAGCGAGGGTCGGGATCTCTTCGGGGGAGGCCTCGAAGCGGTTGGCCTGGTAATGGGACCGTGCCTCCTGGTACGCCGCGATGCGGGGCGCGACGGCTTCGAACCCATCCCAGCCGAAGGTCTCATAGATGCGCTGGACGGCGCCGAGGGGATCCGCGCAGAACTGGTGGTAGTCGAGATCCATCCAGCGTTTCTCGCCAGCCTCCGCGCGGGCCCGACCCAGACTGCGGCGGTAGCGCCGGTGGCAGGCGAAGACGAGTTCATCGACATCCGGTTGCGAGCGCCTGGGGTCCATGCCGTAGAGCCGGGCATTGGCCAGCCAGGTGTGCCGCGTGGAGAGGAAGACCGGGATGGGGTCTCGGTGGAGGTGGATGAACCGCGCCTCGGGAAAGTGGCGCAGGAGGAAGGGCACCCGGAAGCTGTGGGTGGGGGATTTCAGGACAGCCCGTTCCGCGCCTCCGCGGGAGAGAAGCGTCAGCAGGCGCTTCATGGCGGCCAGCCAGACGCCGCGTTCCGGTCCGGTGAATCCATCCGGGTCGAGGGCTTCCAGGTGGCGCGCCCCCTCCTCCGGGAACAGGAACAGCTCATAGAAGCTCCGGACGCCCTGATTGAGCAGGAAGAACTCCTCTTCCATGGGCGAGTCCACGGTGATCTCCATCTCATCCATGGGCCGCCTGGAGGCGAAGCGGCCCCTGGCATAGGGCATCGCCCTCGCCGCGGTCCAATGCGTGTGGCTTGGGGCCATGCAGTCGTAACAGGTGAGGTGGGCGGACCGCGGGTCCAGGGCCAACAGCTCGTGGAGCCAGGTGGTCCCGGACCGCCAGAACCCCACGATGAAGACCGGTTGGGGGGGTGCTCCCGGAGGAAGGGGGGGCGCCAGACGCCCCAGAAGGCTGGACACCGAGGCCCGCAACAGCAGGCCGGAGGCCCGGAGCAGGTTCCGGGGCAGCAGAGAGCGGGGATTCCGGCGCATCCATCCGAGGGCCACTGAAAGAGATGGTGAAAGCATCCAGCGCAGCTTGCGGGAGAGGGGGAGCGGCCTTGCCATGCTCAGCAGCTGAAGACGAGGGCCGTGTTGATGCCGCCGAAGGCGAAGTTGTTGCTCATGAACCGCGAGGCGCTGAGAGCGCGCGGCGCGTGCTGCACATAATCCAGCTCCGCGCAGCGGGGGTCGGGGTTGTTGAGGTTGAGGGTAGGGGCGATCCATCCGTCGCGGGTCATCTGGATGCCGGCCCAGGCCTCGATGGAGCCGCAGGCGCCGAGTGGATGGCCGAAGTAGCTCTTCAACGAGGTGATGGGCATGGCGCGGTGGAAGACCTCGCGCGTGGCATGGCTTTCCGCGATATCACCGTGTTCCGTGGCGGTGCCGTGCGCGTTCACCCAGTCGATGGCCTCCGGCGGCAGCTCTGCGTCCTCCAAGGCCAGACGGATGGTCTGGGCCATGGTGTCCTGCTGGGGCTGGGTCACATGGGCGCCGTCGGAATTGGTGCCGAAACCGAGGATCTCCGCGTGGATGATGGCGCCGCGAGCGATGGCGTGATCGCGCTCTTCAAGGATGAGCGTGCAGGCGCCCTCGCCCACCACGAGGCCGTCCCGGTCCCGGTCGAAGGGCTGGGGCGTCGTGCGCGGAGAATCGTTGCGGGTGCTGGTGGCGTAGAGTGTGTCGAAGACGGCGGCGGTGCAGATGCTCAGCTCGTCGGAGCCGCCCGCGATCATCACCTTCTGCTTCCCGTACTTGATGGATTCGAAGGCGTAGCCGATGGCCTGGCTGCTGGAGGTGCAGGCGGTGCTGGAGGCGATCATGCGGCCCGTGAGCCCGAAGAAGACGCCGATGTTCACGGCCGCCGTGTGGCTCATGGCCTGGATATAGCCCGTGGCGCTGATGCCCG
>DASRXV010000066.1:0-71514 GCA_035687325.1 Holophagaceae bacterium
CATCGAGGCCGGCATGGTCTCCAGAGCCATCGAGAAGAGCCAGAAGCGCGTGGAGACCCAGAACCTGGAGATCCGCAAGCACCTGCTCGAGTACGACGATGTCATGAACAAGCAGAGGATCTTCTTCTACGGCCTCCGCACGGAGATCCTCAAGGGCAACACCAAGGACTATGTGCTCCGCATCACGGCGGAGATCATCGAAGGCCTCGTCAACGACTTCATCCCGGAGAAGGGCGAGCGGGACGTGGCGGCGCTCAAGGAGCGCATGGAGCAGCTCTTCTCCGCCCAGGAGCTGGACTGGCAGGCCATGGAAGCCATGCCCCAGGCAGGGATGACGGACCTGCTCATCAAAGCCGTGATCGCCTCCTACCAGGCCAAAGAGGAGCGCCTCGGCGCCCCGGAAATCCTGCGCTGGCACGAGCGGGTGGCCATCTTGCAGGTCATCGACGCGGCCTGGAAGCGGCACCTGCTGGTCATGGACCACTTGAAGGAGGCCATCAGTTTCCGCGGCTACGGCCAGAAGGATCCGCTGGTGGAGTACAAGAAGGAGTCCTACGAGTACTTCGAGCAGATGCGCTTCGGGTATGAGGACGAGACCGTGTCCTACCTCTACCGCGTGGAACCCCAGATGAGCTACACGCCGCCGGACGAAGACTTCTTCCGCATGCCGGAGATGGTGGAGATCGGCCCCGACGAACAGGGCAACGCCATCACGCCCGCCAACGCGGGCGAAGGCGTCCAGCGCGTCCTGCGCTTCGCCGCCGGTGGTCTGGACGACGAGGACGAGTCCGCCTTCCGGCGCTGAAGGGCGACCTGTGCGGCTCCACATCCCCGACCAGCAGCTGCGCGTGAGCCAGCGCCTGCCCCTGGGCGTGGCCATCCTCGCGGCCCTGAGCACGGCCGTGCTGTGGCCGGGGCTGCACCGCTGGACGCTGCTCATCTGGATCGGCTGGGCCCCGGCCTTCTTCTTCGCGCTCCGCTATGCCACAGGATCCTGGGTCCGCGTGAGCCTGGAGCGCGGCATCTCCTGGCGGCTCATGCTGCCTTCCGGCGAGCTGCTCGGCTCCATCGCCGTGGATCCCGGCGAGATCACGGAGCTGCGCCTGGAGTCCAGCCTCCTGGCCCGCTTGCTGGGCCTGTGGGATCTGCAGCTGGTGAAGGGGGATGGCAGCCTCACGCCCCGCCTGCGCTTCTTCGAAGGCATCGTGCCGGTGGCGGAAGCCCTGCACGCGCGCTTGCAGCAAGAGGCGGGACGCTAAGAAGCCTCTCCGCTGATAGGCTGTCGGGCATGGATCTCGTCATCGTCACGGGGCTTTCAGGGGCAGGCCGGCACTCTGTGCTGGAGGCTCTGGAAGATCGCGGCTTCACGGCCCTCGACAATCTGCCGGTGCGCATGCTGGATCCGCTCATCGAACTAGAGGGCCGCCTGCACCCCAAGGCGAGCCTGGCCGTGGGCATGGATGGGCGCCATGAGGATTTCGCGGCCGAGTTCGAGCCGCTCGTGCAACGCCTCCAGAACCACAGCCAGCCCACTCAGGTCATTTTCCTGGAAGCATCGGACGAGGTGCTGCTGAGGCGGTATTCCGAGACGCGGCGGGTCCATCACCTGGCGGCCCGGCACAGCTTGAGTCTGGTGGAAGCTGTCCAGCGCGAGCGCGCGCTGTTGGCGCCGATCCGCGAACTGGCCTCTGCTGTGCTCGACACCAGCGGCCTCAGCCTCGGCGAGCTGCGGACGCGGCTGGGCCAGTTGCTAGGGCTCGACGGAGGCTCCGGCTCCCATCTGCGGCTGCTCTCCTTCGGATTCAAGTTCGGAGTGCCCGCGGACGCGGATGTGGTCCTGGACGCGCGCTTCCTGCCCAATCCTTATTATGTGCCCGGGCTCCGCGAGCAGACGGGCCGCGACGCCGCCGTGCGTGACTATGTGCTGTCCCAGGCGGACGCGCGGACCTTCCTGGACCGCGCCGAAGGCTGGATGCGCTGGGCCCTGCCGCTGGTGGCGCAGGAAGGCCGCGCCTATTACACCCTCGCCATCGGTTGCACCGGCGGCAAGCACCGCAGCGTGGCGCTCATCGAGGCGCTTGCGGAGCGCCTGAGGGACGCCGCGCCGGGGTTGCGGACCCAGCACCGGGAAATCGGGGCTTAAGCCGCCTTAGGCTTCGCCATCGCGTAGATGGGCAATCCCAGCAGGACGATGATGAGGCCCGGCCAGGTGAAGGCGGGGCGGTAGATGAGCAGCGCGCCCATGATGGCCAGGGCACCGATGAGGTAAAGGATCGGCAGCACCGGATAGAGGGGGACCTTCACGGGACGCTCGAGCTCGGGCTTCCGGATGCGCAGGAGGATCACGCCGCCCACAGTGAGCACATAGAAGAGCAGGGCCGCGAAGATCACATAGTCCAGCAGCTGGCCGTAGCTGCCCGTCATGGTGAGCAGGCAGGTCCACACGGCTTGGATGCCCAATGAGAACGCGGGCACGCCGCTGCTATTCAGTCTCGCCGCGGGCTTCAGGAAGAGGCCGTGCTCCGCCATGGTGTGGTAGACCCGCGCGCCGCTTAGGACGAGACCGTTGGTGCAGCCGAACATGGAGATGAGGATGGCGCCTGCCATGGCCAGCTCGCCCGCGGGGCCGAAGAGGGCGCGCAGGGCCATGCTGCCCACGCGGTCATTGGGCGCGGTGGCGATGGATTGAGGCCCCAGCACCTTCAGGTAGACGAAGTTGGCGAGGATGTAGAGGCCGCAGACGAGGCTCGTCCCGATGAGGAGGGAGAGCGGGATCGTGCGCTTGGGCTCCTTCACTTCCGCAGCGATGAAGGTGACAGAGTTCCACGCGTCCGCGCTGAAGAGGCTGCCGGTCTGCACCACGAGCAGCGCCGTGAGGAAGGGCAGGGTGGTGGCGCTATCCAGGGGAGTGAAGGGCGCGGGGTTCGCCGCCACGGCGGGCTTGAGGAAGAGGCCTAGCAGGATGAGGGCGACGAGGCTGCCGATCTTCGTGACCGTGAAGGTGTTCTGGACGAGGGCGCCGAGCTTCACGCCGTAGGCGTTCACGAAGCTGAGGAGCAGCACGATGGCGATGCCTGACAACCGCGCGGTCGTGAGGCCTAGGTCGTAGGGGCCCACGACGATGGAGCCGAAGCGCAGCGCGGAGACATGGAGCGGTCCCGCCAGCCAGGTGCTCTCGCTCACCGCGGGCCAGAAGGTGCCAAGGTATTTCCCGAAGCCCACGGCCACGGCGGCGATGGTGCCGCATTCGATGACAGCGAAGAAGGTCCAGCCGTAGAGGAAGCCCGTCGCCGGACCGTAGATCTCCCGCAGGTAGGTGTATTGGCCGCCCGCGTGGGGATACATGCCCGCGAGCTCCCCGTAGCTCAAGGCCGCGAAGACCGTCATCACCGCCGTGAGCGCCCAGGCCGCCAGAAGGAAAGCGCCCGTGTGGCCGTTGCGCACGATGTCTGCCGCCACGATGAAAACGCCGGACCCGATCATGGAGCCCGCGATGAGCATGGTGGACGAGAACAGGCCGAGGGAACGGCGGAAACCCTGGTCACTCATGAAAGCCCCGGAATATCGAATAAGCTTACACGCCATGGACTTCCTTTTTGACGCAGACATCGCCGCGGCGGAGACACTGCCCTCCCGCTGTTACACCGGCGCCTCCATCCTTCCGTTGGAAGAGGCGCGGGTCTTCGGCCGCAGCTGGCAATGGGTGGGAAGTCTCGACCAGCTGGCCGGGCCGGGCAGCCGCTTCCACGCGACCATCGGTGGTGAGCCGTTGCTGGTGCTGAAGGATGGAGAAGGCCGCCTCCGCGCCTTCTCCGCCATCTGCCGCCATCGCGCGGGCCGCGTGGGGGGCGAAGGGAAGACGCTGAAGTGCGCCTACCACGGGTGGACTTATGATCTGGATGGTCGCCTTCTCGGCGCGCCAGAGTTCGAGGGTGTCAAGAACTTCGACCGCGCCGCCTGCGCGCTGCCGGAATTCCGCGTTGAGGCCTGGGGGCCATGGGTCTTCGTGAATCTCGACCCGGCCGCGCCATCACTGAGCCAAGTCCTCGGCGAGATCCTCGCGGAGACGGCGCATTGGCCCCTGGACCGCCTGCGCTCCATGAAGACGCTCGACTACGACCTGGCCTGCGACTGGAAGGTTTATGTGGACAATTACCTCGAGGGCTACCACATCCCCGTGGCGCACCCGGAGCTGTTCCGGCAGATGGACTACAGCGCCTACCGTGTGGAGACGCGGGCCTGGCACAGCCGCCAGCACGCGCCGGTGAAGGGCGCGGACACGCTCTACCATCGCGACCTCGCGGAGGGCGCCACTCCGGAAGCGCTTTATTACTGGCTCTTTCCGAACCTCATGGTCAATGTCTACCCTGACCATGTGCAGCTCAACCTCATCCAGCCCTTGGGTCCGGGCCGCTGCCGCACGCATTTCGCGTGGTTCGCGGAGGAGGGGAAGGCGCGCGACCTGTCCGCGAACCTGGCCTTCAGCGACCTCGTGCAGCGGGAGGACATCGCCCTCTGCGAGGCGGTGCAGCAGGGTCTCTCATCCAGCACCTACGACCGCGGCCGTTACAGCGTCAAGCGTGAGAACGGCGTCCACCACTTCCACCGGCTGTGGGTGGAGGCGATGAAGAGCTAGGCCCTCTTACTCCGCCAGTAGTAGACCGGCACGCCCACTAACGCGAGGACCAGGCCGGGCCAGGTGAAAGTCGGCTTGTAGCGCAGGAGCAGGAGCAGGATGCTGCCGCTGCCGAGCACATAAACCAAAGGCACGACGGGATAGCCCCAGACCTTGTAGGGCCGCTCGAGATCCGGGCGCTTCCGCCGGAGGATGATGACGGCGAAGATCACTGCCACCACGAACATGAGCTGCGCGAACTCGGTGAAGTCCACCAGCTGCTCGAAGGTGCCGGTGAGGGTGAGGAGGCAGGCCCAGCCCGCCTGCATCCAGAGCGAGACGGCCGGCACTCCGTGGCGGTTGAGGTTGGCCGCGCCGCCACCGAAGAGACCGTCCTCGCCCATGGCCTGGTAGACCCGGGCGGAGGTGAAGGAGGCCCCGTTCACATAGCCGATCATGGAGATGAGGATGGCGCCGGCCATGAGCGTGGTCCCGGTGGGCCCGAAGAGCGCGCCCAGCGCCGCCGCGCCCACGCGATCCTCAGGCGCGCCCGCGATGCCCGCGGGGCCCAGCAGCTTCAGGTAGGCCAAGTTCGCCAGCAGATAGAGGACGATTACGGCGGCGGGGCCGATGAGGAGGGCCAGGGGCAGATTGCGTTTGGGATCTTTGATTTCCGGCGCCACATTGCCCACGAAGTTCCAGCCGTCGCAGGAGAAGAAGGCGCCGATCTGGGCCACCAGCAGCACGGTCAAGAGGCCTGAGAACGAGACGGATCCCGTGCTCAATGGTGTCGAGACGGGGGCGGCGTGAGGCGCCAGCATCAGACCCAAAACCACCAGCGCGCCCAGGGCCGCCAGCTTGGCCACGGTGAAGGTGTTCTGGATCCAGGCGCCGAGCTTCACGCCGTAGGTGTTCAGCAACGCGATGGAGCAGATGAGGACGATGCCCACGAGCCGCGCGCCCGTGATGCCGAAGCGGTAGGGCCCCAGCTCCATCCCGAAGGGCATGCGCAGCGCGGGGATGGCCGTATGCGGACCGATCCAACGGACATCGTCCACGGCAGGGACGAGCGCGCCCAGGTACTTGCCCGCGCCCACGCCCACGGCGGCGATGGCGCCGCTCTCGATGACCAGGAAGCAGCACCAGCCGTACAGGAAACCCATGAGCGGGCCGTAACCCTCCTTCAGGAACACATAGAGGCCGCCCGCCCTGGGGAGCATCCCCGTCAGCTCGCCATAGCTCAGCGTGGCGCAGAGCGTGAAGAGGCCCGCCATCAGCCAGGTCAGCATGAGCATCGGCCCCGTGTGGACCTGGCGCATGATGTCGGCGCTGACAATAAAAATGCCCGAGCCCACCATGGAGCCGGCGACGATCATCGTGGACGAGAACAGGCCGAGCTCGCGGCGGTAGCCGTTGGATTCAGACATGGGTCACCGATGGGTTTGGACCAGCCTACCCGGGCCGGTAGCCTAGAGAGATGCCGAAGAAGTCCCGCACCTCCAAGCGCCTGCTCATCGCGGTCCTCGTCCTGGCCATTCCGCCCGCCTTCGGCTGGTGGCTATGGAAGGGGCAGGGACCTTTGCGCGAAGAGGCGGATTTCGTCGTGAAGAAGGGCACCACGGTGAGCCAGCTGGCGGACCAGCTCCAGGCCCGGGGGGTCATCCGTTCGGCCGACCTGTTCAAGCTCTGGGCCCGTTCCCGCAAGCTCCAGATCATCCGCGGCGAGTACGCCTTCGATGCCCGCGTCTCCATGTCCGATGTGGCGGACAAGCTGCGGAAGGGCGACATCCACTGGACGAACATCGTGATCACGGAGGGAGCCTACGCCTGGTCCGTGCAGAAGCGCCTCGCGCCCTTCGTGCCCGAGGACGCCTTCTGGAAGCTGTGGAAAAGCCCCACGCTGGCGCGCACGGCGGGATTCCCGGATGCCCCGAACCTGGAAGGCCTGGCCGCGCCCGCCACCTACCGTGTCAACCGCGCCATGGACCCGGAGGAAGTGATGCTCGATCTGGTGGAGGCCTTCCGCCGCCAGATCCACTCGAAGCTGGAAGGGGGTGCGCTGCCGCCCTACCAGACACTCATCCTGGCGAGTCTAGTGGAGAAGGAGACGCATCTCCCGGAGGAGCGGGCGCGTGTGGCGGGCGTCTACTACAAGCGCCTCAAGATCGGCATACCGCTCCAATGCGATCCCACCAGCCAGTACGCGCGCTGGGTCAGCGGCGACCTGCGTTTCACGGCGCCCGCGCCGGAGGACATCCGCCGCCCCAGCCCCTGGAACACCTACACCACGAAGGGCCTTCCGCCCACGCCCATCGCCATCCCCAGCCAGGCCTCCATCGAGGCGGCCCTGCACCCGGTGGTGACGAAGGATCTCTACTTCGTGGCCACGGGTCTGGGCGGCCACCGCTTCGCGCCAACGCTCGCCCAGCACAACCGCAACATCAATCTGTACCGCAAGGAACTGGCGCGGCAGCGGGCGAGCTCGTGAGCAAGATCCGTCTCGACCAGCTCCTTGTGCAGCGGGGGCTCTGCGAAACCCGCGCGAAGGCCCAGGCGCGCATCCTGGCGGGCGATGTGCTGGTGGGCGACCGGCCCGTCACCAAAGCGGGCACAGCGGTGGACGAGGCGGCGGAGATCCGCCTGCGCGGCGAGGGTCTGCCCTTCGTGAGCCGCGGCGGGCTGAAGCTGCAGGGCGCGCTGGATCTCTGGAAGCCCGATGTGGCGGGCCGCGTCTGCTTCGACGCTGGCGCCAGCACGGGGGGCTTCACGGACTGCCTGCTCCAGCGCGGCGCGTCCAAGGTCTACGCCGTGGATGTGGGCACCAACCAGCTGCACTGGAAGCTGCGGAGCGATATCCGGGTCGTGTCCATCGAACAGACCAACCTGCGCACCTGGGACGCGGCCTCGATCCCCGAACGGTGCAGCTTCCTCTGCGCGGACTTGAGCTTCATCAGCCTGAAGCTCGCCATCCCTCCCGTGCTCGCCAGCCTCACCGACGACGCAGATGCCGTCCTTCTGGTGAAACCCCAGTTCGAGGCGGGCCGCGGCGAAGTGGGCGAGGGCGGCATCGTCCGCGATCCGCTCATCCACGCCAGGGTGTGCACCGACATCTGGCGTTTCTTCGAGGACACAGTCCTCAAGCCGCAAGCGCTTGCGCCGAGTCCCATCAGAGGTGGCGAGGGGAATGTGGAGTTCCTCCTACGCCTGAAGATGGGCGGTCAGATCGGAGATCTGCGAGCGGCCCTGGACGGTCTCGGTTGAATTGTTAAGTATTGAAAGTGGTAATTTTGAATTTAAAAAATTAAAAATTATAATAAAACATTGAAAAATTAGATCACCCAATCGAAAAATTAAGCCATGGCGTAGCAGGCGGACTGCATCGCCCCTTGGAGGCCTCCATGGCGAATCCCGGACTTCGCGACTTCCTGGAAATCCCCTACGACGAGCTGGAGCAGCTCAATCTCCAGGCCAAGCAGCAGCGTCTCGACCGCGTGTCGCCCGACAAAATCCGCGAAGAACGGATGGCCTATCTCGAAGGCGAGAAGCGCATCAAGGCGGTCACCGTCTGTTTCACGGACATAGAAGGCCGGCTGCACATGCTGGACTACGACAAGAAATTCCTCCTGAAGTCCTCGGACAACCTCACCTTCGACGGCTCCTCCATCCGCGGCTTCTCGGCCCAGGCCGAGAGCGACCTGCGCCTCGTCATCGACTGGCCCGCCTTCTACTGGCTGCCTAGCGATGTCTTCGGGCCCGGCAAGGTGCTCGTCTTCGGGAATGTGCTGAACCAGGACGGCAGCCCCTTCGCCGCCGACATGCGCGCGCGGCTGCGGGCCTACACGGACGAGATGTTCAAGAAGGACGGCACCATCCTGAACGCCGCCAACGAGGTGGAGGGCTTCCTCTTCAAGGGCCTGGACGCCGAGCGCCATTTCCATGAAGCCGGCGTCTTCGAATATGTCTCCACCGGCGGCTACTACCACAGCCTTCCTGGCGACCCGCTGCGCCAGTTCATCGACACCGCGGCCGAGGTGCAGCGGGCCATGGGCTTCGGCAACGAGAAGGACCACCCCGAGGTGGCGCCTTCCCAGTTCGAGATGAACTACACCTACGCGGAAGTGAACATCGCCGCCGACCAGGTGCAGCTCTACAAGCTCCTCTCCCGCCAGGTGGCCGCCCGCATGGGCATGACCGCCAGCTTCCTGCCCAAGCCCGTCACAGGCGTGAACGGCAACGGCATGCACACCAATGTGTCCATCGCGAAGGCCGGCAAGAACCTCTTCTTCAAGAAGGGCGGCAAGGACGGCCTCTCGGACCTGGCCTGGGATTTCACCAATCGCATCCTCGCCAACGCGACCGATCTCTGCCTCATCTTCAACCCCAGCGTGAACGCCTACCGCCGCCTGGACCCCCACTTCGAGGCGCCCAACCAGATCAAGGTGAGCCCCACGGACCGCGGCTCCATGATCCGCATCCCCACCGGCAACGAGAAATCCACTCGCGTCGAGGTGCGTTCCATCGGGCCCGACGCCAATCCCTACATGGTCTATTACACCCTGCTGCGCACGGGCATGGAGGGTCCGGCCCTCGAGGTGGACGAGGCCAAGCGGGCCCGCACCCGCTTCCTGCCCGACAACATCTTCGACGCCATCCGCCTCTTCAAGGGCAGCAAGTTCATGTCAGAGCTGCTGGGCGAGGCTGTCCACGAGAAGTTCGCGGACATCAAGGTGGCCCAGGCCGAGCGATGCCCCAAGGCCCTCGGCGCCCGCGTGAAGGAAGGCGAGATCATGTTCCACCACGAGGTGACCAACCAGTACCTCTGGAATCAGTTCTGACCCCCTGGAACGGTTGCGCAGACCGGGAAGGCCCCGCGCATGCGGGGCCTTCCGCCGCCTCTGGTAGCTTTGCTTCGGAGGTGGCGCATGGCCTTCGATCTGGATGAAGCCCTGGCCCAGCTGGCTCGCACGCCGGGCGTATTCCGCGCCTGGTTCGCGGATCTTCCGGAACCCTGGCTTGATGCCGATGAGGGGCCGGGGACTTTCAGCTCCCGGGATGTCCTCGCTCATCTCATCTATGGCGAGCGCACGGACTGGCTGGTCCGCGTTCGGATCATCCTCGAGCAGGGCGAATCGCGGCCCTTCGATCCCTTCGACCGCCGGGGTTTCCTGGATGAGGCCCGCGGCTGGAGCCTGGAGGCCTTGCTCGCGGAATTCGAACGCCTGCGCGCCGCGAACCTTCTGGCGCTGTCCGCTCTTCATATCCAGGTCCAGGACCTCGCACGGAAGGGCGCGCATCCCGGACTGGGCGCCGTCACGCTGGAGCAGCTGCTGGCCTCCTGGGTCGTCCACGATCTCGGCCACATCGCCCAGGCTGCCCGCGTGATGTCGAAGCGCTACAAGGCCACCGTGGGCCCCTGGGTGGACTATCTGCCGGTGCTGACCCGATGAAATGAAGAGGCCCGCGGATGCGGGCCTCTTCATTTGGACGCGGGCAGCCGGATTACAGCGCGGCCCAGTCCGTCGCCGTCTTGACCTCGCCGTAGCTGGTCTCGATCTGGGCGAGCTGCAGCTTGCCGCTGGCATCATCGTTCACGGCGTGCCACTTGGTATAGGCGTCGATGACCCAGATACCGCTCTCGCGGGTGCCGTTGCCGCTCCAGCCGTTGCCGCCGAAGGGCAGGTGAGCCTCGGCGCCGGTGGTGCTGTTGTTGATGGAGCTCATGCCCGCGCTGATGCGGTTCTTGAACTGGTCGACCCACTGGCGGTTCTCGGTGTAGATGGAGCTGGAGAGGCCGTAGGGCGTGCCGTTGGCGGCCTGCATCGCCATCTCGAAATCAGGGACGGTGACGAAGTTCACGGTGGGGCCGAAGGTCTCGTTCTGGAAGAGGGCCATCTCGGGTGTGACGCCGTCCCAGAGCGCGGGCTGCATGTAGGTGCCGTGGGCGATGGTGCCCTTCACGCGGGCGTCGCGGTTCTTCTCGTCCCAGGCCGCGCCGCCGCTGAGGAGCTTGGCGCCGTCCTTCTTGCCCATCTCGAAGTGCTCCAGGAACCGCTGGCCGAAGCGGGCGTTCATCATGGGGCCGTAGGTGACGCCGTTACCTTCCTCGATGGGGTTGCCCATGGGCAGCTTGGCGAGACCTTCGAGGAACTTCGCCTTGAAGGCTTCCGCGATGGGCTTGTGCAGGATGAGGTTGCCGAGGCTGGTACAGCGCTGGCCGGCGGTGCCGTAGGCGGCCCAGAGCGCGCCGCTGACGGCGTTGTCGATGTCCGCGTCCTCCATGACAATCATGGGGTTCTTCCCGCCCAGCTCCAGGCTGGGGATCTGCAGCTGACGGCCGCAAGCCTCGCCGATGAGGCGGCCCACGGTGGTGGAGCCGGTGAAGCTGAACTTCTGGAAGAGGCCCTTGTCGATGCCCTCGATCATGAACTGGCCCGCGGCATTGCCGCCGCCGCCATGGACGATGTTCACGACGCCATCAGGCAGACCGGCATCCATCATGGCGCGCAGGAAGAGGTCGGCGATGACCGGCGCGTCCTCGGAAGGCTTCCACACCACGGTGTTGCCTGACAGGATCGCGGGGAGGATCTTCCAGCTGGGCACGGCCATGGGGAAGTTTCCGGCCGTGATCATGCCGACGACACCGATGGGGCGGCGGTAGGTGAAGAGCTCTTTGCGGGGCATCTCGCTGGGCACGGTCTGGCCGTAGAGGCGGCGGCCCTCGCTCTGGAAGAACTGGGCGGTGTCGATGGCCTCCTGCACTTCGCCTTCGGACTCGCGGGGCGTCTTGCCGATCTCGCGGGTGACGATGTGGGCGAGCTTGGCCTTCTGGTCCTCGAGGATGCGGCCGATGCGGCCCACGATGGCGCCGCGGATGGGGGCGGGCGTGTTCTTCCACTTTTCGAAAGCGTCGCGGGCGGCTTTGGCGGCGGCCTCGATATCCTTCGCGGAGGATTCGGGGAAGGTGCCCACGAGATCGCGGCGATCCACGGCGGAGCGGGCCTCGAACGTGCGGCCGGTACCGGAGGCGGCTTCCTTGCCTCCGATCCAGTTGGACCCCACCAGGGTCTTTCCGATCTTGGCCATCTCAGGGGCGTTGGGCTTGAGCTGCATGGAACCTCCGTCCAGGACCTTCCAGAATACCTCCTGGACTCGGGAAGGGCCAGAGAAGCCTTGCCCATGGCGGGCTTTCCGCGATGGAAGGCGCGCCGGACCGCGGGTAGACTGGTCTTTTGCGCGACCGGAGGGCCTGCGTGCGTTCGTACGATCTCGTCGTTGTGGGTGCCGGCATCGGCAGCGGTTCCCTGGTGTACAACCTGCTGAAGCAGGGCTTCACGGGTTCCATCCTCGTGGTGGACCGGGGCGACAAGATCGCCTTCGGCGCCACGGCCTTCAGCGCAGGCGGCTTCCGCAACCTCTGGACGACGGAGATCAACCAGAAGCTCTGCACGCTGGGCATCGCCAAGCTCAAGAGCTTCCAGGCCGACATGGGCGTGAGCTGCGGCTACGACCAGAGCGGCTACCTCTTCACCTACTACGCCAAGGCCTGGGAGAAGATCCCCGCCGCCGCCGGGATCTGGGCGCGCAACGGCGTGAACTTCGAGCTGCTCACCCCAGAACAGATCGAGACGAAGATTCCGGGCCTCAAGTGCGGCGTGGACCACATGGACGAGGAGGTCCGCGAGTTCCTGGGCTTCGAGCCCATCGTGGGCGGCGTCTTCGGCAAGGATTGCGGCGCCTTCGATCCCTCCCAGGCCGCCGTGGGCTACTTCGAGCGGGCCGCGGACTTCGAGCACAGGCCCACCGTCCGGCTGCACGCGGAAGTGGAGAAGGTCCTCTTCGACAGCAAGGGCAAGGCCACCGGCGTCGTGCTGAAGGACGCCAAAGGCGTCGAAGAGACCGTGAACGCGGGCATCGTAGCGCTCTGCAATGGCTCCCACGTGAACCAGCTGCTGAAGCGCTCCGGCCTCCCGGATTCCGACCTCTGCCCTGTCATCGCCCAGAAGCGGATGATGTTCATCACGGACTTTCCCGGCCACCCCAACGAGGACGAGCGCTGGCACAAGATCCCGCTCACGATCATGGACCAGGGCATCTACTTCAAGCACGAGAGCGGCAACCTCATGATCGGCAAGGCGCGGCCCGACGAGCCGGACAGCTTCGACACCACTTTCGAGCCGGACTACTACCGCGACGAAGTGAACCTGCCCATGCAGGAGCGCATCCCGAGCACGGCCGTGTGCAAGCTCAAGTCCGGCTGGGGCGGCCTCTACGACACCAACACGGCGGACCACAACGCCATCGTGGGCTGGCACGCGGAGCATGAGGGGCTGATGCTCCAGGTGGGCTACAGCGGCCACGGCGCCATGGAGAGCCCGGCCGTGGGCATCTGCCTCGCTGAGCTGATCCTCAACGGCGAATACCGCACCATCGATTGCTCGCCTCTTCGTTGGAGCCGCTTCCGCGAAGGCGCGCTCGTGAAGGAAACCATCGTCATCTGATCGGAACGGACTTGCTCGACAAACTGCCGCTCGTCCTCATCCTCTACGCCGCGCTGCTGTTCAGCCTCTGTCTCCACGAGGCCAGCCACGCGACCACCGCTTACCTGCTGAAAGACGACACGGCCAAGCGGCTGGGGCGCATGACGCTCAATCCCATGGCGCACATCTCCTGGGTGGGCACGGTGCTCTTCCCGCTTCTGGGCCTCTTCACCGGTTGGCCCTTCATCGGCTGGGCGAAGCCGGTGCCGGTGGACCCGCGCAATCTCTCGACCAAGAGCAAGCGGTTCGGCTACGCCATGGTGAGCGCGGCGGGGCCGGCCTCCAACCTCGCCCTCATGCTCATCTTCCTGCCGGTCGCGGCGCTCATCGCCCGCAGCTTGGGCGGCGCGGCCCCCCAGATGCGCGAGGCCATCTTCTACGCGGGGCTCAACGCGCGGCTGGACACGCTCCAGGGATTCGGGCTCGGACCCGGCCAGGTCGTCGTCATGGCCCTCACGGGCACGCTGGTGTGGATCAACCTGCTGCTGGCCTTCTTCAACATGATCCCCGTGGGCCCGCTGGATGGCGGCGGCGTCATCCGCGGCCTGCTGCCCGTGAGCGCGCTGCCGCGCTGGGACAGGTTCCAGCCCTACATGATCGTGGTGCTGCTCATCCTGGTCCTGACACCGCTGGGGAACTTCCTTTTCACGCCCATGATGTGGGCCGCGAACAAGGTGATCCCGCCCGTCGCGAACTTCATCCTCGGAGCCTGACCATGCAGCCTCGCGTCGCCACCTCCAGGGTATTGAGCGGAATCCAGCCTTCGGGCTCCCTGCATATCGGCCACCTCATCGGCGCGCTGGACAACTTCGCGCGGCTGCAGGGGCAGGGCGAGACCTTCTACATGATCGCGGATTGGCATGCGCTGACCTCCAAGTACGAAAAGGTGGAAGAGATTTGGCCGGCCACGCTAGAGGTCACGGCCACCTATCTGGCGGCGGGGCTCGATCCCGTGAAGTCCACGATCTTCGTGCAGAGCCTTGTGAAGGAGCACGCGGAGCTGCATCTGCTCTTCAGCATGATCACGCCGCTCTCCTGGCTGGAGCGGGTGCCCACCTACAAGGAGAAGCTCCAGAATGCTGTGGCGGACCTCGGCAGCTACGGCTTCCTGGGCTATCCATTGCTGCAGGCGGCGGACATCCTCATCTACAAGGCCGCCAAGGTGCCCGTGGGCGAGGACCAGCTCTTCCACCTGGAACTGACCCGCGAAGTGGCGCGGCGCTTCCACTTCCTCTATAACGCGGAAATCTTCCCTGAGCCCCAGGCCGTGCTCACGCCCACCCCCAAGGTGCCGGGCCTGGACGGCCGCAAGATGTCGAAGAGCTACGGCAACTGCATCTACCTGCGGGACACACCGGAGCAGATCGTCCACAAGTGCACGCGAGAAATGGCCAGTGATCCCGCGCGCGTGAAGCGCACGGATCCGGGCAACCCCGACATCTGCCCCGTCTTCGAGTTCCACAAACTGTTCTCCACCCCGGACACCATCGACATGGTCAACACCGAATGCCGCCGCGCGGGCATCGGCTGCTTCGACTGCAAGAAAAAGCTCAGCGCCGGGATCATCGCGCGCGTGGAGCCCGTGCGGGAGAAGATCGAGGCGAACCTCGCCAGGCCGGACGAGATCAAGACCATCCTCGAGGACGGCAGCGCTCGCGCCCGCAAGGTCGCCAGCGCCACCATGGAAGAGGTCCGGGGTGCCATGAAACTGCCCTGAAGAGGGCATCCTGCCCAAGCTTCCACTTGCCTCTCCGCCGGAGTTGGGTAGACTGGATTCCTTGAGGTTCCTTAGCTCAGCTGGTTAGAGCAGCTGACTCTTAATCAGCGGGTCCCCGGTTCGAATCCGGGAGGAACCACCAGAAAAGCCAGGGAGTTGCGGTCGCGGCCAAGACTCCCTGGCACCCAAAAAATAAATTTTTGGGTTCGCACTTGCAGGTGGGGTGCTCCGCGCTAGCTGAACACTTCACGAAATGCCCCGCCTGGACGCCCGGCGCATCTCGCGCCGGGCGTTTTTCTTTTCCCCTGGCTGCCGCTCGCCTACACTGGCCCGGAAGCACCTTCCGCTGACTGAACCGCTAGGGCCCCCCCAAGGGGGCCTTGGTGTTAGTGGACACGCCCGGTAGCATCCCGGTCATGGAACCCAAGAAGTCCCAAGAAAACCGAGAAAGACGATGGATGAGAGAGAGCGGCAGACAATGCAGGTCGGGTCCGAGTTGAGCGGAAGGTAGCGTTCTTCCGATTGCGGCGTCGCATGGCCTCGATGTAGTTGGTGTTCAGCCTGGAGCTGTGCCGAGTTTGGGCAGCAGCCTCCTCATGCAACTGCTCGCGGCCGTCCTCGTGAACCTCCTTCACCACGCCCACGGCATGATTCGCCGCGTCGGCGCCCAGCAGGTGCATCATCGCGAAACGAAGTGCGCGTCCTTCGCCAGGGCCCGCCTCAATGACCTCACCCGTCTCTTTGTCCACGAGGGCAGGGCGGCCCTCCAGTGTGGCCAAGCGGTAGTTCAGGACGGCGGCGCCAGAGAGCCCCTTGGCGATGGCGATGCCCTCGCGCTGTCGCTGCCTTTGTCGCTCCGCTTTCGGTCCCGTAAGCAACAAGTTCTCAAGGTTCCCGCTTCGTCGTGCCTCGCCGAATTGCTCCGAATTGTGGGCCTTCCATGCCTCCACCAGACCAAGGGGCAGCGGACCAACCTCCTGACGCTCCTCACCCTCCTGAGACACGGGAGCGCAGGAGGGGAGGATTGTTTCAGGCCATTCAACGCCGTGCATCGTGCAACTTCCAAGGCGGCTTTTCGCCGATCCACTCAGCGGAGAGCTTCGAGACACCCGCCTCACGCATAAGCGCGGCTAGCGTCTCAACCAGCGCGCCCATCACTGCCGTCTTCGGTTCTCCGTGAAAGGTGAGGTGGATCGTCTCGCGACGGTCCCGAGTTTCACCGCGGCTGCTCATCGCCGCACCTCAACGATGAACGAACCAAACTCAGCAAGGTCTAGGTCGCCCAGCTTCGGATTAAATCGAACTTCGAGGCGTTCAGCTCGGCCGCCTGCTATCCCGATAATCGGTTTGCCTTCGAGAGGAACGATGGCTCGGTAAAGCGGTCCACAGCTCGGGCACTCGTGGAAAGGGCGCACCTCACGCCTTCGCACCTTCGCGAAGAACACCGCCATGCCGTCGTAGATTTCGGACGCAATCACGCCTTCACCAGCGATTCCGCGACCCGCTTCGCTTGCTCGCGCGAATCGAATTTGCAGTTCTGGATGGTGGCGCCGTTTACCTCGGCATGGATGGAGCCATTGGCCTCCCACACCGAGGCCAGTGCCTTCCTCCCACCAACGCGGCGGAACTCTTCACCCTTCAATGCGCCGGATGCAACCCAGTAGCCGTTTGGCCGCTTCACGACGCGACCTCTGGCTTCGAGCTGATCTTCTGACGGAAGAAGTGAAGAAGCTCCGCACGACGCTGAGCCTGAGCGGCGGAGCGGAGTTCAGCCTCTTCCTTCGCCTTCGGGTTGCGCTCCATCCAGGCCGCGAGGGCGGCGGCCTTGTCATCGTCGGACACGAGAACATTCGGGAAGAAGAGCAGATCGCCCTTGGCAGGCTGGAAGGCCTGGAGCAGGAACGAGGGATCGAGCAGGCGGCCCTTGGCTGCGATGTAATCCGCCGCCGCTTGAAGCTCGTTCAAACCGCGCAGGTCCTTCCCGGAGCCAGTGAATGGAGCCGATTCGATCAGCGCTTCCGCGCGCAGCTCGGAAATCAGGAGGCCCCACCAGACGGGCTCAAGTAGGTGTAGAGCTTGCTCGCGGGTGAGCCTCACGCGGCACCTCCCACCACCTCCGCCTTGGCCCTCGCCAGGGTGGGATGACACTTCACTGGGCCGCCCATGATGCCGCTGGAGGACCACCATCCCGTGAGACCTTCCCACACGGAGCCGATGAGCTTCCCACGATTGCTGTAGAAGCTGCGGATGCCGGATCGCGAGAGGACCCAACCAAGTTCATTCGGCTTCACGGGCCACCTCCGGCTTCTTCACGCCCAGGCCCGCGGCCACCATTTCCTTGAATGTGTCGAAGACCGGTATGCCGCAAGCCTTCGCGAGTTCCCGTTCTTCGGTGGCACCCTTGCTGCGCACCCAGCCTTCGACCATAAGGACTGCATCGCAGCGCTGAAGCAGCTCTCGGCAGTCCACCATGGCCTCTTCCCAGGTGAGTTCCGGAGCCCCCGTGCGGAGGTGTTCGCCGTCAACGAAGGAATGGCCGCCCGCCAGCCCTGTGTGAGGCACGAAGGGGACCATGCCCAAGGCGCGGACGCGCCGAGCCAGCGCGGAGGCGATGTTGCAGCGGTAGGCTACGACGAGCGGATCCGGACTCGAATACGGCCCGGCGAGGTAAACGACTTCGCGACTCTTCTGGAGGTTCAATGGCCACCCCCGATCACTTCCGCGAGCGATTCCGCCCGGGGCGTGGCGCTGGTGAGGTCCGAGTTCTCATCTAGGTAGTGCCGAAGGGCCTTAGCGTCTTCGTGCTGAACATCGAACTGTGAGACCGGCGTGAACACAGTCACGGCCAGGACCCCAGGAGAGAAGGCGAGAACCTGATCCAGGTTGAGGATCTTGCCTGAGGGGAGCTTCACGAGCTTCATGCGCCCACCTTCGCGTGCATGGAGGCCGCGGCCGGGTGAACGGCAGGCGCGGGCTCCGGTGCCATCCCGGGCGTCTGCGCCGGGACAGGCGGCTCGCTCACGATGCCCGTGACTTCCGACTCTGATGCACCGTCGGCTGCGGGCTCGATGACGCGGATTTCTACCGTGGGCTCTTCCAGGTAGACGATGGAGGCCATCGCTGCGGGATTGAAGAGCGCGGGGTCGCCTTCCTCCAGCAGCCGTATCGCCATGGCCGCTGCCTGGATGCACTCGCGGCGAAGATCGTCAGGCGATTCCGTTTTCCCCTGTCGGAAATCCAGCGCGGCCTTCACGGCTTCGCCGGACTCTTCGGCCAAGGCCAGCGTGAGAAAGGATGGATCGGGGAACTTCGCGCGCGCCGCGGCGAGTTCCGCTGAGAGGGCGATGAGGGTAGAGGCCTTCATGCCATCACCTCGCCGGAATCGCCGTCGGCCTGGGCCATGGCGGTGCGGGAGGCGTCTTCCGCGCGATCAAGGGCGGCCTTGCCATCCCACAGCGCGGGGCTGAGTTGGGCGCGCCCCGCGGGCAGCGCTCGCTCGCGGGATTGGCTCGATCTGAGCTGGAGGCGGAGGCAGACCATGGCTGCGGATGCGCCGAGCAAGGCGACAGCGCAGAAGGTGCCGAGAAGGATCAAGGCTGAATGAGGGGTCATCGGATGGGTCTCCATGCCCTGCGGGGCAGGGCGAAGCCCTGGCGCTTTCCGCGCTCAGGGTGGATGAGAGCAGGGCCGGTGCGTGGACGCTCCGGCCCCTTGATGGGGGGATCGCGCACCTTCGGGTCCGCCTACGCGGTCGCCCTCGGCTGCTGTGCCCGCGGTCCCGTGCCCGCTGCGCTCAAGGCGCCGGGCTCCGAGGCCGCGTGGGCTTAGGAGTGATTACGGATGATGGATCGCATCTTCGCGCCTCGCTAGCTGAACGAGGTGAAGGTAGCGAACCCATGACGCGCGTGCAACGGGCGTAAGGCCCGCCTTTGACTCTTAATCAGCGGGTCCCCGGTTCGAATCCGGGAGGAACCACCAGAAAACAGGCCACCCGATGGGTGGCCTGTTTTTTTACAGGATGGTGACGGTCGAAGGCGCAACCAGATGGAGAGTCGGGGCATCCAAGGAAGTACCACCACCCATTTCGCGGAGGCTCCCATGCCCAGGGGACTCGCAAGGTCTGAACCTATCGGATTGTGGCGCGTGGGCGCCTCGGCGGCGGAGCGAGTGCAGGCAGCCCGGACCTGGGCCGCGCGTCTGCTCCACGGCGTCATCCAGTCGCCGCCCTTCCACGGGGAGAAACCCGCGGCCGCGGGCGGCCTTTCCTGATACGCCCGAATCCGCCTAACCGGGCCCGCGCGAGCTCCCGTAAGCTGGGGATCCGTTCCCCCAGTCTTGGAGTCCCCATGCGGATCCGCGCGCTGCTCGCCCTGTCTCTGGCGATGGTCCTGAAGGCGGGCGACCCGCCGCTCCTCCTGCAGAACCCCACCCTGTCGCGGACCCGTGTCGCCTTCGAGTACGCGGGGCAGATCTGGGATGTGGCGCGGGAGGGCGGGGCCGCGCGGCGGCTCGTCGCGGGGGCGGGCCGTTGCCTGCACCCGGTCTATTCGCCGGATGGCAGCCGCATCGCGTTCACGGGGTTCTACGACGGGAACGCCGATGTCTATACTGTTCCCGCCAACGGGGGCGAGCCTCAGCGCCTCACTTATCACCCTGGCGCGGACAGGGCCCTCGGCTGGTCGCCGGATGGCAAGCGCGTCATCTTCAGCTCGCTCCGCGCCACGGCGCGGGATCTGCCGCAGCTCTTCTCGGTGGCCGTGACGGGCGGGCTGCCGGAGCAGCTGCCGCTGCCCTCGGGCGATGAGGCCTGCTACTCGCCGGACGGAACGCACCTGGCCTACACGCCCTTCCCGCGGTGGCAGCCTGCCTGGAAGAAGTACCGGGGCGGCCAGACGGCGCGCGTGTGGATCGCGGACCTTTCCGATTCCAGCATCGTGAAGATCCCCCGCGGCAACTCCAACGACCGCGGTCCCATGTGGGACGGGAACACCGTCTATTTCCTCTCGGACCGCGGCGGCCCCGTCACCCTCTACGCCTATGACACCGCGACGAAGGCCGTGCGCCAGGTGGTGGAGAACCCGGACGGTTTCGACATCTCATCGGCCTCCGCGGGCCCAGGCGGCATCGTCTACCACCAGTTCGGCTCGCTCCACCTTTACGACTTCGCCAGCGGCCGCGCCACGAAAATCCCTGTGACCATCAACGCGGACCTTCCGGAGCTGCGTCCCCATTTCGAGAAGGTGGAGCCCGGCCAGATCCTCCACGCGGCGATCTCGCCCAGCGGCAAGCGCGCCCTCTTCGAGACGCGAGGGGAGATCCTCTCCGTGCCCGCCGAGAAGGGCGACGCCCGCAACCTCACCCGCAGCCCCGGCGTGGCGGACCGCGATCCCGCCTGGTCGCCGGATGGCAAGTGGATCGCATGGTTCTCCGATGAGTCCGGCGAGTATGCCCTCCATCTCCGCGCCCCGGACGGGTTGGGAGCCGTGCGCAAGATCGGCCTCGGCCAACCTCCCTCCTACTTCTACGGGCCCAGATGGTCGCCAGACAGCAGGAAGATCGCCTACACGGACAAGCGGATGAATCTCTGGGTGGTGGACATCGACCACCCCGCGCCCGCGCAGCTCGACACGGATCTCTACGACACGCCCACTGGGAACCTCGACCCCGCCTGGGCGCCGGACAGCCGTTGGGTGGCCTACGCCAAGCAGCTGCCCAACCATCTCCATGCGGTCTTCGTCTACAGCATGGATGAGAAGAAGAGCCGCCAGATCACGGACGGCACCAGCGACGCGTTCTCGCCCCGCTTCGACAAGAGCGGGAAGTACCTCTACTTCCTGGCGGGCACGGACTCGGGCCTCTCTCCAGGGTGGTTGGACATGACCAGCCTGGGGCACCCGGTAAGCAGCGGCGTCTACGCGGCCGTGCTGCGCAAGGACCTGCCGTCGCCGTTGATGCCGGAAAGCGATGAAGAGGCCGCGAAGGCCGCCGACGCGGGCAAGAAGGACGGCGCGAAAAAAGACGACACCAAGAAGGACGAACCGAAATCGCCCGAACCCGTGCGCATCGATTTCGACGGCCTCGGCCAGCGCATCATCAGCCTTCCGCTGGCCATGGCGAATTATGGCGGCCTGGAAGCGGGGGCCGAAGGCGTGATCTTCCTCGTGTCCGGCCCCACCGCGCTCACGGACGAGGAGAGCTTGGAGCTGCAGAGCGTCCCCACGGATGTGACACGCTTCGACCTCAAGACCCGCAAGGGCGAGAAGGTGCTGGAGGGCATTGACGGGTCGTCGCCCGCCTATGGCGGCCTCGTGAGCTTCCTCGTCTCCGCGGACGGCTCCAAGCTGCTCTACGCGCGGCAGTCCAAGTGGTCCATCGTGGGTTCGGAGAAGCCCGCCAAGCCGGGAGAAGGCGCGCTGGCGTTGGACGCGGCGCGGATCGAGGCGGATCCCCGCGCCGAATGGCGCCAGATGTACCGGGAGGTCTGGCGCATCGAGCGCGACTTCTTCTACGATCCGCACCACCACGGCCTCGATCTGGCGAAGGCGGAAGCGCTCTACGCGCCTTTCCTGGACGGCATCGCCAGCCGCGAGGATCTCAACACGCTCTTCGAGGAGATGACGGGCTGGCTGGTGGTGGGCCACACCTTCATCCGGGGCGGCGATTCGCCCAAGCAGGACGCCATCGGAGTGGGCCTCCTGGGCGCGGACTACCGCGTGGCGGAAGGCCGCTACCAGTTCGCGAAGATCCTCAGCGGCGAGAACTGGAATCCCGGCCTCAAGGCGCCGCTCACGGCGCCCGGCGTGAATGTGAAGGAGGGCGACTTCCTCCTGGCCGTGAACGGCGAGCCCCTGAAGGGCGGCGATGACATCTGCCGCCTCTTCCAGGCCACCGCGGGCAAACAGACCGTGCTGACGGTGGGCGCGAAGGCTGACGGCACCGGATCGCGGCAGGTGACGGTGGTTCCCGTCGCGTCCGAATCCCAGCTGCGGCTCCGCTCCTGGATGGACGCCAACCGCCGCAAGGTGGACGAACTGTCCGGCGGGCGCCTGGCCTATGTTTTCATCCCTGACACGGCCGCGGGCGGCTTCGCCAATTTCAACCGCTACTACTTCTCGCAAGTGGGCAAGCAGGGCTCGGTCCTGGACGAGCGCTTCAACCACGGCGGCGACATCGCCGACTACATCATCGAGAACCTCAAGCGCGCGCCGCAGATGGTGAACACCGCCCGCGAAGGCTCGGAAGTAGTGGAGCCCGCGCAGGCGATCTTCGGTCCGAAGGTGATGATCATCAACCAGATGTCCGGCTCCGGCGGCGACGCGCTGCCTTGGCTCTTCAAGAAGAACGAGGTGGGCCCGCTCGTCGGCGTGCGCACCTGGGGCGGCCTCGTGGGCATCGGCGGCTATCCGGCGCTGATGGACGGCGGGTCTGTCACGGCGCCGCGCTGGGGCCTATACGGCACCAAGGGCGAGTGGGAAGTGGAGAACATCGGCATCGCCCCCGATATCGAGGTCGAGCAGGACCCCGCCCTCACGCGCCAGGGCCGCGATCCGCAGCTGGAGCGCGCGGTGCAGGAGGCGCTGGACCTCCTCGCCAAGAATCCGCCACCGGTCTTCAAGAAGCCGCCGTACCCCGATTACAAGCAGGCGCTCCCGAGCCTGGAGCCTTGAAGCGGGAAGGGCCCCGTGAGGGGCCCTTCCTTTTCGATCTGAGACTTTCAGACTCGGAAGATGTCCGGGCGCCAGGTCTGGATGCGCTTCTTGATGGCTTCAAGATCCAGGTTCTCCGCGAGCGTCTCGCGCACGCGATCGACCAGCTCGGCATCGGATGCGAAGCGCAGGCCCACGAGCTGTCTCACGCCCAGCTCGGGGATGCGCGCCTTCAGGTCATCGGGAAGCAGCCGCTCCAGGCGCAGGCGCTCCTCCAGGCGGATGAGGCGGTCCTGGTTGTGCAGCGCGTAGCCCCGGACTTTTCCCGCGAGGAGGAAGAAAACCGCGGACATCACGAAGGTCCACGCGCTGGCCAGCCCTGGATGGCGGATCAGGGCCACGAGCATGGCGATGAGATTCACGAGCGCGAGCCCAAGGACGACGGGATGGTAGAGCGGGTCCAGGCGGCGGTGGTGGGCGTAGGACTGGGGTTGCGAATTCACGGGTTCTCCTTGGTTAATCGTGGGGGACGCGGCGGGCTTTCTTACGGTCGGCATCGCGCTTCTTCGAATCCAGCCGCCGTTCTTTGCTGGCGCGGGTGGGCCGGGTGGAATGGCGGGGCTTGGGCGGGGTGAGGCTGGCACGCACGGCCTCCGCGGCCTTCTCCCGGGCGTCTTCGAGGTTGAAGCGCTGGTCGCGGCTGCGGTCGCTGGTGAGGAGCCACAGCCCATCCGCGTCCAGGCGGTTTCGTTGCGCTTGGCGCAGGCGAGCGAGGGCGCCTTCGGTGAGACCTTCGATGCGCGTCAGATCAATGCGCAGCTCCACCTTGGAGGACACCTTGTTCACATTCTGCCCGCCGGGGCCGCCGCTCCGCGTGGCCCGGAACGCGATGGCGTCGCCTGGAATGGATACGGTCTCAGTCACCTGGATGGCATCCACTCAGGCCTCTGCCGCGAAGATGCCATCCCGCAGGGTGGATGGGTCGGGCCAGGGCGCGACGAGCGCGGCATCGGCCATGGCCTCAACTTCTGTCTCCAGCCCCGCGCGCAGGCCGGGTTCCGCCGACCAGCCTTGGGCTGATAGCCACGCCTCGAAACGGGGCAGGGGATCCTTTCCGGCCCAGGTTTCCAGAAGCGCCTTGTCCACATAGCGCTGGTCGTCGTGTTCGGCATGACCCTTCATCCGGAAAGTCTCGCACACGAGGAAAACGGGGCCTTCGCCCGCGAGGCAACGCGCCCGGGCGTCGGATGCCGCCGCGTAGATTGCCGCGGCGTCGTTGCCGTCCACCGTGACGGTGAAGGCGCCCTGGCCGCGATCGGCGAGCGCGCCCTTCATCTGCTTCGCGGGCGGTGTGGAGTAGGCGTAGCCGTTGGATTCACCCACGACGATGAGCGGGAGCCGCTGCACGACCGCGAAGTTGAGGCCTTCGTAGAAGGCGCCCGTGGAACTGCCGCCATCGCCGATCCAGGTCATGGCCACTCTGGGCCGCCCCGTCTGTTTGAAGCTCAGGGCCACGCCGGCCATGACGGGGATGAGCGCGCCCAGCATCGAGGTGGGCGCGATGAGGCCACGGGCCACGCTGCCGAAATGGTTGTTGTGCTCACGCCCGCCCGTGGGCCCCGTGGCGCGGCCCAGGTACTGGAGGAAGATCTCCTCCGGCGTCACGCCGCGCGCCAGCATGGAGCCCAGGTTGCGGATGAGCGGCGCGATGACATCCTCCGGTCCCAGAGCCAGCGCGGTGGCGCAAGCCGTGGCCTCCTGTCCCATGGAGCGGTAGACGCTGCCCAGGGTGGCGCCCTGGCGGTAGAGCGTGACCAGCCGCTCCTCCGTCACGCGGGTGAGCAGCATGGCTTCGTGAAGGCGCAGAGCCGTGGCGCGGTCCATCCCGATAGCATAGAGCCATGTTGACCATCCGCCCTGCCGAGCCTTCGGACAACGCCCTCATCCGCGCTTACATCGCGGAGCTGGCGGACTACGAGCGGGCGCCTGAGAAGGCCGTGGCCTCGGAGGCCGACATCGCGCGGCATGTGTTCGGGAAGCACCCGATCATGCACGCGGAAATGGCGGAATGGGACGGGAAGCCCGCGGGCTTCGCCTTCTGGTACTTCAATTTCTCGTCATGGGAAGGCAAACCGGGGCTCTACCTGGAGGACCTCTGGGTGCGGCCGGAGTTCCGCGGCAAGGGCATCGGCAAGGCCCTTCTCCAGCACCTGGCGAAGCTCGCCCTGCGCGAAGGTTGCACCCGCTACACATGGCAGGTGCTGGACTGGAACACGCCCAGCATCGCGTTCTACAAGGCCATGGGCGCGGTGGTGATGGAGGAGTGGCTCACTTGCCGCGTGGAAGGCGAGGCGTTGAAGGCGCTCGCGGAGAGCGCGCCGTGAACGCGTCGCTGAGGACGCTCGGCCAGGCGATCGGGGGGAGCCATCTCTTCGTCGTGGGCGGCGCCGTGCGCGACGAGTTGCTGGGACGGCCCCACACGGATTGGGATCTGGCCACGGACCTCATGCCCGAGGCCGTCATGGCGAAGGCAAAGGCGGCAAAGCTCCGCGCGCTCCCCACGGGCCTCCAGCACGGCACGGTGACGGTGATGGCGGGGGACGAAGGCTTCGAGATCACCACCTTCCGCGAGGACATGGACTATCTCGATGGCCGCCATCCGGAAGGCGTGAGGCTGGGCGTCACGCTGGAAGAGGACCTTTCCCGCCGCGACTTCACCGTGAACGCCATGGCGCTGCCGTTGGAGGCGGTGGGCGCGGTCAATTGGAAGACGCGGCTCGTGGATCCCTTCGGCGGACAGAGTGATCTGGAGGCGAAAGCCGTCCGCGCCGTGGGCGATCCGTTGAAGCGGTTCAAGGAAGATGGTCTCCGCCCTCTGAGGGCCTGCCGTTTCGCGGCTCAGCTGGGCTTCGACATTGAGCCCGCGACGCTGGCGGCCATCCCGCAGCGGCTGGATGTGGCCCGCAAGGTCGCGGTGGAGCGGGTGTTGCAGGAGCTGAACAAGCTCCTCGCGGGGCGCCATCCCGCGAAGGGCTTGCGCTATCTCGAAGCCACGGGCTTGCTGGATCTCTGGCTTCCGGAGCTGCGGGCCGCGGTGGGCTGCGAGCAGCACGGCCACCATCGCTACCCGGTCTGGGATCACACGCTGCGCGTGTTGGAGGAGCTGGCTGCCGCGGAACATCGTGCCCTCAAGATCGTCTGGGCCGGGCTCCTGCACGATGTCGGGAAGCCTCCCGCGCGCACAGTGGAGCCGGACGGCGCCGCGCATTTCTACGGGCACGAGGCCGTCTCCGTGGAGATGGCGGGCATGATGCTGCGGCGCTTGAAAGCCGGCAACGATCTGATCCAGCAGACCGGCGCTCTTGTGAAGCATCACGGCGTCCATCCTGACGACCGCTGGAGCGATGCCGCCTGCCGCCGCCTCCTTCGCAAGTTCCAGGAGGACGGTCTAGACGAGCCCGCCTGGCACGCGCTGCGTCTCGCGGATCAGCTGGCCAAGGGCTGGGGCGACGAACCCCTCACGCCCTCGCCGGATGATGGCCTTTCCGGCCAGGCCTGGCGCGAAGCGGTGTCGGCCCGCTGCAAAGCCGTGCGAGCCCGCCTGGAACGCCTGAAAGCCGAACAGCCGCCCCTCTCCGTGAAGCATCTCGCCCTGGATGGCCGAGCCCTCATGATCCTCGCTGACCGGCCCGGCGGTCCTTGGCTCGGCGCTCTGCAGAAGCACCTGCTGGAGGTCGTGCTGGAAGATCCCGCGAAGAACACCACGGGCGTCCTCAGCCGCATCGCGGCGGTTGAATTGAAGAAAACCTAGCCTTTCCCGATCAGCGCCACGGCTTGGGCGGCGAGGCCTTCGCCCCGGCCGGTGAAGCCCAGCTTCTCGGTGGTGGTGGCTTTGACATTGAGGGCGTCGAGTTCCAGGCCCAGGGCAGGGGCGACACGGGCGCGCATGCGTTCGCGGTGGGGGGCGAGCTTGGGGCGTTCGCCGATGAGGCACACATCGGCGCTCATCACCTGCCAGCCGAGCGCGTGCAGCGTCGCCACGACTTGTTCGAGCAGCGCGAAGGAATCCGCCCCCTCGTAGGCGGCGTCCGTGTCGGGGAAGTGCTGGCCGATGTCCCCGAGACCGGCCGCGCCCAGGAGCGCGTCCATGAGGGCGTGCAGCATCACATCCGCGTCGCTGTGGCCCGCGAGGCCGCGGTCGTGGGGCACCTCGCAGCCCATGAGCATGAGCTTGCGGCCTTCGGCGGGATCCGCGAACCGGTGGACGTCGAAGCCTTGGCCGACGCGGAGCTGGGGCAGGCCTACCATCATGGGCGGTGGGCCGCGCGACTGCCGGTGGATTCGTCCTTGCCCTTGTGGCCCCCGGTCCCGCTGACACCGCCGCTCCCGGTGTTGCGGAGGTTGGGCACGGGATTGGTGTCGTGGGGGAGGCCATGGACGCCGTCCGGCAGGCAGAGGATGACCTCCGTGCCATGGCCCGGCTCCGAGATGACTTCCAGCGTGCCGCCGTGCTCTTCCACGATCTTCTTCACGGTGGCCATGCCGAGCCCCGTGCCGCGGCGCTTGCCGTGGGTGAAGAAGGGCTCGAAGACGCGGCGCATGATGCGCTTGGGGATGCCGGTGCCGTTGTCTTTCACCCGGAGCTGGAGGCCGCCGGTGACGCGGATCCAGACCACATCGATCTCGCCGACGATCTTCTGGCCCTCGGCCTCCTCCTTCGCGGCCACGGCCTCGATGGCGTTGGCGATGAGGTTCTCCACCACCCGCGTGAAGCGCGAGGCGTCCAGGCTGGCGGCGCAGGCCTCGCCCTCGGCCCGCACGGTGATGCCCAAGCCCTCTGCGCGGTGGCGCAGGGGCTCGAGGACGGATTCCATGTAGGGCCCGATCTCCACCTGGCGGCGGCGCGGCTCGCGCACTTTCGCGAAGTCGAGCACATCCACGCAGAGACTGGACAGGCGCTCGATGTTCTCCAGGATCTTCTTGGCGTGGTGGCCCACTTTGGCCTGGGTCTTCTCGTTTTGCGCGCTCCCGGCCTGTTCCAGCATCTCCGCGTGGCCCCGCAGCACGAAGAGGCCGTTCTTGAAGTCGTGGACGATGCTGCTGGCCACCTGGCCCACGGTGGCCAGCACCTGGCCGCGCAGGTTCTCCTCCGAAAGCCGCGTTCGCTCGATGGCGATGGCGCAGAGCGCCACGATGGCCTCGAAGGTGGGGCGGTCCGGCGGCTCGCCGATGGGCTTCTTGCTGTCCAGGTAGACGACACCGATGCGCTTGCCCTGGAGCGTGAGCGGCAGGCAGAGGATCGTCTTGAGTTCCAGCTTCATGATGGACTGGTGGCCCAGCAGCTTCTCGTCGTCCGTCGCGTTCAGCACCCAGATGGGCTCGCCGGTCTCAAAGACGGAGTGGATGCTGGACATGGAGAGGTGGATGTCGCTCTCCAATTGCCGGTGGAGGTTGCGCTGGACCTTGATCTCCAGCTCGCCGCCCTCCAGGAGCATGAGGAAGCCGCGGTCGGTGCCGGAGATGAGCAGGAGCCGGTCGAGGCTGCGCTCCAGCAGGTCCTCCAGCTCCACTTCCTGGGCCAGCAGCTGCGAGGTCTCCAGGATGGCCGCGAGATGCGCTTCCGAACTGGCCTGGTCGAGGATGGCCAGTTCCAGGATGTAGGCGCCGTCCGCCAGGCGAAGGGGCTCGCCCACCTCCCAGCGGGTCTTGGTGATTGGCTTGCCGCGGAGGAAGGTGCCGTGGGAGCTGGCCTGGTCTTCCACGAACCAGGTCTCGCCCTCCATCTCCAGCTTAATGTGCTGGCGGCTGATCATGCTGTCCGGCAGCACCACATCGCAGGTGCTCTGCCGGCCAAGCACCATGGGGCGGATCAGGGGCATCGCGCGCTCGAAGCCGTGGCGGTCCCGGATGATGAGCTGATGGCGCTGGGGCAAGGGGGTTCCCTGGGCGGCTGATTCTCCCAGAGTAGCCGCGCAGGGACATTGCACAAAGAGCCTGGCCGTGCCGGAATAGAACAATGGAGCACCGCCACCCGGACCTGGATCCCACCGCCCTCACGGATGATCCCGTGGAGTACAGCCTCCGCCCCCAGCGGCTGGGGGAGTATATCGGCCAGGAGAAGGTCAAGGCGCGCCTGGAGATCGCCCTCCAGGCCGCGAAGAAGCGGGGCGAGGTGCTGGATCATGTGCTGCTCTTCGGCCCGCCCGGCCTGGGCAAGACGACGCTGGCCCATGTGCTGGCCAACGAGATGGGCGCGAGCTGCAAGGTAATCCAGGCCCCGGCCCTGGAGAAGAAGGGCGACCTCGCGGCCATCCTCACGAACCTGGATGAAGGCGAGTTCCTCTTCATCGACGAGATCCACCGCTTGTCAGCGCCCATCGAGGAGATGCTCTACAGCGCTATGGAGGACCGGAAGCTGGACATCCTCATCGGCCAGGGCCCCTCGGCCCAGACGCTGAAGGTGGACCTGCGCCCCTTCACACTGGTGGGCGCCACCACGCGCGCGGGGCTCATCTCCAAGCCGCTGCACGACCGCTTCGGCATGGTCCACCGCCTGGAGTTCTATACGCGCGCCGAACTCGCCGTCATCGCCCGCCGCAGCGCGGATGTCCTGCATGTTGTCATGGTGCCAGAGGGGGCTGAGGCCATCGCCCGCCGCAGCCGCGGCACCCCGCGCATCTGCAACCGCCTCCTGCGCCGCTGCCGCGACTACGCGGAGGTGAAGGGCGATGGCACCATCTCCCAGGCCTCAGCCGAGGCCTGTCTCGCGCTGCACGAGGTGGACGACCTGGGCCTGGACGGCCTCGACCGCGCCTACCTCGAAGCCCTCTGCGGCAAGCACCGTGGCGGCCCTGTGGGCCTGCGCACGCTGGCGGCCGCCCTGGGCGAGGACGAAGGCGCTCTCGAAGATCTCGTGGAGCCCTACCTCATGCAGATCGGCTTCCTGGACCGCACACCCCAGGGCCGCAAGGCCACCGAATCCGCTTATGGCTACATCGGCCTGAAGCCCAGCCCCGGATCACTGTTCAGCTAGGCCTTCTTGACAGGCTCCGCGCCGTTCTTCACGGGTCCCGTGGCAGCCTTGATGTCAGCCGCCTTGGCATCCGCGACCTTCTTCCCGTCGCGGCG
Source organism: Holophagaceae bacterium (assembly GCA_035687325.1). Taxonomy (GTDB): domain Bacteria; phylum Acidobacteriota; class Holophagae; order Holophagales; family Holophagaceae; genus JAFDVN01. The sequence continues at coordinate 29,644 of DASRXV010000066.1, forward strand.
GGTGCAGCGGCCTTCGAGAGTGCCGCCCTCATCCACCACGAGGCTGCCCACTTCGGCTTCGCCTTCCACGAGGCCCGTGCCGTGGATCTCCAGGCACTCGGCGATCTTCACCATGCCCTTCACCTTGCCGGTGACGATGAGGTGCTTGGCGTGGATGGTGCCTTCCACATATCCGTTGGGAGCGACCGTCACCTCGCCGGTGCTGTGGATGCTGCCCTCGATGCGGCCTTCGATCCGCAGGCTCTGGGCGCCGCAGTGGATCTCGCCTTTCCAGAGCGTGTCCTTGCCCAGGAGGGTGTGGACAGCCTGGGCCGCGTTGGGCCTGGGCTTCTGGGGGGAGTTGCTGAACATCGCCATCATGACCTCCTAGCTAAGAGCCTTGAGCCACTGCTTCTGGAGCTTCAGGTAGGGAAGGGGGTTCACCGGGCGGCCGCCCACACGGACCTCGTAGTGGCAGTGGGTTCCCGTGGCGCGGCCAGTATGGCCCATGAGGCCCACGATGTCGCCCCGGCTGACTTCCTGGCCCACCTTCACCTTGACCTGGTCCATGTGGCCGTAGAGCGTCTCCAGCTGCGCCGTGTGGCGGATGGTGACGGCGTTGCCGTAGCCGCTGATCCAGCCCGCCTGCTCCACGGTGCCGTCCGCCGTGGCCTGGATGGGCGTGTCCTCGGCGTTGGAGATGTCCACGCCCGTGTGGGTCTCCATGAGGCCCGTCTCGCCCTGGTTGTTGCCGAAAGGATCCAGGCGCACGCCGAAACCCGACGAGATGTACCCGGCCGTGGGCGCCACGGAGGGCGTCCGGCTCCAGGCGTCCATGATGGGGTCCAGGCTGGCCTGGATGCGGGCCGCGGCTTCGGTGGCGCGGTCCAGCTCGGCCTGGAGATCCTGAAGCCGCTGCACCTGGGCCTGGGGCACGGCACCGAGCGGGGCGGGCACATGCGGTCCGCCCTGGCCTCCCCCCTGGGGCAGGGACGGCAGCTGCGGCTGGCTCTTCGGATCGAGGGCCTTGAGGAGGTCCATCTGCTGCTGCCGCAGCTCCTTCACCTGGTCCTCCAGGCCCCTCGCCTGCTCCAGCGTCGTCTTCAACTGCTGTTGCTGCGCGGCCGTCTCCTGCTGAAGCCGACTGAAGGACATGATCTTCTTCGTGGCCCACCAGCCGTAGCCCGAGCCGAAGACGCCCAGGAACCAGAGGCCGACCGAAACGCCCAGGATCCAGAGGAGGGTCCGGCGGGTCAGGGACCAGCGGAAGGTGCGGTGGTTCAGCACCAGCATGAAGGTCATCCACCGCCGCCGGTCGGGACGGCTGAGCCTGAGGGCGAGTCTTCCTTTGGGTTGCCGCGGCATGGTATTCCAGTATACCCCAATGCTACGAGCCAACCGTATCAACGATTAGCGTTTGACCGATACAAGTCAGAGGAAGGCCAGACCCGCCATCCGCTCGACCAGATGGCCCCCGAAGAAGGCCAGCCCCACGAGGCTGTTGAGGGTGAAGAAGGCCTCGTCAATGCGGTCCAGGTTCCCCTCCCGGACCAGCCACTGCTCCCGGGCCAACATGCAGGCCACTGCCACCCACCCTAGCCAGCCAAAGAGATGGGCGCCGATTTCCAGGTTGAACATGGCCCAGGCCGCCAGCGCCGCGAGGTGAAGGGTTCGCGAAATGGCCAGGGAGAGGCTCGTGCCCAGTTTCGAGGGGATCGAGTGGAGTCCCGCTGACCTGTCGAAGGCCTGGTCCTGGAGGGCGTAGAGGATGTCGAAGCCCCCGGTCCAGCAGAGCACGCCCGCGGCCAGCCACCAGGCCGGGGGATCCACGCGGCCCGTGAGGGCGATCCAGGCGCCCAACGGCGCGCCCGCCAGCGACAGGCCCAGCACCAGGTGGGCGAGGCTGGTGAAGCGCTTGCACCAGCTGTAGCCCAGGATGATGAGCAGGGCGAGGGGAGCCAGCTTCCAGCAGAGCGGGTTGAGCGCGCCCGCGGCCACGCCCAGCAGGGCCGCGGACAGGCCGAGCATGAGCCAGGCGCCCCCGCGGCTCACGCGGCCCGCGGGCAGCGCGCGCATGGCCGTGCGCGGATTCAACGCGTCGAGATCCGCGTCCGCCAGCCGGTTGAAGGTCATGGCCGCCGTCCGGGCCCCCACCATGGCCGCCACGATCCAGAGCAGCGCCCGGAGCGGCGGCAGCCCCTGCGCCGCCTCCATGGCCGCCAGGAACGCGAAAGGCAGCGCGAACACCGTGTGCTCGAACTTGATCATGTCGAGCAGTTCGCGGGTCTGGGTTAAGGCCTTTGGCATGGAGATAGTGTGCCCGAGAGGCGGAGGCGGACACGACTCTGCCATCCTGAGCGCAGTTCCGAAGGATAGATATGCGCATTCAGATCCGGTCTCCTCTGGTCATCAGCGTCGCATCCCGTGGAGGCCATGCTGGGATCCGGGCGTTACTGGCGCTCTGGAGGTCGGCGCTACTCTCGGCGTTCAGCTACACGCTCCTAGCCGGGTCTTGGATTTATGAGGGCAGTCCCCTTTCTCTACTCATCCGTCCGCTGCTCAAACTCTCCATTGGCCTTGAATGGTTGCCGTATCAGATGGGTCGGCTGTTTCCGGTTCTACGAATCCCCAACGAATTGGCTGCCACTTGCGGGTTCGAGGGGGGGCGCTCCCGACAGTGTTCGGCCCGTTAGACCACTGGATTCCTTCACCGCATCTGGTCATCGGGAACTTCTACCTGGATTGGAACCAGTTCCGGCAGCACATGTTGGCCAGCACGCTCATCTACTTCTTGGTCTTTCTGGCCCTCTCTCAGTTGCGGCAGCTGTGGAATCAGAAGTCGGAGCCGATTTTCCCGACCACCTGATCGTTCGAATCGGGCCATCTCATCTGAGTTCTATCCTCGCTCTGGCGATGAGCCGTCCCCCCAGCCGCTGAAGGGCGCGTTCGCGCCGCAGGATGGGGGCGAAGCCGCGGCAGGCGGGGCGGCGGTCGCGCTCGGGGCAGGTTTCGCAAGGGCCGCGGTGGGGGCCGCGGCGGCGGTAGAGGAGGAAGGCGGCGAGGAACAACGCTACGGACGCGGCGCTCAGCATCCAGCCGGAAGGACCGAGACGCAGGCCCTGGACCAGGGCGAAGGCGAGAGCCACGCCTGGCAGGGCGCGCCCCACCATTTTGGGCAGCCTCAGCGCGAAGGCGCAGATTCCGGCAAGCGCGGCCAACGCGAGGGCTACGCCCGCGACCGCCCCATGCGCGGGCAGGAAGGCTCCAAGCAGCAGGCCTGCGCCGACCCCAACCGCGAGCAGCGCACATCCCCGGCAAAGCCGGATGCGTCCCACCTGGATGCGCTCGCCCGCGTACTCCACGCAGAGCGGGTGATGGGCGTAGCGATGGAAGGCGTGGGCCCGCCGCGCCAGCCGGTCGAGCCTCCGGCGCAGCGCGGGTGGCGTCCTGGGGATCACGGGCAGAAGATCAAGCGCGGGGGCGCAGCTTCACGGCCGTGCCGTAGGCGATGATCTCGTTGGTGTTCTGCATGAGCTCGCCGCTGTCGAAGCGGGTGGCCAGCACGCAGTCCGCGCCCATCATCATCGCGTGGGATTCCAGGCGGTTCATGGCCTCGTTGCGGCTATCGTTGGCCAGCTCCGTGAGCATGGTCACCTCGCCGCCGAAGATCTGCTGGCAGCCCGCGCAGGTGGTGCCCACGATGGAGCGGCTGCGGACGGTGATGCCCCAGCAGGGGCCCACGACGCGCTCGATCTCCATGCCCGGCGGTGGATCGAAGGTCGTCAGGATGGGGATCTTGTGGGGGTTGATGCCCATGGTCATGGGGACTCCGGAAATTCAGTGACGGTTCAGGGGCGCGCGCCTTCCAGGTGCTCAGAGTAAAGCGACTCGATGACATCCTTGTAGAGCTGCCCCACCACGCGGCGCTTGATTTTGAGGCTGGGCGTGAGGGCCCCGCTCTCCAGGGTCAGCTCGTGGTCGAGGATGGCGATCTTCTTGATGCGCTCATAGTTCGAGAGCGCCTCGTTCACCTTCTCCACACGGCTCATCATTTTGGCCATGACGAGGGGCTGGGCCACCAGCTCGCCGTGGGTCTTCCAGGCCAATTTCTTGTAGCCCGCCCAGCGCTCCAGGGCCGGGAAATTCGGGACGATGAGCGCGGAGATGAATTTGCGCTGATCGCCGATGAGCACGGCCTGGGCGATGTACTTGTCGTCCTTGAGGACATTCTCGATGGGTTGGGGCGCCACCTTCTTGCCGCCGGAGGTGACGAGCAGCTCCTTCTTCCGGTCCGTGATGGAGAGCCGGCCCTTCTCGTCGAAGCTGCCGATGTCGCCGGTATGGAAGTAGCCTTCCGCATCAATGGCTTCCGCCGTGGCCGCGGCGTTGTTCCAGTAGCTCTGCATCACATTGGGCCCCCGGCAGACGATTTCGCCGTCCTCCTCGATCTTCACGAAAGGCTTGCCCTCCCAGATATCGTAGAGCGGCGTGCCCACGCTGCCGGGCTTCACGAGCCCCAGGCGGTTCACGGTGATGACGGGGCTCGTCTCCGTGAGGCCGTAGCCCTCGAGGATCGGCAGGCCGATGGCCCAGAAGAACTCCATGATGGCGGGGCTCAGGGGCGCGCCACCGCTCACGGCGAAGCGCAGCCGCCCGCCCGTGCGCTCGCGGATCTTCGAGAAGACGAGCTTGTCGGCCCAGCGGTACTTGAAGGCCAGGAAGCCCGACGGCTTCCGGTCCTCATACAGCAGCGGCGCCACCTCGCGGCCCACGGCCGCGGCCCAGCGGAAGATGGCGCGCTTGAGCTTCGGTCCGCCATCAACGCTTTCCTCGATGCGGGCGAAGATCTTCTCATAGATGCGCGGCACCGAGCAGAGCACGGTGGGCTTCGCGAGGATCATGTCGTCGCCCACGGTGCTGACGCTCTCGGCGTAGTAGATGGCGATGCCCACATGGAAGAGCGCGTAGTGGCCCGCCATGCGCTCGAAGATGTGCGTGAGGGGCAGGAAGCTGAGGGCGCGATCCTGAGGTCCCAGCGAGGGCAGGACCGCGAGAGCCGCCAGCGAGTTGGAGGTGAGGTTGCCGTGGGTGAGCACGGCGCCCTTGGGCTCGCCCGTGGTGCCGGAGGTGTAGATGAGCGTGAGCGGGTCCTTGGGCTTGCGGGACTCGGCCCAGGCGCGGACCTTGGCCCGCTCCGGCGTGCGGGTCTCGCCCTCGGCCTGAAGCCGCTTCCAGGTGATGACGGGATGTTTGGAGTCGGCGGACGGCTCGCCCTCCATGAGCACGGCCAGCTCCAGCGCGGGCAGGTCCTTCCACTGGTCCAGCACCTTCTGGAGTTGCTCGGGGGTGGAACAGAAGACCCAGCGGGCGCCGCTGTCCTTCAGGATGTAGGCCGCCTGGGCGGCGATGAGCGTGGCGTAGATCGTGACGAGAGGCGCGCCGGTGGCGGCGCAGGCGAAGTCTGTCATGGCCCATTCGGGCCGGTTCTCGGAGAGGATGGCCACCCGGTCGCCGGCTTTGACGCCGCGCGCGTCCATGGCCAGGGCCAGGTTTTCCACGGAGCGGCGCACATCCGCGTGGGGGATCCCTGTGTACTTGCCGTCCTTCTTGAAGGCGAGGGCGTCGGCCCGGTCCTGCTCGCAGGCCTGGAAGAACAGTTTCGCGATGGTATCCGGGGCCTCAGCCACGCTTGCTCCATTCCAGGTGATTGCTGGCATGGTAGCAGGATGGACGCGCCGCTCGCCGAGGCCATCACCGCCTACCACCTGGAGCAGAAGGCCCGCGGCGTCTCGCCCCATACGGCCCGCGCCCAGGATGTTGACTTGCGCAAACTGGTGGACCACGCTCTGCGCAACCGCTGGGAGGCCTGGGGCGTGAGCCCGCGCACGCTGCGGGGCTTCGCGCTGGAGCTGGGTGAGCGGGGCCTCGATCCTTCCAGCCAGGCCCGGGCCCTGTCCACGGTGCGGGCCTTTTTCCGCTGGCTTTTCGAGACGGGCCGCGTGACCGCCAACCCGGCCTCGGGCCTTCGCAATCCCAAGCAGGCCAAGAAGCTCCCCGCCTTCCTCACAGAGGGCGAGAGCGCGGCCCTGCTGGAGTTGCCGCCCGCCATGGATTTCGTTTCGGCACGGCTGCGCTGCCTGCTGGAGCTACTCTACGCCTCCGGCCTCCGCGTCTCGGAACTGGTGGGCCTGGATCTCCAGGATGTGCTGCGGGCCGAACGCACCCTGCGCGTGCTGGGCAAGGGGCGGAAAGAGCGGCTCGTGCCCTTCCACGCGAAGGCGGAGGCGGAGCTGGAGGCCTACCTCCATCAGCGCGGCGCGTTTCTCGCGGCGAAGAGCCTGCCCGTGACGCCCGCCATCTTCCTCAACCAGCGGGGCGGCCGCCTCACGCCCACCACCGTCCGCACCCTCCTACGGAAGGCGCTGGAGGACGCTGCCGTGCGCGCCCGGGTGAGCCCCCACGCCCTGCGCCACAGCTTCGCCACTCACCTCCTCAATGCCGGCATGGACCTCCGTGCCATCCAGGAGCTGCTGGGTCACGCCAGCCTCAGCACCACCCAGCGCTACACGCACCTCTCGTTGGAGGAACTGTCGAAGACCTACGACAAGGCGCATCCAAGGGCGAGGAAATGAGGTGACGAGGTTGTGGTTGTGAGGGCCGAGGTACTACCTCAGAACCTCGCCACCTCGCCACCTCGCAATCTCAGGGCGCCGGGCGCACCTTCACGACGCTGCCTTCATCCAAGCCCCAGGCGGATTGGAGGTCCTTGGGGATGGCGATAATGGCCTCTTCCATGGTGGTGAAATGGACATTCTCCACCGCGGGACCGGAGGGCCACATGAGGCGCAAGCGCTCGATGCCGCCCTCGTAGGGGCCCATGGCGCGCCAATGGTGCTCGTGGTGGGTGGCGACTTCGAGGCGGTCGGTCTTCTTGAAGAGGCCGCCTTTGAGCGTGACCACGCGCAGCGTCAGCTCGGGCTGCAGCGCGTCGAGGCGGCCAGCCTCCTTGAGCGTGGCTGCGGCCTGGAGCACGGCCACATCGTTCAACCCGGTGGCGTCCATGATGTCCTGGAAGCTGCGGTAGCCATCCAGCCACGGCACGATCTTCTTGTCCTCGCCGTAGATCTTCAGGCCTTCGAGGAGGGCGTCGCCCGCCAGCTTGGGCCAAGGCACGGAAGACAGGTCCGGGAAGAGGCCGTGCAGGCGCTTCCGGGAATCGCTCACCCGCGCCGAGTCCATCACGAGATCCTGCACGGAGCGGCGGATGGTGGTGGGCGCGTTCACGCTGGCGGCCACGAAGTCGAAGCTGCCGCTCGTCCATTCCAGGATCTGGTAGGCGGCCATCTCTCCCTTGTCGGACTGGGTCTCGGCGTGGATGACCTCGCCGTTCAGGAAGTGGAGGACGCCCTGGCTCTTGCCGGAAGTGATCTTCAGCATGCCGGTCTTGCGGTTCACATTGAGCAGCTGGGACACGTCGATGAGCGAGATGCTCTCCAGGTTCCCCTTGAGGTTGGACATCAGGCCTGTCCTCCCCGCGGAGCGCCCAGCGCCTCGATCATCTCGCGCACGGCCCGCTCCATGCCCGTGAGCACGGCGCGGCCGATGATGCTGTGGCCGATGTTCAGCTCCTCCATCTCGGGGATGGCGGCCACGGGCCCCACATTGCGCAGGTTCAGCCCGTGGCCCGCGAGGACGCGCAGGCCCAGGCGGGAAGAGAGGCGCGCGGCCTCTTTCAGCTTGCCCAACTCCACGGAAGCATCCGCGCCGTAGGGCAGGTCCGCATAGGCGCCCGTGTTCAGCTCCACGGCGTCCGCCTCCAGCTTGGCGGCCATCTTCACCTGGTCCAGCACGGGATCCACGAAGAGGCTCACGCGGATGTCGGCCGTGCGGTACTCGCGCACGAGGCTCTTGAGGCTGCTCTGGAGGAACACCGCGTCCAGGCCGCCGGTGGTCGTGAGCTCCTCGCGCGTCTCGGGCACCAGCGTCACCCAGGCGGGCTTGAGGGGCACGACGGCATCGAAGGCCTCCTGCGTGGCGGCGCACTCGACATTGAGGGGGACGGCCAGGACCTGCTTCAGGACGCGGATGTCGCGGTCCTGGATGTGTCGGCGGTCGCCGCGGAGATGGACCGTGATGCCTTCGGCCCCCGCGCTCTGGGCGAGCAGAGCCGCGGCCACCGGCTCCGGCTCATGGCCGCCGCGGGCCTGGCGGAGGGTGGCGACATGATCGATGTTCACGCCCAGACGGGTCATCGGCGGGTTTTTTCCTCTAAAGAACAAGGATGCCAGAAAACTGCCGGGTTTCAGGGCGGAATCACGAGCTTGTCACAGGCCCAGATCCCTCCGGGCGGCTGCCTCCAGCTCTGACAGTGCCTCGTCCACCATGGCCCGTTCCGGCGCCTCTACCATGAGGCGGAGCTTGGGTTCCGTGCCGCTCCAGCGGATGACCTGGCGGGCCTGAGTCCCATACTTGGCTTCCAGGGCCCTCATGGCGTCCTTGAGGGCGGACATGGCCTCCACGGGACGCCTTTCGCGGGCCACCACATTGACCAGCCGCTGGGGCCAAGGCGCGAAAGTCCATGTGAGCCGCTCCGCCTTCGGCCGGTGAACCAAGGCCCGCAGCACGGAGAGGGCCGTGGCGAGCCCATCCCCGCTGGGGCAGACGCGTTTCTGGATGAGGTGGCCGCTGGCTTCCGCCGCGAGGTCCCAGCCCCGGACCGCCATCTCCCGCAGCAGGAACTTGTCGCCCACGGGGGTGCGGACGAAGGGCACGCCTGCCGCCTGGAGCGCGGCTTCGAGCCCGCCGTTGGTCATGACGGTGCCCACCACGCCAGGTGGCGGATCGTCCGCCGCGATGCGGTCCTGCACGAGGAGCCAGAGCATCTGATCGCCATCCAGCTCGCGGCCCGCGCCGTCCACCATGAGGCAGCGGTCGCCATCGCCATCGAAGGCGAAGCCGAAGTCCGCGCCGTGGGCGGCCACCGCGCCCTTGAGCGCCTCCAGGTGGGTGGAGCCCACGCCCATATTGATGCGGGCGCCGTCCGGGTTGTTCGCCAGCCAATGCATGCCGGGGCCCCGCAGCAACTTCTTGGCGAAAGGACCGGTGGCGCCATGGGCGCAGTCCACGACGACCTTCAGATTCTCGGGAAGGTCGAGGCCTTCCAGATGGCGCAGGTAGGGATCGAGGCTTTCCGGGATCGTGCGGGGCTCTCCCGGCGCGACCGCGGAGACTTCGTCGAAGGCGGCCTCGATGGCCTGCTCCTCCTCCTCCGACAGCTTCTCGCCCAGGGTGTTGAAGCCCTTGAGGCCGTTATCCTCCGGTGGATTGTGGCTGGCGCTGATCATGAGGCCCCAGGTGGGCACGCCCGCGCGGGTGGCTTCGGCCACCGTCCAGGCCACGGCCGGCGTGGGCGCGAGGCCGAGCACGCGCAGGTCGAGATCTTCGCCCAGGCCCTGCTGGAAGGAAGACCAGAGCGGTTCGGAGCTGAGGCGCGGATCCCAGCCGACGATGAGGCGCTGGATGCCGCGCGCACGGGCCGCAAGGCCCCAGGCCGCGCCCCAGCGCTGGGTTTCGTCGAGGGTGAGCGGGGATGTGTGGGCCCGGCCGCGGATACCGTCTGTGCCGAAGAATCGCAGAGTCATACCGGAAGTGTAGCGGCGTGGCTGCGGAAGATCCGGACGCCGCCCTGCGCGGCCTCCGCGTGCAGGGCGGCGGTGAGGCCATCGCGTTCCTGTGGCGGCAGGTCCGGCTGGCCCGCTTGCCAGGCCGTGAAGCGCTTGCGGGAGACGCCGATGCAGAGCCGCTCTTGGAAAGAAGGCAGCGCCTTCCAGATGGCGAGATCCTCGACGAAGGTGGTCCCGAATCCGAAGCCGGGGTCAAGGGCGGCACGCGTGTCCGCGATGCCCGCGTCCCGGAGACGCTCGCGCACTTCAACCAGCTCGGCGATCGCCCGGTCCGCTGTTTCTTCGCCTTCGCCGCCATAAAGGGGCATCACAAAACCGCCACCTTCCATCCGGCTCCGCATCGCGATGAGGCCGCAGGTGCCGCGGCTGGCGAGCTCCAGCATCGCGGGATCGCGGAAGCCCGTCACATCGTTGAGGACGGCGGCGCCGTGGACCAATGCCTGCGCCGCCACCTCGGCATGCCGCGTGTCCACGCTGAGCGGGATCTGCGGCATTTCCTTCCGTAGCAGGTCCAACACGGGCTGGAGCCTCGACCATTCAGCCCCGGCGTTCAGTTCCGCCGCGCCAGGCCGGGTGCTTTCCGCGCCAAGGTCCAGCATGCGGAAACCCTTGGCGAGGAGGCTCCTGGCCTGGGCCAGCGCCGCTTCCGGCACGGCATGGAGTCCGCCATCGCTGAAGGAATCCGGTGTCAGGTTGAGGATGCCGATGAAAAGAGGGCCTTCCGTGAGGAAGGCCCTCCAGTCGAAAACTTCAGCGCTCACGCAGGGTTCAGAGCTGGATCAAGCCCGGGATCCGCATCGCCGCCGCCATCCATGGCCGGAGCCGTTGGGCCGCCGCCCGCGGCGCGGGGAGGCAGAGTGCCGCCCTTCATGAGGATGTCCACATCGTTGCCGTCCAGCGTCTCGCGGAGCAGGAGCGCCTCCGCGATGGCCACGAGGGAATTGCGCTTCTCGATGATGATGCGCTTGGCCCGCTCGTAGTTGCGCATGACGATGTCGTGCACTTCCGCGTCGATGGTGCGGGCGGTTTCCTCTGAGATGTCCCTGCGCTGGTTGAAGTCGCGGCCGATGAAGATCTCATGCTGCTCGCCGCCGTAGTTCAGCGGGCCCAGCTTCTCGCTCATGCCGTATTGGGTGACCATGGCCTTCGCCATGTCCGTCGCCTGCTGGATGTCGTTGCTGGCGCCCGTGGAGAACTGGCTGAAGAAGACCTCCTCCGCGATGCGGCCGCCCATGCAGATGGCGATGCGGCCCTCCATGAACTCCTTGGTGGTGTTGTAGCGGTCCCGTTCCGGCAGCTGCCATGTGACGCCCAGGGCGCGGCCCCGGGGGATGATCGTCACCTTGTGCAGCGGGTCCGCGCCGGGGATGGCCGCGGCGAGGATGGTGTGGCCGGCCTCGTGGTAGGCGGTGATCTTCTTGTCCTCTTCGGTCATCACCATGGAGCGCCGCTCGGAGCCCATGTAGACCTTGTCCTTGGCCTGCTCGAAGTCCGACATCTCCACCCACTTCTTGTTCGTGCGGGCGGCGTAGAGGGCGGCTTCGTTGCAGAGATTGGCCAGGTCCGCACCGGCGAAGCCGGGAGTGCCGCGGGCGATGACTTCCAGGTCCACATCGGGCGAGAGGGGGATCTTGTTGGCGGTGTGCACCTTCAGGATGTCCCAGCGGCCCTTCACATCGGGGCGGTCCACCACCACGCGGCGGTCGAAGCGGCCGGGCCGGAGCAGGGCGGGGTCCAGCACATCGGGCCGGTTCGTGGCGGCGATGAGGATGATGCCCTCGTTGCCTTCGAAGCCGTCCATCTCCACGAGCAGCTGGTTCAGGGTCTGTTCGCGCTCATCGTGGCCGCCACCCAGGCCGGCGCCGCGGTGGCGGCCGACAGCGTCGATCTCATCGATGAAGATGATGCAGGGGGCATTCTTCTTGCCCTGTTCGAAGAGGTCCCGCACACGGCTCGCGCCCACGCCCACGAACATCTCCACGAAGTCGGAGCCGGAGATGGAGAAGAACTGCACCTTGGCCTCGCCCGCGATGGCGCGGGCCAGCAGGGTCTTGCCGGTGCCGGGAGGGCCCACCAGCAGCACGCCCTTGGGGATCTTGCCGCCCAGCTTGGCGAATTTGCCGGGGTCCTTGAGGAAGTCTACGATCTCCTTCAGCTCGTCCTTGGCCTCTTCGCAACCGGCGACATCGGCGAAGGTGACGCGCTTGGCGTTGGCGGAGAGGCCCTTGGCCTTGGCCTTGCCGAAGGACATAGCCTTGTTGCCGCCCGCCTGGGCCTGGCGCATGAAGAAGAACCAGAGCGCCACGAAGACGATGAGCGGGCCCCAGAAGAGCAGATAGACCGACCAGGAGTTGTCGTTGGGCTTCTGCGCGCTGAACTCGTCCAGCTGGCCCTCCTGCTTCCAGGAGAGGATCTTCGCGCCCAGATCCTGCATGGGGGGGGCGATGGTCTTGAACTTGTCCACATCCTGGCCCTGGGCGTTCTTCACGGCCGTGCGGTACGAACCCTCGATGTCGAGGCCCGCGAGGGTGACGGTCTTGTACTTGCCCGCCTGGCCTTCCATGTAGAAGGTCGAGAAGGGGATGTCGTTCACGCGGGTGGTGGGCGGGAACAGGCGGAACACCAGGACCAGCAGGGCGATGATGCCCAGCCAGACGAGGACGCTCTTCATCATCGAGTTCAAAGGCGGCTCCTTGGGCTTTTCCGGCCCTTGGAAGATTCTACAACCTCAGGGCAAGGCACAGGATCTTCCTCTTCAGACCGTTCGATGCAGGTACGCGCCGGTTGGTTCAAAGTTCAGCGTGAAATTCCCCCAGGTCGCGGCCGCTGTGACGGGATCGTGACCGGAGAGCCGCTCCAGGAGCCAGGGCGCCAGGGCCCGAAGCGTCGCGGCCTCCCGGGGCCAGCCCAGGTCGCGGAAAGCCAGTTCCAGCGCACTCCGAAGCCGGATTTCGCCCCAGGAATCGGTGGAAAGCCACAGCACATCTCCTTCGATGCGCCAGCGCGCGCCCTCGTCCGACCGGATTCCAGCCTCCGCGAGTTCATGCAGTTCGCGCACCTGGAGGTGCGTCTCCCAAAGGTGGCGGTCCAGCAGCGGCGCCTCGTCCCGGATGGCTTCGAGCAGTTTCCGCCAGCGGTTGCGGGCGGTGAAAGGCTTCTCGTTGCTGGCGTCCTCCCGCCAGGGCATGCCCTTGCCCGTGAGATAGCGGCGCAAGGACTCGCGCCGGCATTCGATGAGCGGAGACCAGCGTGGGTCCTGGCGCGCGGGTAGCGGCGTGAGCGCGCCCGCGCCTCCGCCACGCTGGAGGCGGAGGAAGACGGTCTCGGTATGGTCGTCCTGGGTGTGCCCGGTGGCAATGGCCATGGCGCCGCAGGCTTCGGCTTCGGCCCGCAACCAGGCCCAGCGCAGGTCCCGCGCGGCCGTCTCAAGGCCCAGTCCTGCTTTTTCCGCGTGGGCCTTCACATCCAGGCAGGCCTCGGCGAGATCGAGATCGAGGTTGCGCGCCAAGTCGCGCACGAAGGCGGCATCCTCCACAGCTTCGGGACGCAGCCCGTGATCCGCGTGGGCCAGGCTGATTTCCAGGCCCAGGCTCTTCCGCAACGCCCATAGCAGGGCCAGCAGCGCCGTGGAATCGCCTCCGCCGCTAATGGCCACGAGCACGCGGCCGTTTTTCACGCCGTCCCCGCGGCGGCGGATCTGGGCGAGGACATCCGTTTCAAAACGGTTCATCGCAGACGGGCCGCCAGATCCAGCAGGGCGGCGGGCACGGGCTTGTCGCACCAGAGCGCTTCGGCCCAGTCGCACATGAGGATGGAGGCCCAGTGCATGGCGCGCCCCTCCACCCCGCGGCGGAAGGCGGGATGGGCGATGCGCGTGGGCGGCTTGGAGGGATCCTCCGTGAACTGGCTGCCGAAAGCGTCGAAGGCGCGCATGCGGCGCTCCCACTGCGCGCTCACATCGAACACCAGGTCCGGCGCGCCCGGGTTTTCGCCGCCCGCCCAGGCGACGGCCTTGGGCCGCCAGGGCTCGCCCACGCAGGGGTAGTTCTTCAGCCCCGCGTAATAGGCGGCCTCGCGGCCCAGCCTGTGGGCGCGGCGGTGGTCCGGATGGCGGTCCTCCGGCCCCGGGAGGATGAGCACCTCGGGGCGCAGTCGGCGCAGCTGGACCATGAGCTTCAAACGGTAAGTCTCGTCCTCCGTAAAGCGGCCATCGGGGAAGGCGAGGATGTGCCGTTCCACGCCTAGGATCCGCGCGGCCTCCATCGCCTCGCGATGGCGCGTCTCCGGTGTCCCGCGGGTGCCCAGATCGCCGCTGGTGAGGTCGAGGATGGCGGCCTTCAGGCCCTTGTCCGCGCAGCGGGCCAGGAGGCCGCCCACATGCACTTCAGCGTCGTCCGGGTGCGCGCCAAGAACCAGCACATCGAGACTCATGGTGCCTCCACGAGATGAAGATCGCCGCCCTGCCGAAGCGCGTCCAGGATGCGGTCCAGCAGGGCCCCGTCACGCAGCCAGAAGAGCCCGGGGATGGCGCGTTCCTGATCCAGGCCAAAGGGGAAGAGGCGCTGGCGCAGGTGTTCCGGATCGAAACCCAGTGTGGTCGCGGCCGAATCGCGAGCCAGGCGCCGGTCCAGTTTCTCCAGCCGGGTTCTTGTCCGCGCCAATTCCGCGTGGAAGCGATGTCCGAGCGCGGCGCCCCAGGCTTCATCCGCTTCAAGAAGGGGCAGCTTGCCTGAGGGCATGGCGGAGGATGGCTTCGCGAACGCGGACCAGTCGCCGCGCTTCAGGGCGTCCAACTGGGGTAGCGCGAGCTTCGCGCCCATAGGCATGACGATGATGCTGGGCCGCGGCACGATGCGCGGTGCGCCGAGCCCTACGCGTTCCCACAGGGGTTCCGCGAGCCGCCAATAGGCGCGCTCCGAAGGCCCCAGCACCACGGCCGCCACGGGCAGCAGCAGCGATTGCATGAGCGGGCGCAGGGCCGCGCCGGGACTGAGCCAATGGCCCGCCGGAACCTTGGATCCTGGTTCGAGGCGCTTCCGTTGTCCGGTGGCGGGATCGAGGCTGAACCAAGCGGATTGCGTGCTGGGATCCAGCGGCGAGGGCGTGCCAGCCTGCCGCAACCGGTCCGCCTGGGCGACAAGGTTCTTCTCAAGATCGAGACTGCGCCAGCGCTCCAGCTCTTCCTGGATGCCGCTCCGCAGCGCCGGGTCCGTGGGCGAGAACGCGCGGATGCCCCTGGACCAGAGAGGCGCGCCCAGCACCATCGCATGATCCCGCAGCGTGCCGCGGGCCTCTGGCACCTCGCCCCAGAGCGATGCCGCTTCGTGTTGATGGGCCTCCGTCCACGGCAACCAGCCGGTGGCCGTTCCAGGCGGCGCATCGAAGTGGAAACGGTGCCGCCTCAGGCGGGGTCCTTCATAGCCCACGACCGAGGCCACCTCCAGGCGGTCGTGGTCTTCGTCCGCCAGCCAATGGACGGCCTCACCGCCGATGCGCTCCGCTTCCACCAAGGCGGCCAGGGACTTCACCACGGACAGCGCCGGACTCCAGCCCGCGCCGATCTGCTGGCCGGTGGCGACGACGGGAAGGGGAACGGACATCCTGCGAGTCTATACGATGGTCTCAGGCATTCCGACGGAGAGGCCATGGGCGACTTGTTTTCCATGCGCATCAGCAGACTCAGATTCTTTGGCCTTGGCCTGGGCCTGTCGGTCCTGAAGATGTTCCTTGATTGGGGCGTGTTCCGGCTCTTTGGACAGTTCTGGTCGCCGTTGATCTATATCCATCCGACGCAGGCTCCCCTCTTTCATCCTGCTGTCTCCGGAGGCTGGGGTCTCTGGTTCGCGCTCTGGGCCATCGCGGCGCCGTTCCTCCTCACGGGCGCCTGGCTCACCCTCAGGCGTCTGAGGGATGCCGCGCTGCCGCCGGGGCTTGTGGTGTTCTTCTTCGTCCCTTTCGCCAACCTCCTGTTCTTCCTCGTGATGTCCCTGGTGCCTGGACGCGACGCCGGACAGGGCGGCGCGGCTGAAGCGCCGCCCGGCCCTGTATCCAGCGCGACCGCGTTCTGGGTCGCGGCCACAGGGGGCGCCGTGGTCTTCTTGGGTCTCATGGCGGTGTCGATCGGTCTCCTGGGCGCCTACGGGATCACCTTGTTCCTGGGGGCGCCCTTCCTGAGCGGGCTTGCCGCGGCCCGGCTCCTCGCGCGACTGGGACCGGGGTCCAGGCCAGCGCTCCGGGCCATCTCCGCTGCGCTGATCGCCGCGACCCTGGCGACGGCCGTGATGATCGCCTTCGCCCTGGAGGGACTCGTCTGCATTCTCATGGCGAGCCCGATCGTCATCCTGCTCGCCTCGCTCGGGGCCCTCATCGGAAGCCTGACCTACCGGCCCATCCGCCCGTTGGCCGCGGGCTGTTCCGCGGCCCTTCCGCTCCTGCTCCTGTTGGATGGAAGAACAGGCGAGCCGGACATCCGCGTGGTCACTTCGGATGTGGTCATCGCGGCGCAACCGGAGGCCGTATGGGACCAAGTGATCGCCTTTCCGCCGCTGCCTCCCGCGAAAGAGTGGCTCTTCCGCGCGGGCGTGGCGGCGCCTCTGAAAGCGGATATCGACGGGGCTGGTGCGGGCGCGGTCCGGCACTGCGTGTTCAGCACGGGGGCCTTTGTGGAGCCCGTCACGGTGTGGAGCCCAGGCCGCGAGCTCAGCTTCAGCGTGGCCGCGCAGCCGGATGTCCTGCGGGAGCTCACGCTCTGGGCGGGACCGAGGCCTCCCCATCTCGACGACTACCTGCAATGCGTCAAAGGGCAGTTCATCCTGGAGCCCTTGCCGGGAGGCCGCACCCACCTGGTCGGCCGGACTTGGTACCGCCTGCGGATGGCGCCTGAACCCTACTGGGGCCTCTGGTCCGATGCCTTCATCCATCGCATCCACATGCGGGTCCTGAATCATGTCGCCATGAAGTCCGAGAAGAGCCATGCCTGATCTGTTCGGCCTCCGGCCCTGGATCCCGCCCGCGAAGCCCGATCTCGCGCGCCTGGCGATGGAGGCGGCGGATGCGGAGGGCGTCGTGTCGCTCGTCGCCTGGCCAGAGGCGGACAAGGGAGGCGTGCGCTTCGGCGGGCTGCCGCCCTTCCTCGCATGGCGGGGCGTGGCGGCGGGACGCGTCCACCTCGTGCTGCTCCAGCCCCGAGAGGTGGGAGCCCTCGTGCCAGGTGCCCGGACAGCGCCCTTGCCGCCCCGCTGGCTCGTGGCGCTGGATCTGGAGGCCCTGGCCAGGCCCTTGCGCCACCACCCGGATCTGCGCGGGTGCGTGGTGCACGCCGTGAGCCTGCCGACCTCCGGTGAAGCCCATGTGCGGAGCGCCGGACCCTCCGCGCCAACGCTCATCGCAGCGGTGCTGGACCGTGTGAGCGGGGTGAAGATCTGGAGCTTCTCCGACTAGCCTCTCGAGACCCTCTTCACCAGTTCCGCGAGCCGCGCCGCGTAGCCCGTTTCATTGTCGTGCCATCCGAACACCTTGACGAAGCGGTCGCCCAGGAGGCGGGTGAGATCCAGATCCATCACCACGCTCTCGTCGCGGCCGGTGAAATCGCTGGAGACGGCGCCAGGATGTGCGAGGGCCATGAACCCGGTGAGTGGCCCTGCGACGGCCTCCCGGAAGGCGGAGTTGAAGGTCTCGACGGTGACGGGACGCTTCAGCGTGGCGGTGATGTCCACGAGATTCACGCTGAGGGTGGGCACGCGCAGGGCGAAGCCGGAGAAGCCTTCCGGCAGCGCGGGCATCGCGCGGTGCAGGGCGCCGAAGGCGGAGCTGGTGGTGGGGATGATGTTCTTGAAGGCGGCGCGGGTGCGGCGGCGGTCCTTGTGGGGCAAGTCCAGGAGCCGCTGGTCGTTGGTGGCCACATGCACGGTGCTCATGCCGGCGGCCTCGATGCCGAAGGTGTCCTCCAATACCTTGACCATGGGTGCCGTGGCGTGGGCCGTGCAGCTGGCGTTGGAAATGACGCGGTGGGCGGCGAGGTCGAGGCCCTGGCCGTTCACGGGCGCGATCACCGTGAAGTCCGCGTCCGGCGCGGGCGCGCTGATGAGGCAGTGGCGCACGGAACCGCGCAGGTGGCGCGCGGCGCTCTCGCGCGCGACGAACTTACCGCTGCTTTCCACCGCCACTTCGATGCCGAGATCCGGGAATGAGATGGCGCCGGGTTCGGTGGCATGGAAGAGCGGGATGGCGCGGCCCTCGATCACGACGCTGTCTTCGCCGTTCTCATGGATGCCTTCGATGTGCAGCGGTGAAAGGCCGTGGACCGAATCGTGGCGCAGGAGATGCACGACGGTCTTCAGATCCGCCGGGTCATTCAACGCCCGGATGAGGCCCGGGTCCGACGCCATGAGGCGCCGCACCAGCAGCCGCCCGATGCGGCCGAGCCCGTTGATGCCGACCATCAGAGCCGGTCGAGGACGGCCACGCAGAGGTCTTTCAGGCGCGCCGAGTACCCGTATTCGTTGTCATACCAGCCGAAGATCTTCACCATGCGGGCGCCCAGCTGCTTGGTGAGGAAGGGATCGTAGCTGCAGCTGGCCTCGCTCCCGACGAAGTCGCTGCTCACCAGCTCGTCCTCCAGCACGACGAGGTAGGGCGCGAGCGGGCCCTCGGCCGCGGCTCTCTTGAACGCGACGTGGACGGCCTCCACGGTCACATCGGATTTCAGCGTTGCCGTGAGGTCCGTGAGGCTCACATCGGGCGTGGGCACGCGCACGGCCACACCGTCGAGTCTGCCCTGGAGGTGGGGCAGCACGAGGCCGATGGCCCTCGCCGCGCCAGTGCTGGTCGGGATCATGTTGATGGCGGCGGCCCGGGCCCGTCGCAGGTCTTTGTGGGGCAGGTCGAGGATGCGCTGGTCGTTCGTGTAGCTGTGCACCGTGGTCATGAAGCCGTAGTCGAGGCCGAAGGTGTCGTCCAGCACCTTCACCATGGGTCCCAAGCAGTTGGTCGTGCAGCTGGCGTTGCTGAGCACCTGCTGCTTGGCGAGATCCAACGCGCCGTCGTTCACGCCCATGACAATGGTGCGGTCGGCGTCGTCGGCGGGGGCGCTGATGATCACATGTCTCACGCCGTTCTGGATGTGGATGGCGGCATCCTTCCGCTTGGTGAAACGGCCCGTGCATTCCAGCACGACTTCGGCTCCGGCGGAGCCGAACGGGATGAGCTGCGGATCCTTCTCCGCGTAGACCCGGATGCGGCAGCCGTCCACCACGAGGTGGTTGCCGTCCGCGGCCACGGGAAAGGGCGCGGCGCCATGGACTGAGTCGTATTTCATCAGGTGGGCCAGCGTGGCAGCGTCAGTGAGGTCGTTCACGGCCACCACTTGCACATGCGGGGCCTTCATCAGGTGGCGCAGCACTTGGCGGCCGATGCGCCCGAGCCCGTTGATGGCGACTTTCCGCATGGCGGACCTCCGTGGGAAGTCAGCGTAGCTGACTTCCGGCTTCCGGCTTCCGGCGTCGGGCCTTTATGCAGACCGGGCCGCTTTGTATTTGCAGATCGTCTGGCAAGGAGGCCCGAAGTCCGACGCCTGAAGCCCGATTGCCCGGTGTTCAGCTCGCGATTGTGGCCCGGCGGTAGACAGCAGGCGGGGCGGCACCAGGCTCCAGCTTGCGGGAGAGGGTGTTGCGGTGGATGCCCAGCTCCCGCGCGGCGGCGCTCTGGTTGCCGGCATGGGAGGCCAGCACCTCCTCGATGTAGATCCGCTCGAACTCCCGGCGGGCCATTTCCAGCGGCACGCCTCCACGGACCAGATCGGCTACGAGGCTCCGCAGCTTCTCGCGCATCGCACTACTCCAAACGCAGGGGAGGTCGAAGCTATCACCGGTCCTTTCCGCCCGCCAAGCAGGAATTCTCGCTCCCGCTGTGGAAAAGTCTGCGGATACTCTGTGGACTTCGGGAGTGCCGCCTTGCGCAAGACCAAGCTCGTGATCACCTTCGGCCCAGCTCTTCTCCAGGGCGACCGGCTCCGGGAAATTCTTTGCTACGCCGACACCATCCGGTTGAACGCGAGCCATGGAGACGCCGCTTCGCGCTCCGAGGCGCTGGACCTCATCCGCGCCACGGCGGCGGAGCTGAAACGGGAGGTGGCCGTGCTACTGGACCTGCAAGGGCCCAAGTGGCGCGTGGGCGTCTTCGAGGGGCAGCTGGCCTTCGCGGCGGGCTCTTTGGGAGCCTTCTACCCTGCGGATCAGCCCGCTCCCGCAGGTGGCTACGCCTGGACGGCGCCGCTGCCCCACCTTGAGCTCTTCGCGGGGGCGCGGACTGGCCAGCATTGGCTGCTGGATGACGGCGCCTTGGAGATTGAAGTCGTCAACGCCACGCCGGATCGCGTGGAGGCCAAGGTCCTCGTGGGGGGCGTCCTCAAGCCACGCAAGGGCATCCACCCCGTGGGCCTGGATGTGTCGGTGGATCCGCTCACGCCGAAGGATCTGGAGGACATCGCCTGGGGTGTGGAGCACCAGGTGGACCTCTTCGCGCAGAGCTTCGTCCGCCGCGCTTCGGACATCCGCCAGCTGCAGATCCTTATCAAGAAGCATGGCGGCAACCAGCCCATCATCGCCAAGATCGAGCATCCGGCCGCGCTGGGCAATCTCGAGGAGATCCTGGAGGCCTCCTGGGGCGTGATGGTGGCCCGCGGCGACCTGGGCGTGGAGCTGGGCGTGGAGCGCGTGCCCACGCTGCAGAAGCAGATCATCGAGGCCGCCCGTGCCGCGCTCAAGCCTGTCATCACAGCCACCCAGATGCTGGAGAGCATGCTGGAGAACCCGCAGCCCACCCGCGCGGAGTCCTCCGATGTGGCCAACGCCATCTGGGATGGCACGGACGCCGTCATGCTCAGCGCCGAGAGCGCCTCGGGCCGTTATCCGGTGGAGGCCGTGAAGTGGTTGGACCGCATCGCCACCGAGGCGGATGCCGCCCACCGCCGCCGCCCGCTGCCCCAGGACACGCTGGACCGCGCGGAGGGCCGAACGGAAGTGGCCGTGGCCTTCGCGGCCTGCCGCGTGGCTTCGGAGCTGAAGGCGCGCTGGATCGTGGCCTTCACCGAAGGCGGCGGCACCGCGCGCATGGTGTCGCGCCTCGCGGGTTCGGTGGCCGTGCTGGGCGCCACGACGGACCAGGTGACAGCCCGCCGCATGGGCCTGTTGCGGGGCGTCTATCCGCTCATCATCCCCCGCGTCCAGAACACTGACGAGATGGTGGAGACCGTCCGCGCCTTGCTCCAGGCCCGGCAGGATCTCGTGGCGGGCGACCGCGTGGTGATGACCATGGGTCTCCCGCTCTGGAAGACGGGCACCACCAACACCATGAAGGTGATGACCTTCTAAAGACAGGCCGGGAAGAGTAGGCTCGGAACGGAGTCTTCAGGAGGATCCAATGCTGCTGCTCGTCGCGCTTCTGCTCACCCAGCAACCCCAGGCCCAGGAGCCGCCCAAGGCGCCCCAGGCCCAGCAGGCTCCGCAGGACGAGGTGGTGCGCCCGCGGCCCATGCCCCTGCCCCCCGCGAAGAAGCCAGGCGCCCTCGCCGGCTGGTCCGCCACCACGGTGGAGGCCGCCGCCAAGCCGGAGAACCAGGCCTGGCTGAAGAAGGGCCATGCCGTGACGCTCACGGGAGAGGTCGTGGATCTCAGCTGCTACCTCCAGCTGGGCAAGAAGGGCGATGCCCACAAGGCCTGCGGCGCCAAGTGCGTGGCCGCCGGCGAGCCCGCGGGCCTGCTCACCAAGGAGGGCAAGGTCTACATGCTCATGGCCGAGCAGCACCACCCCCGCCGCGATGGCCAGGTCTCCATCGCCAAAGAGATGAGCGACCAGATGGGCCAGACCATCACGGTGAGCGGCATGCTCGTGAAGGACGGCGGCATCCCCACCGTGTTCATCGAAGCCCCCGCGAAGTAGGAAGCGCGTTTCGGACCCAAGGCCCCGCGTTCGCGGGGCCTTTTCATTCCGTGAGCCCCCAGCCCTTCAACGCGCCCATCAGAGCATCCAACTGCTCCGTCTCCGTGGTGTGGAAGCGGCTCACGAGCTTCCAGCCCTGGGCCACCTTCTGGTAGCGGTGCAGCCAGAGGAAGGGGCCCTCCCAGGGCTCCTCGGGCCCGTTGCGGGTCTTCACGAGGAAGGCCACGGCGCTCCAGGGGCCGCGCGACAGCACGCGGCGGCCCAGCTCCACGAGGCCCGTGTCCTCGTCATGCTCCAGCACCAGGTCGTCAAGGTCGGGGATGATCATCGGGGAACAGGGTAGCCTCATCCCATGATCCGCATCGAAGCCATCGCCATCGGGACCGAGCTGCTCACCACCGCCCGGGTGGACACCAACTCCATCTGGATCGCGCAGGAGCTGGCCTCGCTGGGCCTGGCCTTCCACCGCAAGACGGCCGTGGGCGATGACCGCGAGGCCATGAAGACCCTCTTCCGGGAGGCGCTGGACCGCTCCGACCTCATCATCTGCACGGGCGGGCTGGGCCCCACCTTCGACGACTTCACGAAAGAGTTGTGGGCGGAGGTGCTGGGCGTGGAGTTGGAAGAAGATGCCGCTGTCCGCGCCACCCTCGTGGCTTTCTTTGAGTCCCGCGGCCGCACGCCGAGTCCCACCAACTTCAAGCAGGTGCTCATTCCCGTGGGGGCGGAGCCCCTGGCCAACCCCATCGGAACAGCGCCGGGGGTGTGGTGGGAGAGCCCGGACGGCTTCCCCGGCAAGCGCATCGTCCTCATGCCTGGCGTGCCCCGGGAGATGAAGCGGATGTTCGCGGAACAGGTGGCGCCCCGCCTCGCGCCGCTGGCCGGGAAGCCCGTGAAGACGCTGCGCATGCTGGTCTCGGGCGTGCCGGAAAGCGTGGTGGATGAGCGCACGAAGGCCCTGAGGGAGAAGCACGGGGCCCTCGACTGGACCATCCTCGCCTCCCTCATGCAGGTGGAGCTCATCGCACGGAGTTCCGACGGAACCGCGCTGAACGCGGCCCGGAAGGATTTCGAGGCTGAGCTGGGGCAAGATCTCGCGCGCACGGGCGTAGGTGCCATCGAGGAAGTGGTGTTGGATCTGCTGGCGGCACGTGGTGAGACGCTCGCGCTCGCCGAGAGCATGACGGGCGGCCTCATCGCCGCGCGGCTCGCGGCCGTGGCGGGGGCGAGCCGGGTGCTGAAAGGCGGGGCGGTCGTCTATTCGGCAGGAGCCAAGGCTGAACTGGCGGGCCTCGATTCAGCCTTCATCGCGCAGCACGGCACCGTGTCCGAGGCTGTCACGCGCGCGCTGGCGGAACGCATCCGCGCGAAGCTGGGGGCGACCTGGGGCCTGGCCGTCACAGGCAACGCCGGGCCGGGCGAAGATCCGGCCGGACCCGCGCCAGTAGGCACCACCTTCATCGCCTTGGCTGGGCCGGAGGGCACGCGCTGCGAACACCCGGTGCAGGCCGGAGATCGTGCGGACATGCAGCTCCGGGCCGTAATGTACGGACTGGATCTGCTGAGACGCGAGGCCCTCAAGGGCCTCTGATAAGGTTGAAGCCATGTTCCAATTCGAGACCGGCCCCGACCCGATGACGGTCCTGCTCTGGTGCCTGGGCGCCTTCCTGCTGGGCTCCATCCCCTTCGGCCTGTTGCTGGTGAAGCTGGCGGGCAAGGGCGATGTGCGCGAACACGGATCGGGCAACATCGGCGCCACCAATGTGAGCCGCGTGGGCGGCAAGGGGCTGGGCGCCGTCACGCTCCTGCTGGACGCGGCCAAAGGGTTTCTGCCGGTCTGTCTCGCGATGCACCAGGATCTGCCGGTGGATCTCGGCGCGGCTCTGGCGCTTTGCGCCGTGGCGGGCCATGTGTTCACGCCCTGGCTGGGTTTCAAGGGCGGCAAGGGCGTGGCGACCGCCGTGGGCGCGGCCCTGGCCTACCGCTGGACGGCTGTGATGCCGAGCCTCCTTGCCTTCGTGCTGCTGCTCGCGCTGTTCCGCCGGGTGAGCCTGGGGAGCGTCATCGGCGCGGCGCTGTTGCCCATCGCCATGGGCTGGCCACAGGAAGCGAAACACGGGGGCTCCTTCCTCGGCATGAAGCTGGAAGTGGTCACGAAGACTCAGGACCCATGGCAGGCCACTCTCTTCTGGGCGCTCCTGGCCTTGCTCGTCATCGCCAAGCACCATGCGAACATCCACCGCCTCCTCAACGGCACGGAGCCGCCCCTCTTTGGCGCGAAGAAGGCGGAGGCGCAGGATGCCTGAGTTCGATCTCGCGGTCTTCGGCGCCGGATCCTGGGGCACGGCGCTGGCCTGCGGTTGGGGGCTGGGCGGCCGCAAGGTGGCCCTTTGGGGGCGCGGCCCGGAGAAGATGGCCGAGCTGGCTCGCACGCGCCTTCATCCGCGCCTGAACGGGACGGAACTGCCCGCGGGCGTCTTACCGCTCTCTGATCCCGCCGCCGCGCTGGCCGCGCCGATGTGGGTCTCCTGCCTGCCGGTGCAGGCCACGCCGGGCGCATGGAAGATGCTCGCCACCGCCGCCTCGCGCAAACCACCGCTATTGCTTCACTCCAGCAAAGGGGTGCTGCAAGAGAGCCACCTCACCATCAGCCAGGCGCTCGAACCTCAGCTGGGTCTTCCCGTGGGCGTGCTGAGCGGCCCCACCTTCGCGGATGAGGTCGCGCGCGGCCTTCCCTCCGCCATTGTGCTGGCGCTGCCCGAAACCGTGAATGAAGCTACCGCGGCGGAGCTCCAGCACTTTCTCGCCACCGAGCGCCTGCGGGTCTACCGGTCCCGCGATGTGGTGGGCGCGGAACTCTGCGG
Source organism: Holophagaceae bacterium (assembly GCA_035687325.1). GTDB lineage: Bacteria > Acidobacteriota > Holophagae > Holophagales > Holophagaceae > JAFDVN01. The sequence continues at coordinate 54,107 of DASRXV010000066.1, forward strand.
CGCGCTGAAGAATGTGCTTGCCATCGCGGCAGGCCTCGTGGAAGGCCTGGGCCTGGGCCACAACGCCCGCGCGGCTCTCATCACCCGAGGCCTCGCGGAGATGGCGCGGCTGGTGGACGCCTTGGGTGGCCAGCGGGAGACAGTCATGGGCCTCGCGGGCATGGGCGATCTCATGCTCACGGCCGTGGGCCCGCAAAGCCGCAACCGCCGCCTGGGCGCGGAACTGGCGAAGGGCGTGGGCTTGGAAGCCGCGCTGGCCTCGCTCGGCGGACAGGTTGCGGAGGGCGTGAGCACCACCGCCGCCGCGCTGGCCCTGGCCGCGAGCGTGGGCGTGGAGCTGCCCATCACGGAAGCCGTCTCCAGTTTGTTGAAAGGCGAAGACCCCCGCGCCGCCGTGGACAGCCTCATGCGCCGGGGCCTCAAGGAGGAGTGATGATCCGCCTGATGCTCGTTCCCCTGCTCCTGGCATCCATGGGGGCTTGCGGCACACCGAAGGAGGGTCTGACCGTCGGCGTCGCGGACCTGCCGGATGGCTCGCCGTTGCCCGCGCGCTTCGGCGAGGATGGCGGCGACACCTCGCCCGCGCTCGCCTGGTCCGGCGCGCCTGCGCAGACCCGAGCCTTCGCGCTGATCGTGGACGATCCCGATGCGCCCGGCGGCACCTGGACGCACTGGGTGGTCTACGACCTGCCCGTCTCCAAGGGCCTGGATGAGGGCCGCCCCCGCGGCACGGAACTGCCAGGCGGTGGCAAACAGGGCCTCAATTCCTGGGGCCGCCTCGGTTGGAACGGCCCCGCGCCGCCTCCGGGCAAGGTCCATCACTATGTCTTCCGTGTCTTCGCGCTGTCTGCGCCCACGGGACTCGCGCCCGGCGCAAGCGTGGACACGCTGCGGTTGGCCATGAAGGGCAGGGTCCTCGCCGAGGGCCGCTGGACCGGCACCTACCGGAGATGACGATGCGTGGAGCCTTTCGCTGGCGTGTGAATGAGCACGGAGCCGCCGGCTCCGTGACGCGGGAGGCCTTCGATCCGCCCGCGCCCAAGGCCGGCTGGGTCCGAGTCGCCCTCCACGCCATGGCGCTCAACCGCCTTGATCTCTGGACCACGGAGGGTCTTGAGGGCGTGAAGCTGCCGCTGCCCCTCACACCCGGTTGCGATGGCGCGGGCATGCTGGAAGCGGCGGGCGAAGGCGCGGTCCTGCCTCCGGGCGTGGAGCTGGGAGGAAGCGTGATGATCGCGCCAGGCCTCAGTTGCGGCGCCTGCGCGGCCTGCCTGCGGGGCGACGACATGCGCTGCGCGTCTTACAAGGTTCTGGGGCACATGTGTGATGGAACGGCAGCCACCCATGTCTCTGTTCCGGCTGCGAACCTGCTGCCCATCCCGCCCAACTGGGATTTCAAACAGGCTGCTGCGTTCCCCCTCGTCTTCCTCACGGCCTGGGAGATGCTTCAGCACAAGGCGAAACTCCAGCCTGGCGAGACGGTGCTCGTGTGGGGCGGCGGCAGCGGCGTGGGCTCGGCGGCCATCCAGCTCACGCGGTTCCTGGGCGGCCGCGCCATCGCGGTGGTGGGCGATGATGACAAGGCCATGAAGTGCTGGGATCTGGGCGCGGAGCATGTCATCAACCGCAGCCGCGAGGACGTGGCGAAGAAGGTGCGCGAGCTCACAGCCAAGGCGGGCGCGGAGGTCGTCTTCGAGCACACGGGCACGGCCACCTGGGGCGCCAGCATGGCCGCGGTGGCGCGGGGCGGGCGCATCGTCACCTGCGGCAGCACGACAGGCGTGGAGACGCCCCTGAACCTGCGGGCGCTCTTCGCGAAGCAAATCACCATCCTCGGTTCCTACATGGGCCGCCGCGAGCATCTCTGGAACCTGCTGGAGCATCTCAAACGCAATCCTACGAACCCGCCCTTCCGCCCCATCGTGGATCGCGTCTTCAGCCTGAAGGACTACCACGAGGCCCAGCGCCATCTGGCGGCAGGCAAAGGGTTCGGGAAGGTGGTTTGCGAGATCGCGGGATGAGACCGGGCCTGCGGGCGGCGCTGCTTCTTGGCGTCGCCCCGGCGCTCGCGGCGCAAGCGCCGACCTGGGAGGACTTGCAGGTGAAGGGCGCGAAGATCGCCGCCATCCGCATCGAGATCCATCCGGTCTTCGATCTATCCGACCCCCATCAGGACAACTGGATCGGGCGCTTGGCCAACGCGGTCCATGTGGACACGCATGAATCCGTCATCCGCCACGAGCTGACCATCCACGCGGGCGATGCGGTGGACGCGCGGCGCATCCATGAGGCCGAGCGCGACCTGCGCAGCTTCCGTTCCGTGAAGGACGCGGAGATCACGCCCGAGCTGGAGCCGGACGGGTCCGTCACCGCCGTCGTGACCGTGCGGGACGCGTGGACGCTGAAGGTGAGCGCGGGCTACAGCCAGGTGGGCGGCCGCCATTCCTGGGGTTTCGGCCTCCGGGACCAGAACCTGCTGGGCAGCGGCAAAGAACTGTCCTTCCGCCGCGAGATGGACCCGGACCGCACCAGCAACGCGCTGGTCTACAACGACCGTCAGGTCTTCGGCAGCCGCTGGGTCCTCTCCGCGAACTACCAGTCGCTGTCCGACGGCTACGCGCGGGGCTTCGACCTGTCGCGCCCCTTCCTCACGCTCGCCACGCCCTGGTCCTTCGCGGCCGCGACCGCGACCACGCAATCGCGGTTGCTGATCTTCGATCACAACACCCAGATCTTCGAAGCGCCCTCCAAACTGGATTCGGCGAGGCTCGCTTTCGCACGGCGGACGGGGGGCGGCGACATGGGCGCTTGGCGCTTCGGCCTCAGCCTAGAGGCTGGAGATGCGCGCTACGGCCCGCTCACGGTGGACGCGCCACCGGGAACGCTGCAGCCCCCGGATCTCTCTCTCCGCAGATTGCGGGGTCCGGCGCTGACGGCGGAATGGATCCAGGACGGCTTCCGCCCCTTCCGCGATCTCCAGGGCATGGACACGCCTGAGGACTACAACCTGGGTTGGAGCGGGCAGGCGGCCCTCGGCACCTACACCCGCGCCTGGGGCAGCACGGAGACAGCACCCTTCGCGCGAGCGGCCCTGGCCAAAGGCTGGACGCCCGGCGATCAGAGCCTGTTGCTGGCTCAAAGCTATGGCTCCGCGCGGCGCGGGCCTGATGGCATCGAGAACGGACTCCTGGGCGGCACGCTGACGGCCTACCGCTGGGGCTTTCCCCATCAGGTGCTGGCAGGCTTCCTTTCGCTGGACAGCATCCATCGTCCTGATCCGGAGAACCTGCTCGACCTGGGCGGCTTCGATGGGCTGCGGGGCTACACGGACCACGTGCACCCTGGCGACCGGCGCTGGCTGGCCAGCGCGGAGGAACGCATCCTCACGGACTGGCGCTGGCTGGGCGTCCTGCGGGTGGGCTTCGTGGCCTACGCCGACGCGGGTGCCATCCACCGACTAGATGGCCAGGGCTGGAGCCGCACCTATGCGGATGTGGGTGCCGGTCTGCGCTTCGGCGACCTCAAGAGCAGCCTGGGCCGCGTGCTGCTCCTCACCATGGCCTACCCGCTGGTGAAGGAGCCCGGCCAGGACAAGTGGCAGCTGGTGGTGGGGAATATGGTGAGGTTCTAAAAAAGCCCACCACCAAGGCACCAAGACTCCAAGAAGAGCTTTCAATCATGGAGGCCCACCCTCATTCACCCTGGCGTGGCAGGTCGGAATGGTTTGCTTGGCGGCCTCTCGGTGTTCTTGATGTCATGGTGGTTAAGCCCTTTCCCCATCCCTGATAGACTTTCTCGTTTGGCTTTGGAGTCCCCATGAAGGTCCTGATCCTCGGCGTGAACGGCTTCATCGGCTCCCATCTCGTGGGGCGCATCCTGCGCGACACGAACTGGGAGGTCTACGGCATGGACCTCGGCACCCACAAGGTGACGGAACACCTTGGCCACGACCGCTTCCACTTCGTGGAAGGCGACATCACCATCAGCAAGGAATGGATCGAATACCATGTGAAGAAGTGCGATGTGGTGCTGCCCCTCGTCGCCATCGCCACGCCCAAGATGTATGTGCAGAACCCCCTGCGCGTCTTCGAGCTGGACTTCGAGGAGAACCTCCGCGTCGTCCGCCAGTGCGTGAAGTACAAGAAGCGCATCGTCTTCCCAAGCACCTCCGAGGTCTACGGCATGTGCCCGGACACGGAGTTCGACGAGCACGACTCGCCGCTCGTCACGGGCCCCGTGCCCATGGACCGCTGGATCTACAGCACCTCCAAGCAGCTCCTGGACCGCGTCATCTGGGCCTACGGCTGGCAGCAGGGCCTGGACTTCACGCTTTTCCGCCCCTTCAACTTCATGGGCCCCAAGCTGGACAGCCTCAACGCGGCGAAGGAAGGCAGCTCGCGCCTCGTGACCCAGTTCGTGTGGAACCTCATCCAGGGCGAACCGCTCAAGCTCGTGGACGGCGGCGCCCAGCGCCGCTGCTTCATCGATGTGGACGACGCCATGGACGGCCTGATGATGATCCTCAAGAACGAGGGCGGGAAGGCCAAGGGCGGCATCTTCAACATCGGCAATCCGGCGAACGACTACAGTGTGAAGGATGTGGCCGTCATGCTGCGCGACCTCTGGGACAAGCATCCCAAGCGCAAGGAGCTGGGCGTGACGCTCTCCCCCATCGTGGAGACCAGCAGCGGCGACTTCTACGGCAAGGGCTACCAGGATGTGCTCACCCGCACGCCGAGCATCAAGCGCCTCAAGGAGACTTTCGGCTTCGATCCGAAGATCGGCATGAAGGAGAGCCTGGCCAAGAGCCTGGACTTCTTCCTGAAGGAATACGAGGCCATGGAGCAGGTGGCGGAAGATCAGGCCTGAAGGTGATGAGGTGGTGAGGCTCGAAGGCGAGCTGATGCCCTTCCCCACCACCTCGCCCCTCGCCACCTCGCCCCCGATATGACCCGCCGCGAGAAGCTCACCTACCTCTTCCTCTGGGCCGCGCTGGGCCTGCTGCCGCTCTTCCTGCGGCCGCTGTGGGAACCGGATGAGGCGCGCTACGCGGAGATCCCGCGGGAGATGCTGGCCAGCCACGACTGGCTGACGCCGCGGCTCAACGGGGTCCTCTACTTCGAGAAGCCGCCCTTGCAGTACTGGATGTCGGCGGTGTCCATCAAGCTCTTCGGCCACCAGGACTGGGCCGCGAGGTTGCCTCTCGCTCTGGCGGCGGCCGTCATGCTCTGGTGCGCGTGGAGGCTGGCGAAGCGCCTGGGCTCCCGCGGGCCCATCTGGGCCGCCGCCATGGCGGCGACGACGATCCTCGGTTTCATCGTGGGCCAGATCCTCACGCTGGACGCGCTGTTCTCGGCGCTCACGGTCCTCACCTTCGTGGCGGCGGTGGAGGCTGTGGCCACAGAGACAGCGGGCGGGAATCCGCGGAAGTGGCTGCTGGTGGAATTCGCGGCGCTGGCGCTGGCGTTCCTCACCAAGGGACTCGCGGCGATGGTGCTGCCGGGCGGCGCGCTGCTCTTCTCGCTTTTCCTCGCCAAGGGCAGCCCGCGGCTGCGCCGGGCCATCCTCCGCACGCTTTTCGACCCGCTGGGCTGGATTCTTGCGGCCGTCATCGCCACGCCCTGGTTCGTGATGGTGGACCGCGCGAATCCGGGCCACGCGACCTTCTTCTTCGTCCACGAGCATTTCGCCCGATTCCTCACGCACGAGCACGCGCGGCAAGGCTCCAACAACCCCGTCCTCGACAAGCTCTACTTCGCGGGGATATTGCTGGCGGGCCTGCTGCCCTGGCTGGGCGCGGCGCTGCGGGGCCTGAGGCGCAGCTGGGGGTTCGTCCTGGCCAAGGGGCCGGAGTTCGAGGATGGCGGCCTCCATCGTTGGCTCGTGGGCGCCAGCTGGCTGTTCTTCGCCTGGCCCCTTTTCTTCTTCAGCGTGTCGGGCTCGAAACTGCCGCCCTACATCCTGCCCGTGGTGGTGCCGCTCATGGCCCTGGCCTGTGCCTTCGAGCGCGGGGGCGAAGAGCCCGCCACGCTGCGCCGCGCGGGCATCGAGCTTGCCTTGCTGGGACTGGCCTTCCTGGGCTACGGCCTCGCCGTGAAGCGGCTTCCCGTTGGATCAGGCGTGTGGGTCATCCTCCTGGGTGCAGCCTGGGTCGCCTTCGGGGCCTGGTGTGTGAAGCCGCTCCGCATGACCGTGAAGATGCTCCTGGGCGGGCTTGCGGCCTGCATGCTGCTGCTCACGCTCACGGCCGAACGCGCGGCGGGCCCTGCGAAGGAGATGGCGCCCCTCGTGAAGTCGGCTCCGGCCGATGCGGAATGGATCAGCTATGGCGTCTACCGCCAGGGCATCGCCTGGTACACCGGCCGCCGGAGCGTCGTGCTGGATGGCACCGGCGAACTGGCCTATGGCCGCGAACACCTGGATGCGGCAGAGCGCGAGCGCTGGCTTCCCGAGGATCGAGGCGGGCTTCTGTCGCTGGCCGCGCGCCTCAAGGCGGAGACAGGCCGGCCCGTGGTGGTGACGGCCTCATCCCGCGATTGGGAGGGCGTTCCTGCCGCCACCCGCGATGCCTTCACAGTCATCGCGCGGAACGGCGGCAATGTCCTCGCGGAGTTCCGCTAGGAACTACTTCCCGTCGAAGGCGTCCTTGACGCCGTGGGCGGCTTCCTTGGCGCCTTTGCCGACGGCCTTGCCGCCCTTTTTCGCGACATGGCCCACGGCCTTTCCTCCTTTCGCGGCGGCGTGACCCACTTCTTTGCCGCCCTCCTTGAAGGCGTGGCCGACTTCCTTGCCGGCCTCCTTGATGTCCTGTTTGGGGGAACCTTGCGGCGAGAGCGCCAGCGTGGCGGCGAACAAAGCGGGAAGGATCATCGCGCACCTCCATTTCCATAATACGGCCTTGGGAGCGGCGGTTCCCTGCGGGATCATGGAGCCATGGACTGGTCCCAGGATGAGCTCGAGGACGAAGCGATGGAAACGCCCGCCGCGCCGGGCCAACGGGTGGGCCTTTGGGTGCGCGGGCATCTGCCCCTCGTCCTCTTCGCCGCGCTGCTGATCACGGTGATGTTCTGCCGGGGCTACTGGAGCCCAGATGAGCCGGATTTCGCGCAGTGCGTGAAGGAGATGCGCGAGCGCGGCGAATGGCTGCTGCCTTACCTCAACGGCCAGCCCTATTCCGAGAAGCCCATCCTCTTCTACTGGTTCATGAAGGTCTCGGCCATCGTCTTCGAGAAACTGAGCGGCGGCCTTGGTTTCCAGCAGGGCATCGCGGCCTGGGCGCTGCGGCTGCCCTCGGTTCTCGCGTCCATCGCCTTCGTGGCGGCCTTCCATCGCTGGGCGCTGCGCTTCCTCCAGAAGGATGTGGCGAATCTCGCCGTCATCATCCTGGCCACGACGCCGCTCTGGTTCTGGCAGAGCCAATTCATCCAGATCGACCTCCTCTTCGCGGCCCTGGTGGCCTGGGCCTGGCTCTGCTGGCTCGCGGGTTACCTGCTGCTGCGGGGCCAGACGAAGGCGTCGCGTGAAAACGAGCAGGACACCTGGTTCCTCAAGGCCTATGTCTTCCTCGCCCTGGCCTTCCTGGCCAAGGGCCCGCTGGCGCTGGTCCTGGATTTCCTCGTCCTGGGAGCCTTCCTCGCCTGGCAGCGCGATTTCAAGGCGCTCCGTTCCATGCGCCTGGGCACGGGCACGCTGCTCTTCCTCCTCGTCGCCGCGCCCTGGTCCGTGATGATGGCGATGAAGGCGGGGCCGCAGTATGTCTACGAGCTGCTGATCCACCAGAATTTCGAGCGCGCCACACACGCCTGGGACCACATCCAGCCCTGGTACCAGTACGGCGTCTACATGCTGGGCGACTTCTTCCCTTGGGTGCTGCTGCTGCCAGCGCTCGGTTTCTTCTTCGTGAAGGGCGGGGCGCACCGCGCGCCGCTGGCGCGGTTCCTCGCGCTGGCTTGGCTCGTGCCGTTCCTCTTCCTGTCCTGGGTGGAGAGCAAGCAGGGCAAGTACCTGCTCGTGGCCTATCCCTTCCTCGCGCTGCTGCTGGCGGCCATGTTGCAGCCTTTGGCGGTGGAGGGCGTGAGCGGGCGACGCATCCGGCGCCTCGGCGGCGTCCTGGGCCTGGGCCTGGGCCTGCTGGCGGGCGCGCTGCTCGCGGTGGCTTTCGGCGCGGGTGGGGCGAAGTTGCAGACTCAAATGGCCCCCTTCCACACGCTCATCCGCGTGATGGCCTTCGTGGCCACCATGGGCGCACTCTCCGTGGCCACGCGCGCCGCCGTGAGTGAGGGCCGCTTTCTCGTCCGCGAAGCGGGGATCACGATCGGATTGCTCTTCTTGCTGGGCGGCACATGGGGTTTCCGCATGCTGGATCCGCAGAAGGACACGCAGCGCTGGACCGCCGGGGCGCTGCCCCTGATGCAGGGCCATCGCGTCTACTTCTGGGATGAGATCCGCAGCGGGGCGATGCTCTACACGGACATCAAGATGCCCGAGGTCCTCAGCGATGAAGGCCTGCTGGCGTTGAAGCCGGGAGACCGCCTCGTGGTCATTGAAAGCCGGTGGGAACCGGGCCATCTGGGGCTGAAACCTGGAACGATGTCATCCTTCCAGCCGCTGCTGAAACTGGGCCAGGGCGGAGACACCTGGATGCTCATGGAACGGCGCTGAGGAGAACGACGATGGCCCCCAACATCAAGGCGATCCCCCTGATCCTGCTGGGCGTGCTGCTCAACGCGGCCGCGCAGATCTGCCTCAAGAAGGGGCTCACGCACGGCATGAGCTTCGAGCCCTCGGCCTTGCTCAAGCTCTTCCAGCAGCCCTGGATCCTCGCGGGACTCGCCTGCTACGCCGTGAGCGTCCTGGTGTGGCTCAAGGCCCTCTCCATGGTCGAAGTGAACTACGCCTACCCCTTCCTGGCCCTGGGCTTCATCGCCAACGCGCTGATGGCGAAGGCCTGGCTGGGCGAGATCATCCCTCCCATCCGCTGGATCAGCCTCGCCATCATCGTCGTGGGCGTGGCGCTCCAAGCCTGGAGCGGGAAGGCCTCGTGAGCTGGGATGAGGTGGATCCGCGATGGAAGCTCGCGGGTCTCGCATTCCTCATCCTGCTGGGCGGCTGGGCGCTCTGGCCCGCGGATCCGGTGAAGAGGCCGCTTGGCGTGCTTGCGGCGGAGGATCCCGCGCAGACGGCCTGCGATCCGCAGAGCTGGGAAGTGAACGGCTACAGACTCAGCGCCCTCGCGGCCTTCTCCATGAAGGCCCGCGTGCTGTCCACGGAACGCTACCGCTTCGATCGTGAAGCCGATCTCGTGCCCGAGGATGTGGCCTTCGGCTGGGGGCAGATGTCGGACAGCCGCATCCTCGACCAGCTCGACATCGGCCAGTCGGGCCGCTGGTACCAATGGTCGTGCAAGGAGTTCCCCATCTCCCGCGGCAACATCGAGGTCCATAGCGCGAACATGCACCTCATTCCCGCCGATGCGGTCGTGAAGCACACGATCCTGGGCCTGCGTCCGGGCCAGGTGGTGTCGCTGGAGGGTTTCCTCGTGCGCGCCGATTCATCTGACGGCTGGCACTGGATCAGCAGCCTCACGCGGGAGGACACCGGAGCGGGCGCCTGCGAGCTGGTCTATGTGCAGCGGCTGGCAGTGGAGCCCTAGCGCATCAGCTTCGACAGCCCGCCCGCCTTCAGCGCCGCGCGATCCAGCACACCCCTGTCCGTGATAAGGCTTGTGACGAGCGGCGCGGGCGTCACATCGAAAGCCGGGTTGAAGACGGGCACCTCCGGTGACCAGTCGCGGCGGACCTCTTCCGCGTCCCGTTGCTCGATGGGGATGTCCGCGCCGGTGGCGCAGGCGAGATCCACGGTGGAATAAGGCGCCACGGGATGGAAGGGCGCGCCGTGGTGGGCGGCCAGCACGGCGAGGCCGTAGGTGCCCACCTTGTTGGCGAAGTCGCCGTTGGCGGCCACGCGATCCGCGCCCACGAGCACGCGCTGCACGCGGCCATCGCGGAGCAGGATGGCCGCCATGCTATCCGTGATGAGCGTGCAGGGGATGCCCAGCTTCTTCAGCTCCCAGGCCGTGAGCCGCGCGCCCTGCAGCAGGGGCCGCGTCTCGTCCACGAAGACCTCGCGCACCTTGCCCTGCTCCCAGGCCCGGCGGATGACGCCCAGCGCCGTGCCGGCGCCCGCCGTGGCGAGTCCGCCCGTGTTGCAGTGGGTGAGGACGGCTTCGCCTTCACCGATGAGCGGAGCCCCGTAGTCGGCCATGCGCTCGCATAAGGCGATGTCCTCATCGAAGATGGCCTCGGCCAGCGCGACGGGGTCCTTCGCGTCCTGCATCCGGTCGAGAGCCCATGCGAGGTTCACGGCCGTGGGCCGGGCCGCGCGCAGGGCGAGGCGGGCCGTCTCGTACTGGCGGGGCGTGGCTCCCCGTTCCGCATGACAGGCGAGGCTGGCAGCCGCCGCGACGCCGATGAGGGGCGCGCCGCGCACGGCCAATCTCCGGATGAGCGGCACCATGTGCACCGGGTCAGAGCCATCCACCCACACTTCGTCACGGGGCAGCCGGGTCTGGTCCAGCGCCCAAAGCGTCTTGCCGTCGTATCGGAGGCCGAGGGATTCAAAGGGCTTCATCAGAGCAATCCCGGTCCGAGCTTTTCGCGGAGCGCGTGCAACGCCGCGAGATCCGGCGCCGCAAGCGGCTTCGCGCCGCCGAAAGCCTGGGCCGCCAGCAGGATCTTCGCCACCTGCTCCAGCCGTTCGATGCCGCCGGCGGCCTCACGCACGGAACCGCCCCAGGCGAGGCCGCCATGGCGGGCCAGAATCATCAGGCGGTGGGCAGGCAGGAACGGAGCGAGGTTCGAGCCCATCTCCTCTGTTCCCGGCGTGGCCATGGGCACGAGGGGGATGCGCCCCGCGGCCAGGATCACCTCCGGCAGCGCGTCTGAGGGCAGCTCCTTCGCATCGGGGTTCGCAAGGGACCAGGCGATGGCCGTCGCGGGATGGGCGTGGACCACGGCCTTCGCCTCCGGCACCGCGCGGTAGACCGCCAAGTGCATGAGCCGCTCACTGCTGGGCGTGCCGTCGAGAATGGTTCCGTCCAGCTCCAGCAGAGCGAAATCTTGCGGTTGCAACGAGGCCTTGGGCACGCCCCGTGGCGTGATGGCGATACGGCCGTCCTCCAGCCGCACGGACACATTGCCGTCCGCGGCGGCCAGAAGGCCCTGGCCGTGCAGAGAACGGCAGGCTGCGATGACCTCGTCCAGAAGGGCTTCCATGCGCATGGAAGGATGATCCCACGGTTGCGCGGAACAGCGCCCCGGCCATGATGGAGGCGTAGACCTAGGGTCAATCATGCGCCTGCCCATCCTGTTTCTCGCTGCCGCCGTGCTGGGCGCCCAGGCGCCGCCCGCGCTCCCGCCATCGGATCCCGCGTCCATGACTGTGGATCAAGTGCTGGCGAAATGCTTCGAAGCGCAGGGCGGGCTGGCCAAGCTCAGGGCTGTCCAATCCCGGCACATCACAGGCCACATCGAGGGTCTCCCGGATCCCATCTCCTTCGACCAGCTCAATGCGCGGCCTGACCGGATCCGCCTGGAAACGCGCACGGAGTCCAAAGACTCGCCCGCCACGGACCAGATCAAGACCTGCGACGGGAAGACCGGTTGGGCCTGGTCCAACACCGAGGCAGCGCGGGTGATGGAGCCGGAAGAGGTCAAGGTGCTGGATGCCGACTTCGACGGACCCTTGGTGGACGCGGCGGCGAAAGGCCACAAAGTCGAGTTCAAGGGCCTCCAGGAGTTCCAGAACCAGAAGGCGCTCGTCCTCAAGGTGACCCTCAAGGACAAACGCGTGCAGATGATGTACCTCGACCCCAAGACTTTCCTCAAGTTCGCGCAGGTGAACGGGGAAGGGAAGGCGGGTGTGGAGCTGGATTTCTGGGACTACCAGACCGTGGATGGCCTCCCCATGGCCTATACCGTGATCATCGGCCCCGTCTCCGTGCGCGTGGACAAGATCACCCTCAATGTCCCGGTCACGGACGCCGACTTCCAGCCGCCGAGAAAGTAGCCCATGCCCGTGTCCGCGTCCTTCAAGGCCTTCGTTCTGGAGCAGCTCTCCGCCGTCGCGCCCGTGAGCGCCCGCGCCATGTTCGGCGGTGTGGGCATCTACGCGGAGGGCCTCTTCTTCGCGCTCATGGACGACGACCGCCTTTACTTCAAAGTGGATGACGCCAGCCGGTCCCGCTACCAGACCGCTGGCATGGGCCCCTTCGACCCCTACAAGGACGGCTCGGCCATCATGGGCGGCTACTACGAGCTGCCTGGAGATGTGCTGGAAGACGAAGACCGCTTGCCCGAGTGGATGCGCGAGGCGCTGACCGTGGCGGCGGGGGCGAAGAAGCCGAAGAAGCGCGCCAAGCGCTGATGCGGGGGCCGCTCATGGACGCATTCCATCTTCGCGCCGCGATCCCTGAGGACGCACGGGCTCTGAGCGAACTGGCCTCCCGGACCTTCCAGGAGACCTTCGGATCCAACTACGCGCCTGAGGATCTGGAGGCCTTCCTCGCCTCGGCCTACGCGCTGCCGAAGATCGCGCGGGAGCTCGCCGATCCCTCCTACAGCTGTTTCGTGGCGGAGCGGGGCGGGAGTCTGGCCGGCTATGCGCTGCTGCACGACGGCACCGCCGAATCCTGCGTCCATGGCCCCGCGCCCATTGAGCTGGAGCGCATCTATGTGCTCCGCGCCGCTCTAGGAGCCGGACTCGGGCAGGCTCTGCTCGACCGCTGCGCCGCCCGGGCCAGGGAGATGGGCAAGCGCACGCTTTGGCTCGGCGTGTGGGAACGCAATGATCGCGCCCAGGCTTTCTACCGCCGCAACGGCTTCGTCGAAGTGGGGGATCATCGCTTCCAAGTAGGATCGATGGAAGACCGGGATCTCGTCTTTGAGAAACGGCTGGACTGAAACCGTCAGCTGTTTGCCGCCCGCGCCAACGGCAGCCACACCGTGAAGGCGCTGCCGTGGCCGGGTTCGGATTCGACGAGGATGCGGCCGTGGTGGGCCTTGACGATGCTGGCCACCATGGCGAGCCCGAGACCCGTGCCCTGGTCTTCGCCTTTGGTGCTGAAGAAGGGCGTGAAAAGCTTCTCCCTCACCGCGGGCGTCATGCCCGTGCCTGTGTCGCGGACTTCGAAAAAGGCCTCGCCTCCTTTGCGCCCGGTCGTCAGGGTGAGCAGCCCGCCTTCCGGTGTGGCGTCCTTGGCGTTGAAGCCCAGATTCAGGATCACCTGCTCCAGCTGGATGGGGTCTCCCGCCACGACGGGCCCGGAATGGTCCAGGTCGAGATCCACCCGCATGCGCTTTCCGCGGCTGTGCTCCAGCAGCTTCCCGACGAGTCCGACTATGACGTTCAAGTCGACCCGGTCCGAATGCAGCGCTCTCGGCTTCCCGAAAGCGACGAGGTCTTTAAGCAGCCGCGCCATGCCCTGGCAGGCCTCTTCCGCTTGGGCGATGTGCGCCGCCTGCGGTCCTTCCCGCGCACTCAGCGCCGCGAGCTGGATCTGGCCCTGGATCGCGGTGAGGTGGTTGTTCATGTCATGCGCGAGCCCGGCCGCCATGGTGCCCACGAGATCCAGGCGCTGCATCCGTTGGAGCTCGAGTTCCAGCTTGTGCCGTTCCTGCATGCTCAGAGAGGCCGCCTCCAGCGCAGCCCGGGCCTGGGCCAGCTCACGGATGTCCGTGGGAGGAAAGGGGAGGGTCTGGCCCGCGAGCAGGGCTTCGCTGCTCCTCTCAAGGTCGAGGAGCGGCTGGGCGATGCGCCGGGACACGGAGGCGAGCCGCAGCGCGATGGCGAAAATCGCCAACAGGCCGATGGCAAGGGCCGCCATCGTGATGCGCCCCGGCGCCGATATGAGGTCGTTCATCGGGATCGCGACGAGCATCCGCCAGCCGGTCCGCTCGACGCGGTCCTGGTGCACCAGCCAGAACCGGCTTCCGGCCCGCACGACCGGCCACCCGGTTTGGGCGGTTTTCGAAGTCAGCGCGGCCTTGATGAGCGAGTCCAGGTCTTCGGCGTCCGATGAGAGAGGAGCCTGGCGGTCTGGAGGCGCCAGGATCTGCCCGTCGGCCCCGGTGAGGCGGGTGAGCGCATTCGGCGTGGGCTTGTACTTCCGCATAAGCCGCTTAAGTGCGTCGAGCTGGAGATCGACGCCCACTGCGCCTTGAGACCGGCCGCTGGCGTCCACGGCCCTCCGATAATAGGTGACACCGGCGACTCCGGGACTGATGAAGAGGTAGGGCCCTGTCCAGGAGGGCCCCCCGCTCGTCATGGCCTGGCGGTACCAGGGCCGCTGAGTCAGGTCTGGCACGACCATGTCCAGGATTTGGCTGCTTGCCACCTTGCCGTCCGCGTCCCATCGCCGGACGAGGGTGTGGGGTTTGCCATCCACGGAGATGAGGGAGCTGGTCGCGAAAGCGCCGTCCAAGTCCTGGGCGCTGACAGACCGCCCTTGCGTGTCAGTGAGAACAAGGTTCTGGGCTTCGGATTGTCTGAGCAGGCCTTCCAGGGTCAGCTCGGCGCCAGGCTGGCCTGGCGCGATCTCGCCGCGCCGCCACATGAGCGCGACGGCGTTCCCCAGTTCCTCGGCCTGCTGCACCTGATGGTTGATCCCATCCATCAGGAGCTTGAGCCCGCTGTCGGCCTGCGTGGTGGCCTGTTCCCGCAAAGTCCAGAGCTCGGCGATACTCCTGGCACCCAGCAGCAGGACGAGCGCAAGGCTCCCGATGATCAGGAACTCACGAAGAAGAAGCCGTCGGATCGAGATCATGATTGGATCGTAATAGGCTAAAGCATAGACGGCACTTATCATTCCGGCAGGGTCAATTCGTGAATCTCCTATTGTTGCTGGACGAGGATTTCATCGCGCCCCATCGCGCCCGGCTCACGGGGCGGAGGCTGGCCCACGCGCGGGAGGTGCTGGCCGCGAAGCAGGGGGACATCCTGAAGGTGGGGCGGCTGGGCGGGGTTATGGGCCTCGGCTGCATCGTCGCCCTGGACGCGGATGCGCTTGAACTGGATCTTGATCTCGACAAGAATCCGCCGCCGAAGCTTCCGCTGTCGTTGCTGCTGGCGTTGCCGCGACCTAAGGCACTGGATCGCTGTCTGCAATCCGCCGCGGCGCTGGGTGTCGCGCGCATCGTCCTCCTCAACGCCTGGCGCGTGGAGAAAGCTTACTGGGCCAGCCCCAAACTGGAAGAGGCCCATCTGCGGGAGCAGCTCATCCTCGGCCTTGAGCAATCGCGGGACACGGTGCTGCCGGAGCTGCATCTGGCGCGGCTCTTCGTGCCCTTCCTGGAGAAGGAACTGCCTGCCTTCGCGGAAGGCGCCCGCAGGCTGCTGGCCCATCCGGGCGCGGAAACGCCGTGCCCGCGCGGCCTCGAAACACCCGCGATTCTCGCGCTGGGCCCTGAAGGCGGTTGGATCGCCCCGGAACTGGAGAGCTTCGCCCGCATGGGCTTCGAGCCCGTCTCCATGGGACCCCGCGTGCTGCGCACAGAGACGGCGTTGTCGGCGCTGATCGGGCGCCTCGCCTAATCCTCCAACACGACCTTCACCAGGCGCCCGTTCTCCCACCCGATCTGCAGCCAGGCGCCGCCCTTCGGTTTCCAGCCGACCTCCGCCCTCTCTCCGAAGAGCGGCCTGTTGTGGCGCATGAAATGGACGACATCGTCCGGAGCTTTTTCAGCTTCTGCCCACGTGGCTGGGGGCGCGGAGGCTGCCAGGCGGGGACGCCAGGTCCGGGCCCGTTGGAGGAAAGCGGTCCGGGCGGCGTCATCCCTGGCAAGGGAGGGGTTGGCCTGGAGCAGAGCCTGGGTGCCTTCTTCCGTGAGGAGGGACTGCTCCACGGCCATGAATTTGCTCCACAGGCTCTCCGTGAAGGCTGTGCGCATGGCGCTGCGCAGGTCTTTCAGCTTGGAGGCGCTATCACCGAATCCAAGAAAGGTGATGCCTTCGCCAAGGGCCGCATGGTCCGCCTCCGTGCCGTCGCTCCGTTCCAGCCCAAGGGACATCCAAGCGCCGCCCGTGCCTTTGACGAAGGCGTGGAGCCCGTCGGGATCCGAATCAGCCTCGTAGTGTTCCCTGTCCATCGCGGGCTCGCGGTCGGGCAGGGTGCCGAAGGCGGCCCGGCGCGCGCGGACAGCTTCCGCGAATATGTCAGTGGACGCATAGGAATCCGCCAGCTGCGGATTCTTCGCGTAGAGATCCCGGGCCCCTTCGTCCGTGGCCAGCCGCGCGGCCACCGTCTGGAGGATGGACCAGGCCTTGCCCCGGTTCTCCGTGACGCGGAACACGACCGAGAGGACGAGCATGGTTCCGACGGCCAGCAGGCCCGCGATCCAGGAGAGCCAGCGGGATCCGCGGCGGGAAGGTGAAAGCATGGAGGCCTCTGGAACAGCCTACGCTCCCGCGCCAAGCCGGATTAGCTCGTAGACTGGAAGACGCCGCGCGGCGGCAGGAGGTCGCGGTGGCGCGGAAGGGACTGGGCAGGCGGATTCTGCGAGCGGTGTGCTTCGGCATGCTCGCTGCCATGGCCTGGAGCGCCATCCTCGTGCTGCTGCTGCGCTACGTCCATCCGCCCTTCTCGGCGCTGATGGCGCAGCGGCGCGTGGCCTCCTGGACCGGTCACGAGCCCTACCATTCCGACCACACCTGGGTGCCGCTGGAGGACATCTCGCCTTCCATGGGTGCCGCCGTCATGGCGGGCGAGGATCAGAAATTCCCTGACCATTCCGGCTTCGACTGGGACTCCATCCAGAAGGCCTACGACCGCAACGAGAAGAGCCGCCGCAAACGGGGCGCCTCCACCATCTCCCAGCAGACTGCCAAGAACCTCTTCCTGTGGGAGGGCCGCTCCTGGACCCGCAAGGGCTTCGAAGTCTGGTTCACGATGCTCATGGAAGCCGAGTGGCCCAAGCGGCGCATCCTGGAGGTCTACCTGAACATCGTGGAGTTCGGCGACGGCATCTACGGCGTCGAGGCCGCCAGCCAGCATTTCTTCCACAAACCCGCGAAGCGCCTGAGCCCCAGCGAGGCCGCGTTGCTGGCCGCCGTGCTGCCCAACCCGCGCAAGTACCGTGTGGACGCGCCCAGCGGTTTCGTCCGCGACCGCCAGGCGTGGATCCTCGATCAGATGGCGCAGATGGGCGGCGTCGACATGGTGAAGGGACTGGAGAAGTAGGCTCCGTGACCGCCTTGTGACTTGGGTCCGCCAAGCCCGGACGCTAGAATGAGGCGTTTGCCTGGAGCCCGCCCATGACCCTGAAGAAGCCCGTCCGCGTCGCTGTCACCGGGGCCGCCGGCCAGATCGGCTACAGCCTCCTCTTCCGCATCGCGGAAGGCTCCATGCTGGGCGA
>DASRXV010000067.1:0-16232 GCA_035687325.1 Holophagaceae bacterium
GACCCGGACCGAGCACATCCTCACCATCGAGGACCCCATCGAGTACCTGCACCGGGACAACAAGAGCATCCTCAACCAGCGCGAGGTGGGGGCCGACTGCCAGAGCTTCGCCATGGCGCTCCGCGCCGCCCTCCGCCAGGACCCGGATGTGATCCTCGTGGGCGAGATGCGCGACCTGGAGACCATCGAGACGGCCCTCCATGCGGCGGAGACGGGCCACCTGGTGTTCAGCACCCTGCACACCCTGGACGCCACCGAGACCATCAACCGCGTCATCTCGGTCTTCCCGCCCCACCACCAGAAGCAGATCCGCCTCCAGCTGGCCTCCGTGCTCAAGGGCGTCATCTCACAGCGCCTCGTGCCCCGGGCCGATGGCCAGGGCCGCGTCCCCGCCTGCGAGGTCATGGTGGCGACCGAGACCGTCCGTTCCTGCATCGAGGACAAGGACAAGACCAAGCAGCTGCGGGATGTCATCGCCGCAGGCACCAGCCAGTACGGCATGCAGACCTTCGACCAGAGCCTCTACTTCCTGCTGCGCCAGGGCATGATCACGGAAGAAGAGGCCCTTCTCCGCGCCACGAATGTGGGCGAGTTCAAGCTCAAGCTGGAGGGTATCGCCTCCACCTCCGACATGGCCAAGGCCAACATGGAGCGCGGCATGAACATCGCCCAGGGCGCCGGCCGGGAGTCAGGCGGCTCCCTGGCCTCCTCGTCCGCCATGCCCGCGGCCCCCACCACCTTCTCCCCGAATCCCCAAGGCCAGAAGATGCCGGAGCTCACGCCCTTCAACCCGGACATCAAGATCACGCTCGGACGGCCTTGATTTTGGCCCTGAATCCAGCCTTCTTCTCCACGGAGCCTTGCATCCCGGGCCCCGCCTGCTATAGCTAGTCCATTCCCCAGGCCCCCCCATGATCAAGATCGACATCGCCAACGCGGTCATGAAGATCCACCCGTGCAGCCGCGCGACGGCCCTCCAGGTCGTGGACCTGCTCACCGACCGCATGAAGCAAGCCCTGTTGGACGGCCACCGCATCGAGATCCGCGGCTTCGGCGTCTTCGAGCCGCGCCCCCGTAAGCGGGGCATGGGCCGCAACATCAAGACCGGCACCAGCGTGGAGATCCCCAAGGGCAAGAGCATCCGCTTCAAGCCCGGCAAGGAACTGCGCGACCTCGAGGTCGGCTGAGCGCTTGGCGCCCTAAGTGAGCGCCATTGCCATCTCCCGGAGCAAGGGCTCCGGGGCGGGATTGCGGGCGAGGCTTTGGAGGGCCCGGGACACGGCTTCCATCGGGGGCCGCAGATCCAGGCCGCCTCTCGCAAGCTTTGTGAGCCCTTCCCTCCAAGGAGCAAGGGCGGGATCGCGCCCGGAGCGCAGGCGGCCAAGATCCGCGAGGATCCGTAGCAGCAATTCCAAAGCGGGCCGCAACTGCTCGCTCTGGCCTGTTGTCGCATCCTTCTCCGGGATGAGCGGTTCCGCCGCGGCCTCGAAGGAGACTCCGGCACCCAGCGCCAGCCAGGCCTCCACCTGGGCGCGGGCGCGGGCGAAGGCGGCCTCGTCCAGAACGCGGAGCGTGCCCTCGGCCAGGGCCAGCCAAGCCTCACGCTGATCCGCCGCCCAGCCCGCCGCCTCGGCCACGGCCCAGGCTTCTTCATCCGCCAGTGGCGCGAAGGCCAAGCGCTGGGCCCGGGAGCGGATGGTCTGGAGCACCGCTTCAGGACGATGGGTGATGAGGAGAAAATGCGTCCCCGGGGGAGGCTCCTCCAGGGTCTTCAGCAGCATGTTGGCCGCGGCGCCGTTGAGGCGGTGCGCGTCCTCCACGAGGATCCAGCGGTGGCAGCCCGGTGGCGGCGAAAGCGAAGCCCAGCGGATGACGCCGCCCTCCACCAAGTCCGAATCCCGCACAACGCCGATTTTGATGAGACCGGCCCTGCCCTCGGGCGCGATGCGCAGAAGGTTCGGCAGCTCCACGGGCAGATCCTCGCCCCTGAAGAGGCGGCAGGCCTCGCAGGCGCCGCAGGCGGTTTTGCGGAAACACAACTCGCGCTGGGCCAGCTCCAGAGCCACTCGCCGCTTGCCCACGGCCTCAGGCCCCGTGAAGAGCAGCGTGCCCGGCAGGCGCTCCGCCCGCAGCCGCTCCAGCAACTTTTCGCGGAGGGCCTGATGCCCTCGGAGGCTCGGATCGAACATCAATCGACCTCGAAGCCGGAGCTGCGCAGCAGGGGCGACACGGCCCGCCACACGCCCGCCTCCACCACGGCCGGATCCTCCTTCGCCGGCACCACGCTCACGCGCTGGGGCTCGTCCTTGGCGATCTGGAGGAAGCGCTTGCGCACGCGGCGGTGGAAATCCACCGCGGCCTCGTCGAATCGCGTCTCCTGGAAACCCGGCAGCGCCTCGTTGCGCGTCCCCGCCCGGCTGAGCCCCTGCTCCGGCTCCAGGTCCAGCAGCACCGTGAGGTGGGGGCGCAGGCGCTGGAGCACCAGGTCGCGGAGATGGTTGAGCGCGTCCTCCGGGATGCCGCAGGCGCCCTGGTAGGCGCGGGTGGAGTCCTCGAACCGGTCCACGAGCACCACCTGCCCCCCTTCCAGGGCTGGACGGATGACGGCCTTGAGGTGCTGGGCCCGGTCGGCGTAGAAGAGCAGCAGCTCGGCCTCCGGCGCCCAGGCCTCGCCGCTGGCGTGGCGGGTGAGGAGGAGCCGCCGGATCTCGGCGCCCAGGGCCGTGCCGCCGGGCTCTTTCGTGACGAGATGGTCCACGCCCCGCCGCCGGAGGCGTTCCGAAAGGCGCAGGAGCTGGGTGGATTTGCCCGAGCCCTCGATGCCTTCGAATGTCACCAGCACGCCGCGCAATCCGACTCCGCGAGAAAGGGAACTTCGAGCATAGCGGGAACCCCCGGACTCCCACCCCATCCGGGTCCAGAGGCGTTATCCTGCTGGCGATCCCCCAGGAGCCGCGCATGGTCGAAGCCATCCAGTGCCCCAGTTGCCAGACCCGCTACGGGCTCCGGCAGGCCCGTGTGCGCAGCGGCCTGCGCCGCGCCCAGTGCTTCCGCTGCGGCGATGTCTTCCAGATCGAGCCGGAAGTGAAACGGCTGCTGGGTCTGCTCGAGCCCGCCGCCACCTCCAGCGTGCCCTTGGACGTCCTGGCCGAAGCCATTCATCAGGCGCCGGAGCATCACGGCGCCTCCGCGCCCATGCCCGCCCTGGAGGCCCATGACCTCACCCTGGGCGATCTGGAGATCCCCGAGCCGGAATTGGAGGAGGCACCCGCCGCCGCGCTGCCCGCCCCCTCCGAGACGGCGCCCATCCTTTCCATGGCCCGCATGCCCGAGTTGCCCATGGCCGAGGCTGCGCCCGCCGCTGCCGTCATGGCGGACTACGAGCTGCCGCCCCTCCCCGAGCCGGCCGCTGCCTCGCAGGCCGCGCCTGAAGAAGCCTCTGCCCCCAGCGGCAGCTACGCCTCCGCCCGGGATGCCATCGCCCGCCTCTTCGGCGACACGCCCCTGGCGCCCTCCCCCACCGCGAACCTTCGCAACGCCCTGGACATGGACGCCGGGATGAAGGCCCTGGAGGACACCCTGGGCGGCGTGAAGGCCGATGCCCTCTCCACCAAGCCCTTGGCGGCCGCCGCGCAGGCGCCCGAGCCCGGCGCCGTCCCCATGGCGGAGACGGAACTGCCCCACGCCAGCGCCACGCTGCGCCTGACGGCCGCCGAAGTGGCCTCCGCGACGGGCAGCGTCATGTCGTCCGGCAGCACACTGTCGAAGGCGTCCGAGCCGCCGGAGATCTCGCAGGAGGAAGTGACCATGGTCCTGCCTCCACCCCCCGCCCCCGCTTCCACCCTGGATGCCGCGGATCCCAGCGCCCTGCGCCTGCGCATCGGCGACCAGACCTACGCGGGCCTCGACCTCCCCACCATCGCCAAGTGGATCGAGGAGGGCCGCGTGCTGGAGGACCACCAGGTGGCCCGCGGCGTCAGCGAGAACTGGATGGACGCCGTCAAGGTGCCCGCCCTGCGCCCCGTCTTCGAGCGCCTGCGCCGCGCCCGCGCCGGCATCACGGATGTCCTGCCCCCGCCCCCCATGGGCATCGCCGACACGGGCCCGAAGCGCGGCCTCTTCGGCGGCATGTTCGGTAAGTAGGTCCAGCTCTTTCCAGGAGTGCCCGCGTTGAACCGTTCCCTGCTGTCCGTCCTCTTCAGCGCCGCTCTCGCGGCCCAGTCCTCCCAGGCGCCCGTCCAGGAACTGAAGCCGCCCCCGCCTCCGCCCCCCACGGCACCCGCGCAGACGCAGCAGACGCCCGTGGCGCCCCACAACGAGCACACACCCATCAAGCCCCTGCCCGCCGCGGACCAGGTGGTCCAGGCCCCCGTACCGGCGCCGGGCGCCGCGCCCTTGAGTTTCGGAAGCGGCAGCTTCAAGTTCTACTGGGACACCACCATCCCGCTGAACCTGGAAGTGGATGGCCTCAAGGTGGGCGAGGTCTACTTCAACGTGCGCCGCTCCCGCTACAGCTGGCTGAAGGACGCCGAGTTCGGCGTGCGCGCCCATGTGACAGTGACGAACACCAGCAAGCGCCGCCGCGTCCCCGGCTTCGCCGTGGCCGTGCTGGACGCGGACGGGAAGCTGCTGGGCGTGGCCAGCGGCGGCACCAAAGTGGGCACCGTGGGCCCTGGCGAGACCGAGGACTTCGACCTCAACTTCACCCAGGTGAAGGAGCGCATCGCCAAGGGCGCCACCTTCCTCCTGAGCGTGGAACTGCGGGACTGAGCTAGTTCGCTTCCTGCGACTGGTAGTGGGCCAGGACTTCTTCCGGCGTGACGGTGGCGGTGCCTACCTTGCCCACGACCACGCCTGCGGCTGCGTTGGCCAGCATGGCGGCTTCGCGCCAGTCGGTGCCCGCGGCCACGGACGCGGCAAAGGCGGCGACGACGGTGTCGCCCGCGCCGCTCACATCGAAGACCTCCCGCGCCTCCGTGGGGATCATCCAGGGCTCGCGGTGGCCCTCTTCCGGCGCGATGAGGGCCATGCCCTTCTCGCTCCGCGTGATGAGCAGGCCTTTCACATTCAGCGCCTCGCGCAGACGCGCGCCCGCGGCGGCCACTTCGGCGTCCGTCCCCGCCACGAGCCCCGAGAGCGCCTCCAGCTCCTTGCGGTTGGGCGTCATGAGCGTGGCGCCCTCGTAGAGCGTCTTGTGGGCGGGCTTGGGGTCCACGATCCAGGACAGGCTCTTCGCTTTGCAACGCGCGCGCAGCTCCGTCATCACCTCGGGGCCGATGACGCCCTTGGCGTAGTCGGAGACGACCACGGCCTTCGCTTCACCCAGCAGATCGTCCAGCCGCGCGCAGAGATCGGCGATGGCGCCGCCGCCCAGAGCGCCGGGCTCCTCGCGGTCGATGCGCAGCATCTGCTGCTGCTGGCCAATGACACGGGTCTTGATGATGGTGGGGCGTTCCGGATCCACGACGATGCCGTCACGGCGGATGCCCAGGCGGCCCAGCAGGCCCAGGACACGCTCGCCCGCGACGTCCTGCCGCAGCGTGCCCACGAGGATGGGCTCGGCGCCCAGCGCTTTCAGGTTCGCGGCCACATTGGCGGCGCCGCCCAGCACGGCGGATTCGCGCAGCACCCGCACGATGGGCACGGGAGCTTCCGGCGAGATGCGGTTCACCTCGCCGAAGAGGTACTCGTCCAGCATGAGGTCGCCGAAGACGAGCACCGGCGCGCCCTTCAGTTCCCCCAGCAGCTGCGCGGCGCGGGCCTTGTCGAGACGCATCAGGCCTCCTTCACCGCGCGGTCCACCAGCAGGACGGGGATGCCGTCCTCGATGGGGTAGACGAGGCCGCAGGCTCTGCACTTCAGATCCGACGCGCGCGGCTCCAGATCGCCGCGGCAATCGGGGCAGCAGATGATCTCGAGGAGGCGGGGGTCCAGAGCCATGCGGACAGCATAAACGAAGGGCGCCGGTTTCCCGGCGCCCTCGAATGCTAGAGGATCGTCCACTTGGGACCGCCGCCACCTTCGGGCGGGGTCCAGATGACATTCTCCTCAGGGCACTTGATGTCGCAGGTCTTGCAGTGGACGCAGTTCGAGAAGGCGATGTCCACCTTGCTGACGGCGCCCTTGTCGTCCGGATGCATCTCGTAGACCTGTGCGGGGCAGAAGATGGTGCAGGGCGCGCCCTTCTCCTCGTAGCAGGTGACGCAGACATCGTCGCCCTTCACGATCTTGAGGTGGCCGGGCTGGTGCTCGTCGTGGAGCGTGCCGCTGGCGAAGACATCATCCAGCTTGGAGATGGACGTGCCCTTGCCGAAGCTGACGCCCCAGTCCAGGTCCTCCCGCTTCATGCCCGCCTTGCCGTAGTACTCCTCAGTGGTCTGGGTCATGGAAGCGTCGCTGCGGGCCATGAAGGGCTCGCCGGGCATCCAGCCGTCGTTGTCCGTCATGGAGAGGCCGATCTTCATCATCGCGGGGATGGTGAGGCCGTGCTCCACTGCGCCGTGGAAGTTGCGGGAGCGGTAGAGCTCCTTGCCCGCCAGCGAATCCATGTAGAGCTTGCTGTAGCGCATGAGGCTGGCATCGGAGAAGTCGCCCTCCACCAGCGCCTTGAGGATCACTTCGGCCGCCACCATGCCGCCCTTCATGCCGAGGTGGATGCCCTTGAGCCGCGCGGCGTTCACCATCTGCGCCGAATCGCCCACCAGCATGCCGCCCGCGAAGGCCAGCTTCGGCATGGAATTCCATCCGCCGATGGCGATGGCCTTGCCGCCGTACTGGAGCATCTTGCCGCCCTGGAGGATGGGCGCGATGCGGGGGTGCTGCTTGAACTTCTGGAGCATGAGGTGCGCGTCCACGAAGGGGTCCTTCGAGTCCAGGCTCACCACATAGCCGATGGAGACCTGCTTGCCGCCCAGGGAGTAGACCCAGGAGCCGCCGCTCTCGCCTTCAGGCTGGGGCCAGCCGGTGGTGTGGATGACCATGCCCGGCTCGATGTTGCCCTCGGGCACCTCCCACACTTCCTTCACACCCATCTCGTAGGCCTGGGGATTCAGCGCGGTGGCCTGCAGGTTCAGCTCGGCTTCCAGTTCCCGGGCCAAGTGGCCGCGGGGGCCCTCGCCGAAAACCGTCACTTTCGCTTTCAGGAGGTTGCCGGGCTCGAAGTTGGAGCGCTTGGTGCCGTCCGCGTTCACGCCCTTATCGGCCGTCTGCACGCCCACGACCTTCTTTGTGCCGTCGGGCTGGTCTTCCCACAGCACGCTGATGCCTGCGAAGCCGGGCAGGAGCATGACATCCACCCCATCCACGGCGCGAGCCTCGATTTGCTCCGCCATCCAGCGGACCATCTTGGACAGGCTCACGATGTGATTGCCATGATTCTGGAGGAAGGGCGGCGGCACGGGGAACTGGAAGCCCTCGCGGTCCGAGAAGGCCCAGACCTCCTCCTTCGTCACTTCGCCCTCGCTGGGAAAGCCCTTGGCCATGAAGTCGGGGCAGAGATCCTTGAGGAAGATGGGGTCCAGCACCGCGCCGGAGAAGGCGTGGTCGCCGATCTCGTCGCCCTTCTCGATGAGGCCGATGGTGAGGCCCTCGAGCTTCTTCACGCCGAGGCGCTTATTGTGGGCTTCGATGTGATCCAGCAGGCGCCAGAGCCCCGCCAGGTTCGAAGGACCCGCCCCCACGAAGAGCACATCGAAATCCAGCTCCTCCCGCTCCACGCCGGGCCGCGCGCTCTGGGTCGAGAAGTCCCGCATACCATCTCCAAGCAGACCCCCCAGTGTAGCTTGGCGATGGCAGACTGGGGACATGGAGCCTTCAAGCCATGCCTTCGCCTTCGAGGCCGCAGTCGAGCGGCCTTTGTCGGTGGTGTTCCGCCGAGCGGACGGGACTTGGGAGGGCCATGACTACCTGGTGGAGGTCGTGGCGGGTCGCAAGGGCCTCGACGCCATGGATGTGGTGGTGGATTTCCGGGATCTTGAGGCCGCGCTGGACACGCTGCTGGCGCCCATGCAGGGCAAGCTCCTTTCGGATCTGGGCCTGGACGGGCCGCTGGAACTGGCGGAGAAGCTCATGCGCGATCTCGCGCCCACGCTGGCGACGCCCGCGAAGCTCATCTCGGTGGCGCTGGTGGATGGACGCGGGCGGCGCCTGGCCGTGAAGGCATGAGGCGCGGCTGGCATCCCGTCCTTGAGATCCCGGCCTTCGCCGCGGCCGCGCTGCTCTGCGCGTGGATTTCTAACCGTGCAGCGGGCCCCACCCGGCGTCTCTCCTGGCTGCCCCAGCCGGCTGTGCTCCTGGCCCACACACTTGCTCCGCCACCACCGCCCCCTGCCGTTTCGGCGCAGACCGGAACGCCCCCCGCGAAACCGCGCCCTGAGGTTCCCGCCAAAGCCAAACAGCTGCCGCCTCCCGAGTCCGTGAACTGGGACCCGGCGGCCCTCCTGGCGCGCTATCCAACTTTGCAAGGGCAAGCCTATGCCGAGGTGGACGGGGACGCGGCCCGCTGGCTCCAGCTCCACGGCGCGCTGATCCTCGACGCCCGCCGGTCGGAGGTCTACGCCGCGGGGCATATCCTCGGCGCGCGGTGCCTGCCTGTGTGGGAAGATGGCCTCTCGGCGAAGATCGCCGAGCTCCAGGCGGCGAAGGCCGATCCGCTCCTGCCCACGATCGTCTACTGCGCAGGCGGCGACTGCGAGGACTCGCACCTCCTGGCGCAGAAGCTCTGGATGGCGGGATTCAGGAACCTGCGCGTCTATACGGGCGGCTATCCGGACTGGACCGCCCGGGGCTGGCCCGTGTCCCGCGGGGAGGCGCCATGAACGGCTTTCTCGCGAAGCTCCGGAGCCCGTGGGGTCTGCGCCTGAGCGCCTGGCTCATCGGCGCCGTCTTCCTCGCGGCTGCGCTGCCCAAGATCGCGGACCCGCCTGGCTTCGCGGAGGCGTTGCACGCCTACCGCCTTCTTCCTGACGCGACCCTGGCTCCCCTCGCGCTGGCCCTGCCTTGGCTCGAACTGCTGGCAGCCCTCGCGCTCCTCACCGGCCTTGCCCGGCGCAGCGCGGCGCTCATCTCGCTCGCGCTGCTGGTGGTGTTCATGGGCGCGCTGGCCATCAACCTCGCTCGGGGCAATCCCGTGGACTGCGGCTGTTTCGGCGCTTCACCCGTGGTTCGCAGCGTCGCGGAACGATTGCGAAGCATGCGGCTCGACCTCGCGCGAGACGCGCTGCTAACTCTGCTGGCCTTGCAATCGCTGTTCGGGCCGCGCAAGGCCGAATCGTGAGGCGGTTCTGGCCCTATGGCCTCGCGTTCGCCCTCGCGCTCTCGCCCCTGGCCGTCCTGCACCCGGTGAAGGTAGAAGGCCACAGCATGGAGCCGGGGCTCCGGGATAGGCAGCTCGTCTTCGCCCTGTGGTCCTGGTGCGCGGGGCCGCCGCAGCGCGGCCAGGTATGGATCGTGGAGGGACCTGATGGGTCCGCCATCAAGCGCGTCATCGGCCTGCCGGGTGAGACCATGTCGGAACGGGGTGGCGATCTCTGGATCGACGGCGCACGCCTCCGCGAGCCCTATGTGGGCCAGGTGGACGCGAGCGACGGCGGGCCCTGGTCCTGCGGCGATGGCTACATTGTCTTGGGCGACAACCGCCCCCGCAGCGAGGACGGCCGCACCTGGGGCCCGCTTTCGCGAAGCGCCCTGCACGGCCGGGTGCTCGGCGACTGAGCCCTACTTCGCGTGCGGCGCCAGGATCTGCGTCAGCAGGTCTGGCGCGTCTTCCACCCGTTCCAGGCGCGGATAGCGTTCGCCGCCGTGATAGTCCACGGCCAACTCCTTCACGAAGGGACCGCTCTTCACTGTGAGACGGATGGGGTCCCTGCCGTCCTTGGCGCCGCGGATGGCCTCTTTCAGAACCTCGCCGCTGAAGGCGCGACCGTCCACGGAGACTATGCCCATGCCGGGAATGAAGCCCGCTTTGAAGGCCGGGCCGTCAGGGAGCACATCGGTGATATCGCCCTTGGTGCTCACGGAGAGACCCAGGGAATACCAGAGGCGTTCACGCCGCCACGCTCAGCGGTCTTGGCGAAGTCCGTGGGCTTGTCTCCGTGCACAAGCTTCCACCCGCCGTGGGTGATGCCATCCATGGGCGCGTGGCGCGCGATGTCGTAGATGCGTGTCTTGAGGAAGCCCGCCCAGTCGTAGGGCGCCACCTTGTTCAGGGCCGCGACGACATCATCGAGCGTGTAGGGCCTTACCTCTGGGTCTGTGCTGGGCGCGCCGTGGAAGGCCTGGCAGAAATCATCGAGGCTCTTCTTGCTCTTGGTGAGCTGGCGGATGGTGGTGTCGGCGTCCAGCCAGATGAGCAGGCCTTCATCGTAGAAATCCACGCCGCGGCGCCAGGCGGACCAGTAGCCGGGCGAGTTGTAGAGCACCTGCGCCTCCACGGCGGTGTCGGCAAGAGGCCGCCAGGCGCGGCCGGGGCGGGCGTCGAGATAGGCGGCCACATTCGCCAGCTCGCCGCGGTAGTCCTCCGCCGTCCAGAGTCCCGAGCGCGCCGTGAGGATAGAGCCGAGGTACTGGGTGAGTCCCTCGTAGACCCACAGCAGCTCGCCCTTCATGGGCGTGTCGTAGTTGCCGGTGGCGAGCCCGGCGGGGCGGCGGAACTTGCCGTTCCAGCTATGGACCATCTCGTGGGGCAGCAGGCCGGAGAAGAGCTTCAGCTCGGCGGGATCCACGAGGCTCTTCTCTGCCGTGCGATCGTCACTGCTTTGGTGGTGCTCCAGGCCGAAGTGGGCCGTGTTGTCGCTGAGCGTGAGGAGGAAATCGTAGTGCTGGTAGTGCCGCGCGCCGAAGAGGGCGCCGCTCTCCGTGACGAGGTTCTTCAAGTGCTGCGTGGTCTCCGGCGTGATGGCGAGGGAGGATTCCGTGTCCGACGCGATGTCCAGATGATGCGGGCGGCCAAGGCTCTCACCCAGATCCACTTTTCTGAAGTAGCGGCCCGTGAGGACCGGCGAATCCACCAGCGTCGTGAGACTCACGGGTTTGAAAGAAACGCTCGCGCCATTCTCGCTGGCCACTTCCAGCGCCGTCCCGAACTTCCAGCCCTCAGGCAACTTCACGGAAGGGTCCACGGTGATGGCGTCACTCTGTTCCCCCAGCGGATAGAGCAGCACCGTGTTCCAGCTCAGGAGCGAGAGCGCGTCCGTGCTGGAGGGGCCCGCGGAGAAGTTGCCGCCGGAGGGCGTGAGGAAGTCGAGGGCCACATCCACCGCGTCCGCGCCTGCGGGCACATCCAGGTGGAAGGCGTACATCTCCACGGCGTCGCGGGTCCAGGAGAGCTCCTTGCCGTTGGCCGTGAAGTGCAGGCCTACCAGATCCTGCAAGGGTCCTGTGGGGCCGTGCTCGCCGGGAATCCACTTGGGGTAGAAGAGCGTGAGCGCGCCGGGGCTCGCGGGGATGCGCTCCACTGCGTGCAGATGATGCTGGGGCGCCATGCTGGCATCCACCGAGAGCTTGATGGGCGCGCCTGCGGCGAGGGCCAGAGTCATGGTGGAGGAGAGCAGCAGAGGGATGTGGCGCATGGACAGGCCTCGTATGACGATGGAGCCCAGTAGACCCGCCCCGGCTCGATCCCGCAAGGGCGAATCTGGGGAGCCCCGCTAGACTGGACCCTTCCGGGAGGCGGCGTGGATCGTCTGGTCATCGAAGGGGGCCTCGCCCTGTCAGGGCGCATCCGCGTGGGCGGCGCCAAGAACGCGGCCCTGCCCTGCATCGCCGCGGGCCTTCTGGCGGACGGCCCCGTGAAGCTCTCAGGCCTGCCCGCCGTGTCCGACATCCGCACCATGCTGAAGGTGCTCGAAGGCATCGGCTGCGCCGTGGAGCGGACGCCGCATGTGGACGGGCTCGAGCTGGCGGCGGAGATCCGGGCCGTGAATCTGGAGAAGGGCGAGCTGCGCGCGCCCTATGACCTCGTGAAGACCATGCGCGCCTCCATCCTCGTGCTAGGGCCCATGCTCGCCCGCTACGGCCGCGCCTCCGTGTCCCTGCCCGGCGGCTGCGCCATCGGCGCCCGGCCTGTGAACCTGCACCTGGAGGCGTTGCAGCGCATGGGCGCAGAGATCGAGATCGACAAGGGCTATGTGGAGGCCCGCGTCCCCGGCAGCCGCCTCAGGGCCATGGACCACACCTTCGACAAGGTGAGCGTGGGCGCCACGGAGAACCTGCTCATGGCGGCCACCCTGGCAGACGGCGTGACGACGCTGCGAAACTGCGCCATGGAGCCCGAGATCGGCGATCTCGCGGAACTGCTTCAAAAGATGGGCGCGAAGATCGAGGGCACCGGCACCACGACGCTCATCATCACGGGCGTGGCCGCGCTCCATCCCGC
This sequence comes from Holophagaceae bacterium, assembly GCA_035687325.1. Taxonomy (GTDB): domain Bacteria; phylum Acidobacteriota; class Holophagae; order Holophagales; family Holophagaceae; genus JAFDVN01. The sequence goes on from DASRXV010000067.1 coordinate 12,374, forward strand.
CGAGCACACCGTCATCCCCGATCGCATCGAGGCCGGCACCTACCTCTGCGCCACCGCCGTCACCGGCGGTGATGTGGTGCTGGACCGCGTGGTGCCCGAGCATGTGCGCTCCCTCATCGAGCTGCTGGACCGCTGCGGTTGCGTCCTCACGGAGCGGACCGGCCAGGACGGGCCCCAGCTCCGCATCCAGCGCGAGAAGGGTCAGAAGCTCCGCGCCCGCGATATCACTACGGCGCCCTACCCCGCCTTCCCCACGGACCTGCAAGCCCAGGCCATGGCCGTGATGACCCAGGCCGCGGGCATCAGCGTCATCAAGGAGACGATCTTCGAGAACCGTTTCCAGCACGCGATGGAGCTGGAGCGCCTGGGCGCGAACCTGCGCATCGACGGCGGCACGGCCATCATCGCGGGCCCCTCGCCCCTCACGGGCTGCACCGTGATGGCGACCGACTTGCGGGCATCCGCCACCCTCGTCATCGCCGGGCTCGTGGCGGAGGGCACCACCACTGTGGACCGCATCTACCACCTGGACCGCGGCTACGCGGGCTTGGACAGGAAGCTCCAGGGCGTCGGCGCGCGCATCAGCCGCGTCAGCGGCGGCACGGTCTAGCTAGAATCAACCTTCACGGAAGAGGTCGAGATGTTCGGAGACATGAAAGTCTTTTCAGGCAGCAGCCATCACGAGCTGGCCGCGGGCATCGCCGGGCACATCGGCATGCCGCTGGGGCGCCTGAAGATGACGCGGTTCTCCAACGAGAACATGAAGGTGAAGATCGAGGAGAATGTCCGCGAATCGGATGTCTTCGTCATCCAGACCTCCTGCCCGCCGGTGAGCGACAACCTGCTGGAGCTGCTCATCACCATCGACGCGCTCAAGTTCGCCTCCGCCGCGCGCATCACGGCCGTGCTGCCCTACTTCCCCTACGCCCGCTCCGACAAGAAGGACGAGGCGCGCATCTCCATCACGGCGCGGCTCGTGGCGGACCTGCTGGAGACGGCCGGCGCAGACCGCGTGCTCACCATGACGCTCCACGCGCCGCAGATCCTGGGCTTCTTCCGCAAGCCCGCGGACCAGCTGCTGGCCACCCCCATCCTCACGCGCCACTTCAAGCGCCAGGACCTCTCCAACGCCGTCGTCGTGGCGACCGACGCGGGCGCCGCGAAGTTCGCGGGGCATTTCGCGAAACGGCTCGGCACGCCCATGGCCATCATCGACAAGCGACGCTCGGACGATTCGGAAAAGGCCAAGAGCGTGGCCCTCATCGGCGATGTGGACGGCAAGGACGCCATCATCTACGACGACGAGATCGCCACGGGCGGCTCCATCCAGGAGGCCGCCACCATCCTCCGCAAGTTCGGCGCGAAGACCGTGCGCGTGGGCGTCACGCACGCCGTCTTCAGCGGCCCCGCGGTGGAGCGGCTCAACGAGGCCAACCTGGACGAGCTGGTGGTGACGGACTCCATCCCCATCCCGCCGGAAAAGGCCTCAGCCATGCCCAACCTCAAGGTGCTCTCCACGGCCGCCATGTTCGGCGACGCCATCCTGCGCATCCACGGCGGCCGCAGCATCAGCGAAATGCTGGAGTAGCGCGTGGCCCTCGCCGCGCTCCGAGCCAAGCTCGACGGCATGCCCGAGGCGCTCGCGGATGAGCTGCCGGGCGAGACCTGGACCCAACTGCGGGAAGGATTCAGCCGGCCCTTCCTCGCCCTGCACCTCGCCGCCGAGCTCTACACCGCGCGCGTGGCGCTGGCCCTCGCGCTCGATCTGGGCTGGGACACGAAGCTCCGCGCGGGCACGGACGCGGATGAGATCCTCGCCGGTCTTCCGGCCCAATGCCGCATTCCCGTGCGGTGGATGCTGGGCTTTCTCGCGGACCAGGGCCTGCTCACGCGGGAAGGTGATCGCGTGCGGCTCAACGGCGAACCCCAGACGGATCTCGCGGAGATCCGCGCCTTCGCGGCTGATGAAGCCGGGCCCGCCATGGCCACCTTCGATCTGCTGGACCGCGTGCGCGCCGTCATCCCGCCCTTCTTCACGCTCGGCAAGCCCGGCGAGCCGCTGCTCTTCGACCTCACCACCTTCCCGCTCTGGCTCGCCTACTTCCGCAACGACAACCCCGTCTACCGGCCCAACAACCTGCTGCCGCTCATGGCCCTGCGGGACCGGCTGCCGGAAGGCGCCCGCGTCCTGGAGATCGGCGCGGGCTCCGGCTCCTTCCTGCGCATGCTCCACGAGGACGGTACCGCGAAGGGCTACCTCTCCCGCATCGCCGGCTACCGCTTCACGGATGTGGCGCCCGCCTTCCTCCGCCGCGCCCAGCGCGAACTGGCCGCGGAGATGCCGGGGTTGAACCTCTCCTTCGGTCCCTTCGACCTCAACGGCGATTTCGACGCGCAGGGCATTGAAGACGGCAGCCTCGATGCCATCGTGGGCGTCAATGTCCTCCATGTGGCGAAGCAGCTGCCCCGCGCGCTGAAGGACCTCCGCCGCAAGCTGAGGCCCGGCGGGCTCCTGGCCTTCGGCGAATGCCTCAAACCCTCGCTGGACGAGCCCATCTACCTGGAGTTCCTCTTCAACTTCATGGACTCCTTCCGTGGTGTGGAGCTGGACCCGGTGCTGCGCCCCGTCCACGGCTTCCTCACGCCCGAGCAGTGGCGCGTGCTGCTAGAGCACGCGGGCTTCCGCGACATCCGCGCCTACCCTGATGCCCGCGCGATCATGGACAAGGTGCCGGATTTCTTCGTGGGCGGCTTCGGCGCCCTGGCCTGAGGCGGTTGAGCATGGCCGCCAACCTCCGCCAGCTCCTCATCCAACGTTCCGCGCGCTTGCAGGCGCGCCCCGCACTCAGCGCGCCCGGCTGGGGCAGGCTCTCCCACGGCGCCTGGCGCAACCGCGTGGAAGGACTCGCTCTCGGCCTCATGGCGGAAGATCCGCCGCCGTCATCCACCTTCAGCCGCACCGGGACGGCCTGGGACTGGGCGCTGGAAGTGGCCGCGGCTTGCGCGGGCATCCTCTGGGACGAAGCTGCGCCGCAGGCGGACGCGGCGCTCTTCGGCGGCGCGCGCTTCAACGATGAGGACGGCCGCCGCGCCTACCATGACCGCGAAGAAGGTCTGGACGCGAACGCCCCCTTCGATGCCCGCCACACCCATGGCGCCATGATGCTGGCCCTCCAACGGTGGAACCGCCGCCTCGGCTGGGATCACGACACCGTGCTACGCCTGCCCTTGTCCGCGCTACCCACGGAGGCCGGCCGCGCCGCGCTGTGGAACCTCCAGTACGCGGGCGGCCATGCGGTGCTGGTAGAAGAACTGTCTGCGCCTTCGCGTGGCCTCGGACGATTCTTCAAGCGCGCGCCAGATGCGCCCACATGGAATCCCTCCCTCTTCGATGGCTTCTGGGACTGATCAGATCTCGATCACGCGGACCGCTGCTCGGCCCACACCCGCAGCGGCCGCCGGGACAGATCCCACACCTGGAACCCCCAGGGCAGTTTGGACATCCCGAGCCGTTTGCGGATCTGGGCCTTGGCATCCGCCAACGAGCCCGCCTGCACGGGTCCGTGCTCGACGACGAATCCTGGAAACCGGTAGCCGTAGGCGCGCACGCGTCACCTCACGAATCAAGTTTCGTCTTTTTTTCGCGCTTGTCAAGCCCCTGGCGAAACCGGCCCCCAGCCGCCTGGAACAAGGCCCTTGCCAATTCCCAGCCCCCTGCTACGCTTGATGTTCCGCTCTTTGGGGAGTGGTCTAATGGTAGGACAACAGATTCTGATTCTGTCAGGTGAGGGTTCGATTCCTTCCTCCCCAACCATTCGAAGCCTCGCTTCGGAAGAGTAGCTCGACGGTCCCATCGTCT